>NZ_JBDOQU010000024.1:0-37633 GCF_039839375.1 Inquilinus sp. CAU 1745
ACTCACCAAGAAAGTCGCCATCATCGCCGTCGCCAGAAAGCTCCTCACCCACCTCAACGCCATGCTCAGAGACCGTAAAGCCTGGGCCTGACAACACAGTTGCCAGCCTCCGCTGGAATGACGGGAAAAGGCAGGAGCGTCGCTTTCCTCCTCATGGTGAGCCTGTCGAACCATGTGTGCCCACACCTTTCGACAAGCTCAAGGTGAGGAACTGCGTTAGGAAGCCGTCCTGTCCCCCGGGAAAAACCTGAACGGTTGGCTTGCCCGCCCCATGGCCTTACATAGGGAGTGACGGGCGGCCATTGGGCCGCGCCGAACCATTCTGATTCCTTCGGAGTAGCCTCAGTGACCAAAAGCGAAGTCCTTCGCGTCGAGCATTATCTGCGCGAGAAGTTCGGCAACACCACCATCGCCATCCGCCAGCGATCGACCAAGGACGACAGCGCCGAGGTGATGCTGGGCGACGAATTCATCGGCGTCGTCTTCCGCGACGACGAGGATGGCGAGGTTTCCTATGATTTCCACATGGCGATCATGGACATGGACCTGCCGAAGGTGATCCCGGTCTCCTGACCGAACGGCCGGCGGCGGGCGCGAGAGCCCGCCGCCGTACAGGCGTCAGGGGTAGCAGAGCGTTCCATCGGTGAAGGAAACTGTACCCGTGGCGAACACGCCGATGTCGATGTCGCACGTCGCGCCGCCAATCGTCCCGCTCACAATATTGCCGGTGGAACTGTCGGGGACGAAGCTGACGTCATCCTCGACGGAAATGGCGTCTTCCCCGATTGGCCCGAACGTGTTGTCGCGGACGATAAGATCATCCGCCTCGCCGATAATGGCGAGACCATGTGCTGTCGCTACCCCGGTTTGTATCCTGTTCTCCGCGATCGTGGTTGAATAGGACGGCCCCAACTCAATCCCGAAGCTGTCCGCCCCCTGGGTGACAATCACATTTCCGCTAATCGTTCCGTCGCCAGACATACCCAAAACGATGCCGTGGGCGTTTGCGCCGCCCGTGACGACACTGTTTCCGGTCACATCTGCTGAATTGGACACACTAATAAAGACGCCTTCCGCATTCTCGCCGGATGTCCTGATGGCATTATCGCTGGCTGCGCCATTGTCAGAATCTAGAAAGTTGATGCCATCAGCATCATCCCCCATTGTCGTGATGACATTATCGCTGGCGACGCCGTTATTAGACTGCCGGAAATAGATGCCATCGGCATCCTCCCCGGCTGTCGCGATGGCATTATCACGCGCCACGCCCTTATCGGAATTCTCGAAGTAAATGCCATCCGCGTCTGAACTATAGGTTGTGATTCTGTTGCCGCTGACAACGCCATCGTCGGAGTGGTCGAAGAAGTAGACGCCGTATGAATTCTCTCCAGAAGTCGTGACAATATTGTCGCTGACTCTGACTCCCTTGGACTGGTAGATCGCGATTCCGTTGTTACCGTCACCCGTTGTACGGACGACGTTGCCACTGATCGCGCCATGTTCGGATGCCTCGAAGAAAATCCCTCTTCCGCTTGACACAATATGATTGTCGGCGATCGTGATGTTGTTGCCATAGCCGTTAACGCTGCCGCCTGTCGGAGAATGGTTCACGATGGTCAGGTTGCGTAGTGCGCCGTCTGTCCCCGCATAGGTGATTGCGGACAGGCCGAGATTGCCGCTCACCGATCCGGTTTGTCCCGGCGCGGTGAAGGAGACGATGGTTCCGGAGGTTTCGCCCTGAACCGGCATGGTCCCACCGCCGCCGATGAGTGTTTGGCTGTCGGCCATATAAATAGGGTCGGTGACGGCGAAGTCGCCATTGAGGATGATGATGCTGTTGTCCATGGAATTGACGGCGGCGCGCATGTCGGCTTCGCTGACGGTGGCGGCGTCGAAGCTTTCGACGGCGGCGTAGGGCAGGCCGGTGCGGGGGTCGACGGCGAACTCCCGCTGTTCGGGCGTCTGGCCGATCGTCACGGTCTGGGCGACGATGTCGATGTCGCGGACGATCGGGTCGGTCATGCGGCGGATCTGATGGGTCCGCGGCGACACCGGCGCCGGCAGGCGGGGCCGGTCCTCGACCTCGTAGAGCGGGACGCGCAGCCGGGCCAGCAGGAAGCCTTCGGTGTCGCGAACGTCGTCATGCTGGAGTTCCGCGCCCAGCGTCAGCCGGGCCCCCGGCCACAAGGCCGGAACCTCGTTCACCGTCAACTCCAGCCGCAGCCGGGGACCGGTGACGTCTTCGGCCCCGTCGGCGGTGAAGTGATAGAAGCCGGCATAGGCGCGAAGCTGCGTTCCGCTGTCGGCCGGGAACACGGGCACACGTCGGCCGACCTCTACGTTGAAGCCGGCCATGGCCTGTTCCTCGCGCAGGGTGACGCCGGGGGTGACCACCTGGATGGTGCCGCTCTGCAACTCGGCATAGGGATCGCTGCCGGTCGAGGGCAGGCTCTTGGAGGTGTCGCCCAGCGGCAGGTAGGCGTTGGCGCGGAAGTCCCAGTCGAAGGACAAGGCCTCCACGCCCAGCGTTGCCTGGCGGAACAGATTGTCGTCGTCGGTGCGGCGCAAATCGAAGAAGCCGTAGCCGCCGAGATTCCAGCCATTGTCCAGCATGCGGCGGTAGCCGATGCCGAAATTGCCTTCCCGGCTGCCCTGATTGTCCAGCCGGGTGCGGATGTCGCCGAACAGCAGCGAGCGGCCGTCCTGCCACAGCGGCAGGAACAGATCGACCTCGCCCAGATTGCGGTCGCCGCCCCACCGCCCCTCGAAATCGATATGCGGGCCCCATGACGGCTGCCCCTGCGGCTCTTCGGCAATGGCCGGCTGGCCGCACAGCATGGCGATCGCCGCCGCCGACCCGGCCAGCGCGCTCCTGGAAATCCTCACCGTCCCATCCCCCTTGAATTGACTGCCTGTCTCCCGCCGACAGGCTTACCAGAGCCCGCCGCCGCCCGCCTTGACCCCAGCGACAAAATGCATTGGACTCCAGCGACATGGATATTCGCTGGTCGACAGATACCGTTCCTGAACCCGATCGCGTCCCCGCATGGTCGGACATGCTCACCCGCCAGGTGTTCCCCGTGCGGACGGAGGTGTTCCGTCCGGATGATTTCCGGGGCGATTTCCGCCTGCGCGCCTTCGGGCCGACGGCCTTTCTTCGCGTTCGATCGCGCCGTCAGCGCATCGTCCGGGGAGAGGCGGAGATATCGGCCGGGGACGAAAGCTGGCTGTTCGTCAGCACGATGATCCGGGGGACGGGGTTCCTGCACCATGCCGGCGGCGTGGCGACGGTGCCGCGCGGCGGCGTTTCCTTCGTCGATGGCGGACAGCCCTTCGCGTTGGAATTCAGGCGGGACTTCGACTACGTCTCGGCGCTGGTGCTGAGAAGGGACATTCTCGCCCTGCTGCCGGAGTCGGAGGCCGCCCATGGGAAAGTGATCGGCGCGCCCGCCGGGCCGGCCATCGCGGCTTTCCTCTCCGCGCTGGAATCGTCGGTCGATAACGGGGACAGGGGCGGTGACGGGATCGGCGACGAAAACCGGCTCTATGACAATTTCCTCGGTCTGGCGGCGGCCGCGCTCATGCCGGGACCGGGGTCGACCGCGCCGGGAACGCCGCCGCCTGATTCCGACAAGGTTCTGCTGGCCACCATCAAATCGTACCTGATCACCCATCTGGCCGAGGACATCGCCGCCCCGTCGGTCGCCAGCCGGTTCGGGATCGCCGACCGCAAGCTCCAGCGGTTGTTCAAGGGGGAAGGAACGACGCTGACGCTGTGGTTGAGGCGGCAGCGGCTGGAGCGGTGTGCGCAGGATCTCTCCGATCCTCGCCAGGATGGCCGCAGCGTGACCGCCATCGCCGGGTCGCGGGGCTTCGACGATCCGACCTATTTCAGTCGCTGCTTCCGCGCGGCCTTCGGCGTCACGCCGGGCGCATATCGCCAGGACAGGGACAGCGGCGCGAGGGCTGGCGGCGCGGGGACTGGCGTCACGGCGCGGATTGACGGACACTGACAGGAACTACAATCCGTCGGAACCGGAGGCCTCGTGATGTCGATCAACACCATCCTCGCCCCGCTGTCGGGGGGCACGTCCGACCCCGTGACGATCCAGACCGCCTTCCAGGTCGCCGCCTCCTTCTCCGCCCATGTCGAGGTGCTGTTCGCCCGCATCCCGCCGACGGAGGCCGTGCCCCTGGTGGGAGAGGGCGTCACCGCCGGGATGATCGAGCAGCTGATGCAGACGGCGGAGAACGAATCGCTCGACCGCGAGGCGGCGGCGCGGGAATGCTATGACGCGGCGCGCCGGGCGCTGGACGTGGACGAACGCGACGTGCCCACGCCCGACGGCCGCGCCAGCGCCTCATGGCGCTGCGACGACGGGCGGGAGCGGGACGTGGTCGCCGTCGCCAGCCGGCTGGCCGATCTCGTGGTGCTCAGCCATGAAGGCCGGGCCTTCGACGATGCGCGCCTTTCCGCGACGCTGGAAGCCGCGCTGATGGGCGGCGGCAAGCCGCTGCTGCTGGCCCCGCCGGAGCCGATTGGGGAGCCGACCGGGGAACCCATGGGGGCCATCGGCCGGTCGGTCTGCATCGCCTGGAATGGCAGCCTCCAGGCCGCCCGCGCCGTCGCCGGGGCGCGGCCGTTCCTGAAGCGGGCGGACAGCGTCAGCATCCTCACCGTCGCCACCTCCCGCACTGACGTTTCGGTGGGCCACCGCCTGCGGCAATATCTCGCCTGGCACGGCATCGACGCGATTAACCGGCCGCTTAATGCCGAAAATCGTTCGGTCGGGGAGACGATCCTGGAGGCAACCACCTCGGACGGCGCGGACCTGCTGGTGATGGGCGGCTACACCCACGGCCGGCTGCGCGAGATGGTCTTCGGCGGCGTCACCCGCCATGTGCTGAACCATGCCGGCATTCCGGTGCTGATGGCCCATTAGGGATGCTGGCAACCGGCCGCCGGCCGGGGTAGGGTCGCGGCCATGACGAGCCCCCGACAGACCCTGATCCTGACCGGCGCCAGCCGCGGCATCGGCCACTCCACCGTGAAGCGCTTCTCCGACGCCGGCTGGCGGATTATCACCGTCAGTCGGGAGGAGGTGCCGGCCGAATGCCAGCGCGACCCGAACTGGACGCATCATATCAGCGCCGATCTCGCCGATCCGGACAGTCGGGCTGAATTCGTGCGGCTGGCGAACGAGGCGCTGGACGGCGATCCGCTGTTCGCGCTGGTCAACAACGCTGGTATGTCGCCCAAGACGCCCTACAAGGAGCGGCTGGGTTGCCTGAACGGCGACATCGCCAACTGGCGCGAGGTGTTCGAACTGAACTTCTTCGCGCCGATCGTGCTGGCGCGCGGCTTCGCGGCGGCGTTGGCCAAGGGGCCGGGCGCGATCGTCAACGTGACCTCGGTCGCCGGCCATTCCGTCCACCCCTTCGCCGGCTCGGCCTACTCGACCTCGAAGGCCGCCCTTTCCTCCCTGACGCGTGAGATGTCGGTGGAATTCGCGGAGTTGGGGGTGCGGGTCAACGCCGTCGCGCCGGGAGAGATCGAAACCGCGATGCTGTCGCCGGAAACCGACGCGCTGCTGCCGCGCATTCCAATGGGCAGGCTGGGCCGTCCGCGCGACGTGGCGTCCGTCATCTTCTACCTGTGCACGGAGGAAAGCGCCTACGTGACCGGTACGGAAATCTTCGTCACCGGCGGCCAGCACCTCTATTGAGTGAGTTATTTTTTAAAATTATCAGTAGCTTATACCAAAATTCTTACCCTCATCCTGAGCTTGTCGAAGGATGTGTGCCCACATGGTTCGACAAGCTCACCATGAGGGATGGGAAGGGCAAACCGAACGCCTATTGCGACAGCACGATCACCGCCAGCGTGAGGAAGATCGCCCCGGCGATGACCAGCGCCGAGCCTTTCAGGCGGCGGCGGATCGACGGGAACAGGAATGCGCAGAGCCCCAGGATGATTAGAATTTCCAGGGCCAGCGTCATCCCTGGAGCCGCCGGGCTAGATCCTGGAACCAGGCGACCCGGCGCTCATACTGCGCGATGTCATGGTCCAGCCACGGCCCGAGATGTTCGGATTCCCCGGCGTATTTCTCCCGGAGGTCGCGAAGGCGTTCGGCCTCCTGCTCATAGATTCGGGCAAGGGCGACGGCGCGGGCTTGCCGCCAGTCCGCCGGCAGCAGGTGGAGGAAGCGCAGCTTCAGCGTCACCACCAGCTTGACGGTCTCGTTGAAGGGCGTGCTCAGCCCCTGCTCCATGAGGGCGGAAAATTCCTTCCGGCCATCGTCCGTCAGGGACAGGCGCGCCTCGCTCTCCGGCGCGTCGTCGACCGGCTCGATCAGCCCGTCATAGCGCAGCAGTTCCAGCGACCCGCCCATCATGTCCAGCGTCGGCCCGACCAGATGGTTGGTGAAGTCGCGCACCCGCTGGGCCAGGTCGCCATAGGTCAGCGCGCCATGCTGCATCAACTCGCCCAGCGCGCATAGCCTCAGCGCCTGCTTCGGCGACAGGGGTGCTTCCCGGTTCATGGGCTGGGGATCAGGCCGCGGCGCTGATCGCCAGCCGTCCCCAGACATCCTTCAGCGCGTCGACCAGACGGGCCATCTGGAGGTCGTCATGGAACGGCGTCGGCGTTATCCGCAGGCGCTCCGTCCCGCGCGGGACGGTCGGGAAGTTGATGGGCTGGACGTAGATCTGGTGGCGGGACAGCAACTCGTCGCTGGCCTGCTTGCACAGCCGCGCGTCGCCGACCAGCACCGGCACGATGTGGCTGACCGATGGCATGACCGGAAGCCGCGCGTCGGCCAGCAGCTTCTTCAGCCGCGCCGCGCGCTCCTGGTGCCGGTCGCGCTCCTCCCGGCTCGCCTTCAGATGGCGGACGCTGGCCAGCGCGCCGGCCGCGATCGCCGGCGGCATGGCGGTGGTGAAGATGAAGCCGGGGGCGAAGCTACGCACCACATCGACCAGCGAGGCCGATCCGGTGATGTAGCCGCCCATGACGCCGAACGCCTTGCCCAACGTGCCCTCGATCACCGTCAGCCGGTCCATCAGCCCCTCGCGCTCGGCGACGCCGCCGCCGCGCGGGCCGTACATGCCCACGGCATGGACCTCGTCCAGATAGGTCATCGCGCCGTGCCGGTCGGCCACGTCGCAGATCTCGGCGATCGGGGCGATGTCGCCATCCATCGAATAGACGCTTTCGAACGCCACCAGCTTCGGCCGGCCGGCGGCATAGCGGGCCATCAGATGATCCAGATGGTCGGGATCGTTATGGCGGAAGATGTGCTTCTCGGCGCCGGAATGCCGGATGCCGGCGATCATGGAGGCGTGGTTCAGCGCGTCGGAGAAGACTACGCAGTCCGGGATCAGCTTGGCCAGCGTCGAGAGGGCGGCTTCGTTGGAGATGTAGCCGGAGGTGAAGAGAACGGCTGATTCCTTGCCGTGAAGGTCCGCCAGCTCCCGCTCCAGCTTCACATGGACGTGGTTGGTGCCGGAGATGTTGCGCGTGCCGCCGGCGCCCGCGCCGTAGCGGTCCACCGCGTCCTTCATCGCCGCCAGAACGGACGGATGCTGGCCCATGCCCAGATAGTCGTTGGAGCACCAGACGGTCACGTCCTCGTCGCCATCGCCGGGGATGGCGGGCAGGCCGAAACCGTGGTGCCGCGCCTTGGGGAAGGCGCCAGCCTGGCGTTCCAGCTCCGCGAAATACCGGTACCGGCCCTCGGCCTGAAGGCCGGTGATCGCGTTGCGGAAGATATCGTCGTAATTCATCTCTGGACCTTCGGAACGGACGAACGGCCCGACATCAAGATGACGGGGCGTGCGCATCGGTCGAACCACTCTACTCCCGATGGGAAGCGGCGGGAACCTAGCCGCTTGGCCGGCTTTTGTCTTCTTCGCGCGTCACCATGTCGCTTCCGCTGGCTTTCAGCCGCTTGCGGTGGCCTTCTTCTCCCAGAAGGAATGATCCTCGTCCGACACGGCGAGCAGCTTGTCGATGGTCCTGCCGTCGGACGACAGCGGCATGGTGATCCGCTGGTAGTTCCGGTAGGCGTCGGCGGGCGCGAACACCACCCTGTGCAGGACCGGCGTCCCGCGATCCAGCACGTCCTTGTACTGCCTCCAGATGATGGCCGAGAACTCCGGCGGATCGAGGTTCCGGACCGATTTGCCGGTGTAGTCCGCCCCGTGGGCGACGGCGATGCTGGTGCCGAACACGCGATAGACGAAGTCCAGCGGGTCGTGGCGCACGTTGATCAGCATCACGTTGCTGAGAAAGGGCGTCATTTCCTCCGGCGCGATATCCGTTCGTGCGGGGAAAGGGTGGCCGTGGCAATGGTCCAGCCAGTAGCGGTAGGCGCGAACGAGACGCTGGTCCGTCATCGTTTCCAGCGGCAGCGCCTCTCCATAATAGTCACCCATCCCGCCCGATCCTCCGAAGGTCTGGGACAACCCAATCCGAAAAGCCGGAGGATCATACAGGGTCCGTATGGAGAATGATTTAACGGCCGACGGAAATTTTCAACCGACGCTTGGTCTGGCTCGCCGCGCCGGCCCGCACTACAGTCGCCGCCGGTCGAATTCTGGAGTTGTCATGATCGTCGTTTTCGGTTCGCTGAACATGGATCTGGTGATGACCGTCCCCGCCCTGCCGGGGCCTGGTGAGACGGTGCTGACCCGATCCTACGCCACCAAGCCCGGCGGTAAGGGCGCCAACCAGGCGGTCGCGGCCGCGCGGGCCGGCGCGTCCGTGGCGATGGTGGGTACGGTCGGGACAGATGGATTCGGCGACCGGCTGGCGGAGAACCTTCAGCGGAACGCGGTCGATGTCCGCTGCCTGCGGCGCGGTGGGGAGCCCACAGGGATCGCCTATATCTGCGTCGATTCTGCCGCGGAGAATTTCATCGCCGTCGCCAGCGGCGCGAATCTCGAGACGGCCGCCGCCGACCTGCCCGACGATCTGCTGGCGGAAGGCGGCACGCTGCTGATGCAGATGGAAGTTCCGGCCGACCAGATCTGGGCCGCGCTGCGCCGAGCCCGCGCGGCGGGCATGCGCACCGTGCTGAACGTGGCGCCGGCGGCGCCTGTCCCCGCCGACGCGCTGCGGGCGCTGGATGTTCTGATCGTCAACGAACATGAGGCCCGTTCGGTCGCCGGCGATCTGGGGATCGATGGCGGAGGTCCGGAGTATCTGGCCCGCCGGCTGGCGGCGGAGGCGGGCCTTATCTGCGTGGTCACGCTGGGCGCGGCGGGCGCCATCGCGGCCGAGGGCGACATGCTGTGGAAGGTCGCGCCGCTGCGGGTCCGTCCGGTGGACACGACCGGGGCCGGCGACGCCTTCGTCGGCGCGCTGACGGCGGCGCTCGACCGGGGGCGTGGCCTCCCTGAAGCGCTGCGCCGGGCCAGCGTGGGCGCAGGCCTGGCCTGCCTGGCGCTGGGCGCACAGGAAAGCCTGCCGGAAGCGGCCGACATCGACCGGCGGCTGGCCGACGTGCCGGAGCCCTCGCGCATATAGGGCAGGCGGAACCCCATTGCCGTCCTTCGGAGGACGCCGCAGAATGCCGCCTCCACTCAGGATAATCCCCCCGCAGACAAGGTTCGATATCCATGCCGATCATCAATTCCATCGCCGCCCTCAAGGATGAAATGACCGGGTGGCGACGGGACATCCACGCCCATCCCGAAACCGCATTCGAGGAGGTCCGCACCTCCGCCCTGGTGGCTGAGAAGCTGGAATCCTGGGGCGTGGAGGTCCATCGCGGGCTCGGCAAAACGGGGGTCGTCGGCGTGTTGCGCGGGCGCGGCGACGGCGGCCGGACGATCGGCCTGCGCGCCGACATGGACGCGCTGCCGATGAATGAGGAGAACGACGTGCCGTGGAAGTCCACGGTTCCCGGCAAGTTCCATGGCTGCGGCCATGATGGGCACACCTCCATGCTGCTGGGCGCGGCCAAGTACCTGTCGGAGACGCGGAATTTCGACGGCATCGTGCATTTCATCTTCCAGCCCGCCGAGGAAGGCGCCGGCGGTGGCCGCGCGATGGTCGAGGAAGGGCTGTTCGACAAGTTCCATTGCGATGAGGTCTACGCCCTGCACAACTGGCCGGAACTGCCGGCCGGCACGGTGGGGCTGCGGCCCGGCCCCATCATGGCGGCGGCGGACAAGTTCGACGTGACGATCCGGGCGCGCGGCGGCCATGCGGCGATGCCGCACAAGGCGAACGACCCGGTGGTGATCGCGGCCCAGATCATCCAGGCCTATCAGACGCTGGTCAGCCGCCAGACCGATCCGTTGAAGAGCGCGGTCATCACCGTCGCGCAGATTCATGCCGGCAGCACCTACAACGTGATCGCAGAGGAGGCCTCCCTGTCGGGCACCCTCCGCTCATTCGACCCGGAGGTGAGGGCGTACCTGACGGCCGGCATGGAGCGGCTGGCCAAGGGGATCGCCAAGGCGTTCGAGGCTGAGGCTGAATTCGTCTTCCATGAAGGCTACCCCGCCACCGTCAATCACGACGCCCAGGCGGAGAAGGTGGCATCCGTCGCGCGCGAGGTGGTCGGGGCCGACAAGGTATCGATGGACGCCGAACCGTCCATGGGCGCGGAGGATTTCTCCTTCATGCTGAACAAGCGGCCGGGGGCCTACCTGTTCCTGGGGCAGGCCGGCGGTCCCAGCGCCTGCAACGTCCACAACCCCCGCTATGATTTCAACGACGAGATCCTGCCCATCGGGGCCAGCCTCCTGGCGAGCCTCGTGGAAAGCGGCCTGAAGCGAGCCTGAACATATGGGTTTCAGGGCGGGAGGGAGGTCAGTCCTCCTTTCCGCCATGGGCCCTGGACCAGGAGATCGGGTCGGCGAGGAAGCTCCTGACCTCGGCGATCGTCGATCCGGGGAAGTAGCCCTCGGCCTCCGCGGCCTCGATCACGTCATGCCAGGTCGCCAGCGCGTGCAGCTTCACCCCCTCCGCCGCCAAGCTGTCCACCGACTGCTTGAAGATGCCGTAGTGGAAGACGACGAAGCAGTGCGCCACCTCCGCGCCGGCATGGCGCAGCGCGTTGATGAAGTTGATCTTCGATCCTCCGTCGGTCGCCAAATCCTCGACCAGCAGCACCCGCGCGCCGTCCACCGCACCGCCCTCGATCTGCGCGTCGCGGCCGAACCCCTTCGGCTTCTTCCGCACATAGCTCATCGGCAGCGACAGTCGCTCCGCGATCCAGGCCGAGAAGGGGATGCCCGCCGTCTCGCCGCCGGCGACATTGTCGAACGCCTCGTACCCCGCGTCGCGGGCCAGCAGGTCCATCGCCATGTCCATCAGCGCGGCGCGGGCGCGTGGGAAGCCGATCAGGTGCCGGCAATCGACATAGACCGGGCTCGCCCGGCCCGAGGTGAAGATGAAGGGCTCTTCCGGCCGGAACAGCACGGCCCTGGTTTCCAGAAGGATGCGGGAGGCGGCGCGGGCGGTGTCGGCATGAAAATCGGCCATGGGCGGCTGGCTCCATCGTGAGGCGTGATCGGCGCTCTTGTTAGGTGGCGGCGGCGCGGCTGTCCACTTCCTCCTTTACCGGTTGGTCGGGGGGCGGGCATGGTCCTGCGGCCATGGAAACCGACTTCCTCACCCTCCGCGACGGCAAGAAAGTGCGTATCGGCCGGTGGTCGCCGCCCGGCGACGGACGCGGCACGGTCGTCCTTCTCCATGGGCGCTCGGAGTTTCTGGAGAAATATCAGGAGACGGCGAACGACCTTCTGGCGCGCGGCTTCGAAGTCCTCAGCTTCGATTGGCGGGGGCAGGGGCTGTCCGACCGCGTCCTGCCGGAACGGCAGAAGGGCCATATCGACGATTTCGAGATCTGGGTCGCCGATCTGGACGAGATTCTGGCCCACGCCGGGCCGGCCGGACCGGTCATCCTTCTTGGTCATTCCATGGGCGGGCATCTGGCCCTGCGCTTCATGGCCGAACATCCGGGCCGGGCGAACGCCGCGATCCTGACCGCGCCGATGATCGACATCCTGCCCGGCGCCTTTGCGAGGTGGACGACGCGCACGGCCGCCGCCCTGGCGGTCTGGCGGGGCTTCGCCGCCCGCTACGCGCCAGGCCATGGCGACTACGATCCGTCCGCCCATCACTTCGAGGGCAACAGGCTGACCTCCGACCCCGCGCGATTCGAGGTGCATCGCGCGGCGTTCCGGGAGCGGCCGGAACTGCGGCTCGGCGGCGTGACCTGGGGCTGGCTGGACGCTTCCTTCCGCTCCGCCACCATCCTCCGCGACCCGTCCTATGCGGGTGGGATCGACCGGCCGGTCTTGCTGCTCAGCGCGGGGATCGAACGGCTGGTCAGCAACGCCGCCCAGCACGAGGTCGCTAAATCCTTGCCGCTGGGGACGATCAGAACCTATCCGGGGTCGCTTCACGAAATTCTGATGGAGCGGGATGCGATCCGGAATCGCTTCTGGTCCGATTTCGACACATTCCTTGGCGACAACGGGTTGTCCCCCTGACACTGGATATGTCGATGCCCTTCCGTTTCGCCGCGCTGCTCTTTGCTTTCGCCGCCTTCGCCCTGCCGGCGCGGGCCCAGGACGAACCGGTCGACCTGGAACTGATCCTCCTGATCGATGCGTCGGCCAGCATTTCCGACAATGTCCTGGAATTCCAGCTACGCGGGCACGCCGCCGCACTTCGGGACGAAGGCGTCGCCTCGGCGATTACGTCGGGTCCGGCCGGAGCGATCGCGGTGGCGGTCGCCACCTTCTCCGACCCCAACAGCCTTCAGGTTCTGGTGCCGTGGACGAGGCTGTCTTCGACCGAGGAGGTCGCCGCCTTCGCCGATGAGGTCGAGAACGCGCCGCGCGACATCAAGGTCGGCGCGACGGCGATCGGCAGCGCGATCCGCGACAGCCTCGCCCTGTTCGAAGACAATGGCTATGACGCGCTCCAGCGCACGATCGACCTCACCAGCAACGGCTTCTCCAATGCAGGTCTGGACCCGGCGCTGGCCCGCGACCTGGCGGAACAGAACGGCGTCACCATCAACGCGCTCGCCATCCTCAATGAATATGACTGGCTGGAATTCTATTATCGCCAGAGCGTGATCGGCGGCATCGGCGCCTTCGTCCGGACGGCGCGCGGGCCGGAGACCTTCACCCTGGCGCTGATCCAGAAGCTGATAGACGAGATGGTCCGGCGGCCGGCCGGTCCTCAGCCGTCGCTGGGCTGAGGCAGCCTGACATAGCCGGGCGTCTCCACGGCGATCCGGGCGTCCCCGGCGGTCAGCCCGGTCGCGTCCAGCGCGTCCAGCCTCACCAGCGCCATCGCCCGGCCGTCCCGGCCGCTGCGGATCTCTCCGACCTCCCGCCCGTCCCGGCGGATCGGCGTGCCGGGCTCCGGCAGCGGCCCGTCGACCTTGGCCGACACAAGCCGCTTCTTGACCAGTCCGCGATATTTAGTCCGCGCCGTCAGTTCCTGGCCCAGATAGCAGCCCTTGTCCCAGGCGATGCCGTTCAACTCGTCGTAGTTGCTTTCCAGCAGGGTCGATTTCTCGACCGTGAGGTCCTGGCTGCCATCGGGCACGCCCAGCGCCAGCCTATGGGCGTCGTAGGCGTCCCCTGCCGCCGGCGCAAAACCGGCTGCCGCCAGAATCGCCTCCGCGCCTTCGCGCGGCAGGATCGCGCGCGCGCCCAACGCCGGCAGCCGCGGATCGACGTAGAGAATCCCGCTCCCCCAGGACCGGGCGCGTCCCGGTTCCGGCGGCATGTCCAGGGCCACGAACGCATCGTCCCCGAACAGGGCGGCGATCTCGTAGGTTTCGGAGAAATCCTCCAGCGTCACCTTGGATCGCAGCTTGTAGATCTTCAGCCGCCGCAGCAGATCCTGCCGCCGCTCCGAATCGACTTCCAGCCACAGCCCCTCCTCGTCGGCGAGGATGAAGAAGTCGTGGAGGAACTTCCCCTGCGGCGTCAACAGGGCTGAGAACAGGGCCCTATCCGGCGCCGCCTTGCGCACGTCGTTGGACGTGATCCCCTGAAGGAACGCCATCCTGTCGGGTCCGGTGACGCGCAGGAGGCCACGGGCGGGAAGCAGTTGGTAATAGGGCATGGAAGAGGCACCGGGGCAGGAGCGGAAGGAAGCTCCATCCTACTTGGTCCGGCCCGCCCGCCTTGGCAAGCACCGGCGCATCTCGCTATAAGCCCCTGATCCCAATTTGCCCCGCGAGGACCCTATGGCCGACCGATATGATCTCCTGCTGCGCGGTGGCACCGTCGCGACGCCTGCCGGGCTGGCGTCGATCGATATCGGCGTGCGTGACGGCCGGATCGCCGCGCTCGGCGATTTGTCCCGTGCCGAGGCGGCGGAGACGCAGGATTGCACAGGCCTCCACGTCCTGCCGGGCGTGATCGACAGTCAGGTCCATTTCCGGGAGCCGGGCGGCGAGCATAAGGAGGATCTGGAGACCGGCACCGCCGGCGCGGCCGCCGGCGGCGTGACCGCCATATTCGAGATGCCGAACACCAGCCCGCTGACCACCAGCGCGGAAGCGCTCCAGGACAAGCTGGATCGCGCCGCCGGCCGGGCCTGGGTGGACCATGCCTTCTTCGTCGGCGGCACCGCCGCCAACGCCCATCGGCTGGCCGAGCTGGAACGACTTCCCGGCAGCGCCGGCGTCAAGATTTTCATGGGGTCGTCGACCGGCGACCTGCTGTCGGAGGATGACGGCACGATCGCGCGCGTGATGGCGAACGGCGTTCGCCGGGTCTCCGTCCATGCCGAGGATGAGATGCGGCTCCGTGAGCGCAAGACGATGGTGGAAAGCGGTGCCCCGGCGCGCATGCACCCCGAATGGCGGGACGTGGAGACGGCGGTCCGCGCGACCAAACGTATCCTTTCCCTGTCGGCGGCGGCGCGGCGGCGCGTGCATGTGCTGCATGTGACGACGGGGGAGGAGATGACGATCCTCGCCGGCCACAAGGATCTGGCGACGGTGGAGGCGACGCCCCAGCACCTCACCTTCGCCGGCCCCGACTGCTACGACAGGCTGGGCTCCCGCGCGCAGATGAATCCGCCGATCCGCGACGCCGCGCAGCGCGATACGCTGTGGCGCGCCATCGCCTCCGGCGTGGTCGACGTATTGGGCTCCGACCATGCGCCCCATACGCTGGAGGAGAAGGCGAAGCCTTACCCGGAGAGCCCCAGCGGCATGACCGGCGTCCAGACGCTGGTGCCGGTGATGCTGGACCATGTCGCGGCCGGCCGGTTGACGCTGGAGCGGCTGGTGGATTTGACCAGCGCCGGTCCCGCGCGCATCTTCGGCATCGCCGGCAAGGGGCGGATCGTCGTCGGCTACGATGCCGATTTCACCATCGTCGACCTCAAGGCACGGCGCACCATCACCGATTCCTGGATCCGCAGCCGGTCGGCCTGGACGCCCTATGACGGCGTCGAGGTCACGGGCTGGCCGATCGCGACAATCGTGCGCGGCATGGCGGTGATGCGGGAGGACGAGCTTCTGGAGGGCCCGCGCGGCGCGCCGGTGCGGTTTCAGGAATGCCTTCCCTGACGTCCATTAGCGATATTTTGAGAATTGGCGGCGATGCTGGCGGCGCCATGATCCGCGCCTTCGCCCTCCCCACGGTCATACTCGCCGCCGCTGCCGCACTGGCCGGCTGCCGGACCTACAATCCCAGCTATGCCGACGTCTATGAACCGAATGTTTATGCGACGCGGGTGGAGCCGGAGGTCTATTGCTATCGCACCCTCGGCCGGCCGGATTGCTACATCACGCCCCAGCCGGGCCCGCCCAACCGCCTCATCGGCCGCGCGCCCTTCGGCCTCTCCGTGCCGGAGCCTGTGGTTCTGGAGGAAGCGCCTGGCGTCGAGTGATCCGGTGGCGTCCCAATGGCCGTGGCCGACATAGTTCGACAGGCTCACCATGAGGAAATGAGCGGAACCTTCTCCAATCTCCTCACCCTGAGCCTGTCGAAGGGTCGGGGCACACATGGTTCGACGGGCTCACCATGAGGGGATGGGATAGCTCCCGCGACCTCCTGACACCCTTCAGGAATGGCCGCGTCGATTCTGGTGACCGCTCAGTGATCCGCGCGGTGCAGCACCTTCTCCGAAAGGCCGGTGTCATAGGCCAGTCCCTGCGGCGTCAGCACGGCGGAGCCCGGCATGTCCTGGCGCGCCAGGCCCTTCCGGCCCAGCGCGGTGAAGACCGCCGGGTTGTGCAGACCTGTCGCGTCGGCGGCCATCACCACGGCGTCGCCGACATGGTAATGGTTGCCGTGCAGCGGCGGGAAGCCGCCGACCGTGACCGATCCGTCCTCCGCCGGGGCCATCGCGTGCCCCTGCGTCCGCGCAAGCTGCTGGAGGATCGCCAGCGTCCGGCATTGCAGCGGGTTCAGTTTCAGCGGATTCGGTCGGTTGGCCATGGTTCGCGATTCGTCATGATGTTGCGCTTGCCGGCAGCCTAGCGCCGCGGCCTTCGCCCGGTCTACTGGAAGAAGCCGTCGATCATCGGGGCCAGCATGCCGAAGCGCCTGCCGATGGCGCGGCGGTCCACGGCCTCAGGGTCCAGCAGGACCTCGCCCAGCGGGCGTTCATCCAGTTGGACGTCGGCCAGCAGCTCGGCCCTGCTGACCAGCCCGTCGCCGTCGGTGTCCATGCCGGCGATCAAATTGTCCAGCCCCGCCGTCTCGATCATCGAAAGGCCCAGCAGGATCATTCCGCGCTCCCGCTGGCTGGCGGGATTGCCGGGCCAGGAGGCCCAGTCCTGGACCGCCGACTTCACGTCCGACAGTTCCTCCGTCGACAGGTGGGCGTCGCCATCCCGGTCGGCGAACGCGATGGCGCTGTCGACGCAGAGTGCGGACGGCGCGCTCTCGCACAGGATGCCGGTGGTGCCGATGAAGCTGTCCAGTTCGGCGACCGCGCCAGTGGGAGGCGTCTGGGTGGGGGGCGTCTGGGCAACCGCCGGATGGGCGGCAAGAAGGATCAGGGCCGTCAGCGTTCGTTTCAGCATGGATCGTTCCCTCCGCCTTGGGGCAGCCGCCAAGGTCGCGAAGGATTGCGAGGAGATTGAGGCGAGGACCCATCAAATATGCGTGGTTCTTCAAGCAGAACGAACGGATGGCCCGCCAAATGTGTTAACCCATCATTCGAAAGAGTTTTTTCGCGCTTTCGGCGAAACCTTTCTTCGGCGCGGGGTTGTTCGTGGGGATATGGAAATTCAAAGCGGCATGTCGCCTGCTGGTCGGCCTCGCCCTGCTCGGCGCGGCCGGCGTTGCCGGCGCGGCCACTCACGAACCTCCGCCCGACCAGACGCTGGGCGTGCTGCGGCCGGGGGAGGGCCGGCCCCAGCCCTTCAGCTTCCCGTCCGAAACGGATCTGGAGCCGCTGATGGTGCTCCAGACCCCGTCGGTCGAACTGACGGGGTTCGAGGAGCCGCTACTGATGACCGTGGAGGGCGGCACCGACGTTGTCGTCATCCAGAACGACCGGGCATTCCGCCGCCGCCGCACGCTCGTCCTGCCGGGCGACACCGTGGCCGTCAGCGCGCGCAGCCCGATCACTCTGGGCACGACGGAGGAGATCGTGGTCAGCGTCGGCGATTATGAGACGGTGTGGAAGGTCTCCACGCGCGACCCCAACCAGATTCCCGCGCCGTTCTCCTTCACTTCCCTTGAAGGCCAGGAACCCGCCGCCGGCGTGACGTCCGAAATCATATCGTTGCGCGGTTTCGAAGGGGAGCTTCCGGCCACGATCCATGGGGAGGGGCAACCCTTCTTCCGGGTCAATCAGGGAGAGTGGATCCGGTCGGGTTCGGTGGCGGCGGGCGACGAGGTCCAGCTTTTCGCCACCGCGCCGGAAGAATTCGGCGAATCGCGGGAGGTCGTGCTCGCGGTTGGGCCCCGGACGACGCGCTGGACGGTCACGACGCGCGGCGTGGGCGAGACGGTGAAATTTCCCTGATCGATCAGCGTCGTTGGGCCAGCCTGCCGGACGCCGCATCGGCCGCCATCGCCGGCTCGGAACCCAGAATGATGTCGCAATAGAGCTCCACCATCCTGTCCAGCCCTTCGGGGCGTCCCGACAGGGTCCGGTTGATCGCGAAACCGTCGAACGCCATCCACACCACATAGGCCAGATGGTCGCTGTCGCCGCGGCGGGGGTGACCGTCCGGCAGGCAGCCGCGGATCAGTTGGGAGACCCGCGCCAGGACGGTCGTCAGCAGGTCGGTGGAATACCGGTCCTGCGGGGTGACGCTGGACAGTGCCTGCATGACGTTATAGGCGAAGCCGCCATCGCGGGAAGGCAGGTCGTCCCAAACCGTCAGCAGGATGCCGCGCAGCCGGTCCCGTGAGGTGGAATAATCTCCCGCCCCGGCTTCCAGCCGCTCCAACTGGTCAAGCAGCCAGGGCCGGCTCAGCGCGAACAGGATTCCCAGCTTCGATTCGAAATAGACATAGACGTTGGACGTGGCGATGCCCGCGCCCCGCGCGATCTGCGCCAGCGTGGTCGCTGCGTATCCCTGGCGCGTGATCAGCTCGAAGGCGCTGTCCAGGATCGCCTGGCGTACCGATTCCTTCTTTACCTGGGCCATGAGCAATTCCGATTTTGCCGTCTCGCCAGGAAAGGCGCGGGTCACGGCTGTTGCTGCGTCCGCATGGGTCCAGGGGACCGTCGGCGGGGTCGGCAATTGACGGTCCTGGGGCAGGCGGTGTCAACCGTCGCGACGACGGCTGCTCCTGTCGCGAAGGGATATGGTGGCCCGACGCGGCCGGGGCGGCATGGGGCTCAGAGGCGCCAGAGGGTGATTCCCTCGGGCGCTCCGTCGCGGTCCAGGACGGCCTTGAGGTCGGCGACGAATCCGCGCCGGTCCTTGAGAAGGCTGCCGATCCGGTCCCAGCCCGCGCGGCGGAATTCATCATGGCCGACGGCGAGGATCACCGCGTCCGCCGGAGCGAGGGATTCCGCCGGCGTCAGCGCTATTCCATATTCGTGCTGCGCCTCCTCCGGGTCGGCCACCGGATCGTGGACCTGGACCTTCAGGCCGAACGCCTCCAACTCCCGGATGACATCGACGACCTTGGTATTCCTTATGTCCGGCACGTCTTCCTTGAAGGTCAGGCCCAACACCGTGATGGTCGGCGATCCACTCCTGCTGCCATGCAGAATGGCGCGCACGGTTTCGCGGGCGACGAATGCCCCCATCCCGTCATTGATCCGGCGTCCCGCCAGGATGACCTCCGGATTGTAGCCGGCACGCTGGGCGCGGTGGGTCAGGTAGTAGGGGTCGACACCGATGCAGTGGCCCCCGACCAGTCCCGGCGTGAAGCGCAGGAAGTTCCACTTCGTCCCTGCCGCCGCCAGCACGTCCTGCGTGTCTATGCCCAGCCGGTGGAAGATCAGCGACAGCTCGTTCATCAGCGCGATGTTCAGGTCGCGCTGGGTGTTCTCGATCACCTTCGCCGCCTCCGCCGCCTTGATCGATGGCGCGCGGTGGATGCCGGCCTCGACGACGGAACCGTAGACGGCGGCGACCGTTTCCAGCGTTTCGGCGTCCGATCCCGACACGACCTTCCGGATGGTCGTGAAGCGGTGTTCCCGGTCGCCGGGATTGATCCTCTCCGGCGAATAGCCGACGGTGAAGTCGCGGCCGAAGGAAAGGCCGCTCTCGGCCTCCAGCACCGGCACGCAATCTTCCTCCGTCGCGCCCGGATAGACCGTCGATTCATAGACGACGATGTCGCCCTTCTTCAGCACGCGGCCGACGCTGCGCGACGCGGCGATCAGCGGCGACAGGTCGGGCAGCAGGGCGTCGTTGATCGGCGTCGGCACGGTGACGATGTGGAAATCGGCCTGCGCCAGGTCTGCGGGATCGTCGGTGAAGGCGATCCCCACCTCCCGCAGTTCCTCGCCATCGACCTCGCCGGTCCGGTCATGCCCCTGCTGTAGTTCCGCGATCCGCCGGGCGTTGATGTCGAAGGCCACGATCTTCGCCTGGCGCGCGAAGGCGACCGCCACGGGCAGACCGACATAGCCGAGGCCGATCACGGAAATCTTGCGATTATGGGTTGTCACGGGATGGAAAGCCTTGAGCCGGAATGGCGAAAGAGAGGAGGGCGGATACTGGCATCCGGCCCGCGAAACTCAAGCGGAAATCCCCGCTTCGGCGTGCTCAATGCTCCTGCCCGGCCACAGGTTGGTGGGCAGCGACCAGATCGACGAAGGCGCGGGCAGCGGGGGACAGGTCGTGCTCGGGGTAGGCGAGCCACATGGCGGTCATCGCGCCCTGATCGGCCAGGTCGCGATAGGCCACACCCTCCACCCTGATCCGGCGGAAGGAGGAGGGCAGGAGCGTTACGCCCAGTCCGGCGGCGACCAGCCCGACGATCGTCGGCGCCTCGCGCGCCTCCTGGCTGACGCGCGGGCTGAAGCCGGCCTGCTGGCACAGCGCGGTGATCTGGTCGTGCAGCCCGGTCCCGACGGCGCGCGGATGCATCACGAACGGCTCCGCCGCCAGGGTTGAAAGCGCGATCCGGTCGGTCGGGTCGCCCGCCGTCAGCGGGTGGTCAGCGCGCAGGATCGCCACCAGCGGTTCCCGGAACAGCTCCAGCGCCTTCAGTTCCGGTGTCATGGTCGGATAGACCGGGCTGCGGATGAAGCCGACATGCAGCCGCCGCTCCGTCATCGCGTCCAGCTGCTGCTTGGTCGTCATCTCCTGCAGGGTCAGGTGGACCGCCGGGAAGGCCTGCCGGAAGGCGAAGATCATCTTCGGGATCGTCACCGTGAAGGGCGCCGACGCGGTGAAACCCAGCTTCAGCTCTCCGATCTCTCCCCTCTGCGCGCGCCCGGCAATGTCGGCCGCGCGTTCGGCCTGGGCCAGCGTCGCCCGCGCCTCGACCAGGAACAGCCGGCCGGCCTCGGTAAGATCGACCCGGCGATTGGTGCGGTGGAGAAGGCGGGCGCCCAACTCCTCCTCCAGCGCCTGGATCTGCTGGCTCAGCGGCGGCTGGGAGATGCCCAGCCGCGCCGCCGCCCGGCTGAAATGAAGCTCCTCCGCCAGGGTCACGAAATATCGAAGATGCCGCAGTTCCATGCGCTGACTGTCTATTCGCTGAACATATCAAATATGCCGTTTACCATATTGGACACTATGATCGCACGGGCTCATTCTCGACAGAAGATCCAGCCGCCATCGCGGCCGCGCCCCCCGGATCTAACCTCGGATCGGAGATGTTCGAAATGAAGGAAGCTGCGTCTCCGGCGGATGCCGGCGGCGACCTGATCGTCAGCGGGACGCCCGCCTTTCGCCGGGCCAACCTGGCGATGTTCGCGGCCGGCCTGTCGACCTTCGCGCTGCTCTACTGCGTGCAGCCGCTGATGCCCGCCTTCTCGGCGGAATTCGGCATCGGCGCGGCGGAAAGCAGCCTCTCCCTCTCCGTCTCCACCGGGCTCCTGGCCTTCGGCATGCTGGTCGCCAGCTCGCTTTCCGAATCCTGGGGGCGGAAGCCGGTGATGGTCGCCTCCCTGCTGGTCTCCGCCGTGCTGATCCTGCTGTCGTCCCTGATGCAGGGATGGCACGGTTTCCTTCTCGTCAGGGCGCTGGCCGGCATCACGCTGAGCGGGTTGCCGGCGGTCGCCATGGCCTATCTCAGCGAGGAGATGCACCCCCGCGCGATCGGCCTCGCCATGGGGCTCTATATCGGCGGCAGCGCGCTGGGCGGCATGGCCGGACGGCTGGGCACGGCGGTGCTGACGGACGCCTTCTCCTGGCGGTTCGCGGTCGCCGCCATTGGCGTCGCCGGGATCGCGGCCGGTCTCGTCTTCTGGCGCAGCCTGCCCGAATCCAGGCAATTCCGCGCTCGCGCCCTGCGGCCGCGCGCGATGCTGGACGCCTTCGCCGACCATATCCGCGACCCCGGCCTGCGCTTGCTGTTTCTCCAGGGCTTCCTGCTGATGGGCGGGTTCGTCACGCTCTACAACTATATCAGCTACCGGCTGCTGGCCCCGCCCTATGAGGTCAGCCAGACCGTCGTGGGTGCCATCTTCACCGTCTATCTGATTGGCAGCGCCAGCTCGATCCTGGTTGGCGACCTGGCGGGGAAGGTGGGCAGGCGCAAGGTGCTGTGGGCGACCATCGTCATCATGATCATGGGGCTGGGGCTGACCATGGCCGACGGTCTGGCGGTCATCGTGCTTGGCATCGCCGTCCTGACCTTCGGCTTCTTCGGCGCCCATTCGACGGTCAGCAGCTGGGTCGGGCGGCGCGCGCTGCATGCCCGTGCGCAGGCGTCCTCGCTCTACCTCTTCTTCTACTATCTGGGATCCAGCGTCGTCGGCTCGGCCGGCGGATTCTTCTGGAGCGCCTGGGGGTGGGGCGGGGTCGTAGGGCTCATCGGCATCCTGCTGGTCGTGGCGCTGTCGATTGCGCTTCGCCTCGCTGTCCTCAAGCCGATCGCCCAGCCGGCCGGAGCGTGAGCCGGCCGGCTGTTCAGCCGGAAAAATAGCGCTGCATGCGCACGCGGCTCATGGAGATGGCGTTGCGGCGGATATGGCCCAGCGTCGACAGGTCGTTCAGCTCCATCGCCGCCGCCAGATCGGTGATCTCGCCGCAGAAGGCGTCGATCTCTTCGCGCCAGTTCGTCATGGGCAGGAACTGCAGCCAGACCCGCGCCGTCTGGAAGAACAGATGGTCGTTCATCTCCCGCAGCGCCTGGTTGCCGATCGCCTTCGACAACTCCTCATGGACCGCGATGTTGATCCGCCCGAATTCCTCAAGGTCGATCCGGTCGCGGATCGCGCGGCAGCGATGCAGCAGGGCTCGCATGTGAAGCGTGTCCTCGGGATGCCGGGCCGTCGGCGACAGATCGCCGATCAGTTCCGACAGGCGCATGCGCAGCGCGTCGATCTCCCGCAGCCGTTGAAGGTCCATGCGGGTGACGATGGTGCCGACGCCGTGCCGGCTCTCGACCAGCCCCTCATATTCCAGCCGGTGCAGCACGCGGCGCACCGGGGTCCGACTGACCCCGAATTCCGTCGCCAGCTCCGTCTCCGCCAGCGCGTGGCCGGGGGGATAGCGCAGCAGGCAGATGCGGTTGCGGATTTCGGTATAGATCGTGTCGAACCGCGCACGCGCGGCGCTGGTCTTGGGCTCGCCGGGCCGGCGTTCCGCCGTTCCCGTGACGGGCGTCAGGTCAGGCATCGTAGATCGCGCGAAGGAACGCCTGAGTGCGCTCGTTCTTCGGTTCGCCGAAGATCTGGTCCGGCGGCCCCTGCTCGGCGATCTTGCCTTCATAGAGGAAGCAGACGCGGTCGGCGAATTCGCGCGCGAAGCCCATCTGGTGGGTGACCATCATCATCGTCAGCTTGAATTCCGATCCCAGCGCCCGGATGACGTTCAGCACCTCGCCCACCATTTCGGGATCGAGGGCGGAGGTCACCTCGTCGCAAAGCATGATCTTCGGCCGCATCGCCAGCGCCCGCGCGATCGCCACGCGCTGTTGCTGGCCGCCGGAAAGCTGGGAGGGGTGATGGTCGATCTTGTCCTTCAGCCCGACCATGTCCAGCAGCTCCAGCGCCCGCTGCTCCGCCTCGTCCTTGCGCAGGCCCAGCACGTGGACCGGCGCTTCCGTGACGTTCCTGAGAGCCGTCATGTGCGGGAACAGGTTGAAGCTCTGGAACACCATGCCGATGTCCTTGCGAACCTCCTGGAGGTGCCTGTTGTCGGCCGGAACCAGCTTGCCCTGCCGCTCCATGTGCCAGAGCGGCCGGCCATCGACCTCGATGACCCCGCCGGAAATGCTCTCCAGCGTCATCAGCAGCCGCAGGATCGTCGACTTGCCCGATCCGGAGGGGCCGATCAGCGCGATCCGCTCGGCCGGGGCCACGTCCATGTCCAGATCGTCGATCACCACCAGGTCGCCGAAGGCCTTCCGGACCTTCTTGAATCGGACCATCGGCTGGCCCGAGGTGCGGAGCTCCGATGTATGGGAGGGCGCGTTGTCGGTATTGGT
Organism: Inquilinus sp. CAU 1745; assembly: GCF_039839375.1. Taxonomy (NCBI): domain Bacteria; kingdom Pseudomonadati; phylum Pseudomonadota; class Alphaproteobacteria; order Rhodospirillales; family Rhodospirillaceae; genus Inquilinus; species Inquilinus sp. CAU 1745. Next base: position 24,028 of record NZ_JBDOQU010000024.1, read on the forward strand.
CGGCATGACGGATGTTTTCCTTGAATCGCTGTGGCTCACCGGACGTAGCGTCGCTTGATGCGCCACTCCAGCCGTCCGATGAAGAACGCCGCGATCAGGCTGATCGTCAGATAGAGGAGACCGGCCATGGTCATGGGCTCGAGGTACTGGAATGTCCTCGACCCCAGGATCTTGGCCTGCTGCATCAGTTCGACAGCGGTGATCGCGGACAGAAGGGCGGAATCCTTGAAGATCGCGATCAGATAGTTGCCCAGCACCGGCACGACAGGCGGGATGGCCTGGGGCAGCACGATGTTGGTGTAGGTTCTCCGCGGGCTGAAATCGAGCGCGATGGCGGCTTCCCATTGGCCGCGCGGTACGGCGTCCAGCCCCGCCCGGTAGACCTCGGCGGTATAGGTCGCATAGTGCAGGCCCAGCCCGACGACGCCGGTGGTGAAGGCGGTCATCTGGATGCCGAACTGCTGCGGCAGCACGAAATAGAGGAAGAAGAGCTGCACCAGAAGCGGCGTCGACCGGATGAATTCGGCGAAGGCCCCGACGGGGATGCTGAGCCAGGAGATGCGGGAGCGCCGCGCAAGGGCGATGGCGAGCCCCAGGAACGCCGCGATGACGAAGCCCAGCGCGGACGCCTCCAGGGTGGTGATGAGCGCGTTGAGGAGAAGCGGGAGGATTTCCCAGGCGTAGGCCCAATCCCAGGTCATCGCGCCATCCCCCGGCCCAGCCCGACCGACAGCCTGCGTTCCACCATCCGGAAGGTCAGCGTGATCGCCATGGAGATGACGAAATACATCACCAGGACGGCCGAGTAGATCTCCGCGGTCTTGAGCGTCGCCATGTTGAGGACGTTCGCCTTGAAGGTGAGGTCAGTGATGGTGATGAGCGATACCAGCGAGGTCGCCTTCAGAAGCTCGATCGACAGGTTGTTGAAGGGCGGCAGCATAGCGATCGTCGCCTGGGGCAGGATCACCCGCCGCATCGCCAGCATCGGCGACATGTTGAGCGCGATCGCGGCTTCCCGTTGCCCTCTCGGCACGGCCGTGACGGCGCTGCGCACGATCTCCGCGCCGTAGGCGCCGATATGGAGGCCAAGGCCGATCACCGCGACCACCATGGGCGGCAGGTTGATGCCGAACGCCGGCAGCACGAAGAACAGCCAGAAGAGCTGGACCAGAGCGGACGTGCCCCTGAAGAATTCGACATAGGTGACGGCGATCATCCGCACCGGCCGGAAGCGCGAAAGCCGGGCGAGGCCGGCGATGGCGGCGCAGATGATGGCCAGCACGCTGGCCATCGCGGTGATCTGCACCGTCACCAGCGCTCCGTCCAGAAGCGCCATGAAGAGAGTCATGAGCATTGGCGGGTTCCCTGCCGCTGCGGTCGGGTCAGGACCTCCTCCGGGCGGGACGGAGGCGGAAGGGGAGGGGCGTCGCCGCCCCTCCCGTTTGCAGAGTCGGGCTTAGCCGCCTGCCGCGCACAGCTCTTCGGTGGTCTTCTCCGGCATCTCGGTTTCCGTGAAGCCGAAGGGCTCGACCAGGGCCAGATGCTCGGGGCTACCGCGGAACTCCATCAGCACCTCGTTGAAGGCGTCGCGGAACGCCTCGTCCTCCTTGCGGAAGCCGAACGCGCCGTAACCCTGGATCTCCTCGCCATTGATCACCGGGTTCTCGAACGGCGTGGCGCGCTCCACACCCTCGGGATTCTTACCCACCAGATCCTGAATCGTCAGCGCCGTGCCGGCATAGGCGTCGACGCGGCCGGTGCGCACGCCCGCGACCGCGCTCGGGCCGTCGGGGAAGACCACAAGCTGGTCCTGCGGGATGCCGACCGCCTCGGCGTAGCCGACCTCGACCGCGCCGGCCATGACGCCCAGCTTCAGGTCGGGGTTCTCCACGAAATCCTCATAGGAATGCAGGTCCTCCGGATTGCCCTCGGCCACCGCGAAGGCTTCGCCGATGGCGTAGCTGGGCTCGGAGAACAGGATCTGCTCGCACCGCGCCGGCGTGACGTACATGCCCGCGGCGATCATGTCGAAGCGGCCGGCCTGCAGGCCGGGGATCAGGGAGCCGAACTCGGTCAGCACGCCCTCGACCTCGGTGACGCCCATGCGCTCCAGCACGGCCTTGGCCACTTCCGGCGCCTCGCCGGTCAGCTCGCCTTCGATGTTCTGGTAGCCGAACGGCGCTTCGTTGGCGAAGCCGATCCGGATGGAGCCGCTGGATTGGACTTCCTCCAGCGTTGACTGGGCCTGGGCGGGCGCCGCCATCAGGGACGCCGCGAGCGCGAGCGCGCTGGCGGACAGGAAATGGGAAGTAAGACGGGTCATCGTTAGCCTCCGTGTTATCACTCCGGCGAACAGCCGGTTCGTCGTCATGGCCCGGGGCCGCGCCACCGCAACCGTGGCAGATGTGTACAACACAGGTGCGCACCTTGTCACCCGACAATTCGATCAATTGCCGGCCTATCGGCAAAAACATCCATAATACCGTATGGATTTCTATTTTTGTTGCGGTGCGGGAGCGAGAAACGTCAGTTTTCCTGCCATTCCAACGGATAGTCGTGGGCGGCAGATATTTCGACGGTCGAAGCAATTCACCAGGATTGTCGGGCAGATGTACACATGTATAGGATGGTCCGTACAACAACGGATGACGCCGGCCACGGCGCCCCCTCAAGGACTGGATCATGAAGCAGCGAACGGACCTCGTTTTCCCGATCCCGGAATTCCAGCGGCGCCTGGACGCGCTGCGCGCGCGGATGGCTGACCGCGACCTCGACGCCATGCTGGTGACGACGCCGGAGAACATCACCTATCTCACCGGCTACCAGACAACCGGCTACTACTATTTCCAATGCGTGGTCGTGCCGGCTTCCGGCGAGCCGTTCATGGTCACCCGGCTACTGGAACATTCCAATGTCGAGACCCGGACGTGGGTGGAGCATAGCCGCCCCTTCGTCGATACCCAGCGGCCGCTCGCCGTGCTGGCCGACGCGATGGCGGAATTCGGCCTCGCCGGAAAGCGGATCGGCTATGAGCGCCACTGCTATTTCTTCCGGGCGACGGAGCAGGAGGAATGCTTCGAAAGGCTGCCAAACGCCACCTTCGTCGACGCCTCCGGCCTTATAGAGGAAGGGCGGCTCATCAAGTCGGACGCGGAGATCGCGATCATGCGCCGGGCTGGGCGGGCGACCGAGGCGGCGATGATGGCGGCGATTGAGGCCGCGCGTCCGGGCGTCACGGAGAACGACGTGGCCGCGGCGCTTCATCACGCCATGTTCGCCGCCGGTGGCGAATACCCCGCCTGCTCCCCCTTCGTCGCGTCAGGCCCCCGCTGCTCCATCGGCCACGCCACCTGGGAAGGCCGCGCGATTCAACCGGATGAAACGGTATTCCTTGAGATCGGGGGCTGCGTCCAGCGCTACCACACGGCGATGATGCGCAACGTCTATCTGGGCGATCCCTCGGCGGAGATGCTGGAGGCCGAGAAGCTGATCCAGCAGGCGGTGAAGGCGTCGATGGAAGCGATGAAGCCGGGCGTGAAGGCCGGCGATGTCGATGCGCTCAATCGCGAGATCCTGGCCGGCAACTCCTTCGGGGCGGTGCAGAGCACGCGGTCGGGCTATTCGATCGGCCTCGCCTTCACCCCCGATTGGGGCGAAGGACACATCCTCTCCATCCAGGAGAACGAGGAGAAGACGTTCGAGGCCGGGATGACCTTCCACCTGATCCCGTGGATCCAGATTCCCGGCAAGGCGGGCATCGGACTTTCCGAAACCGTGCTGGTGACGCCCGAAGGCGGCGTCGCGCTGCTCGATGTCGAGCGGCGGCTGTTCGTCAAGTGACCGGACGGGACGAAAGCCCCGTCGGCCTGCGGGATGTCTATCGGGCAAGGGCGCGGATCGCGCCCTTCGTCCGTCGGACGCCGCTTGTCCGCGCCGACGCCCTGTCCAAGGCGGCCGGCGCGGAGGTGCGGCTGAAGCTCGAATGTCTCCAGGACATCGGCGCGTTCAAGCAGCGGGGGGCGATGAACGCGATCCTGTCGCTCGATCCCGAAGCCAGGGAACGCGGCGTCGTCACCATGTCGACCGGCAATCACGGCCGCGCCGTCGCCTGGGCTGCCGACCGGCTCGGCGTCCGCGCGGTCGTCTGCCTGTCCTCGCTCGTCCCCGGCCGCAAGGTCGAGGCGATCCGCGCGGCGGGCGGGGAGGTGCGGGTCGTCGGCCGCGGCCAGGACGAGGCGGGGGAGGAGGCGATGCGCCTCGTCCGGGAGGACGGGCTGGCGCTCATCCCGCCTTTCGACGATCCGGCCGTGGTCGCGGGGCAGGGGACGATCGGGATCGAGCTTCTGGAGGATTTCCCGGAGATCGATGCCGCCCTCATCCCGCTCTCCGGCGGCGGGCTCTTCGTCGGGATCGCCGGCGTGCTGAAGGCCGCCGACCCGTCGATCCGCACCGTCGGCATCTCCATGAAGCGCGGCGCGGCGATGGCAGCCAGCCTTGAGGCCGGCCGTCCGGTATCGGTGGAGGAGGTGGAGACGCTGGCCGACAGTCTCGGCGGCGGCATCGGCCTCGACAACCGTCACACCTTCGCCCGCACGGCGGCGCTGATCGACGAGGTCTTGCTGCTGGAGGAGGAGGAGATCGCCGCCGGCATGCGCCACCTCCACCGGGAGGAAGGGCTGGTGACGGAAGGGGCCGCCGCCGTCGGCGCGGCCGCTCTCCTGGCCGGCAAGGTGCGGGTGGAAGGGCGATCGGTCGCGACCATCGTCAGCGGCCGCAATGTGGATATGGACAGTTTCGCCGCGGTGATCGCGGACTAGAGGAACGGAAGCAGGAATGTCCAAGGAAAGAACCAGGATTTCGGCATCGGTCGATCTCGCAGCCCAGGGCAAGCAACGCGGTTTCCTGACGGTGCCCCATTCGCGCAACGATTCCGCCTGGGGGGCGATCCGCATCCCCATCACCGTGATCGCCAACGGTGAAGGCCCGACGGTGCTGTTCACCGCCGGCAGCCATGGCGACGAATATGAAGGGCCGATCGCGCTGATGAAGCTGGCGGACGAGCTGGAGCCGTCCGCCGTCAGCGGCCGAATCATCATCCTGCCGACCATGAACCATCCGGCGGTGCGCTCCGCCACGCGGCTGTCGCCCGTCGACGGGCGGAACATGAACCGCGCCTTCCCCGGCCGCTATGACGGCACGGTGACGGAGATGATCTGCCATTATGTCTATTACCATCTGGTGTCGCGGGCCGACGTGGTGGTCGACCTCCATTCCGGCGGCAAGACGCTGGATTTCGTGCCCTCGGTCGTCATGCATCGGCTGGAGGATCGGGAGTTGATGGACCGCACGCTCTCCGCCATCAAGGCGTTCGGCGCGCCGGTCGCGCTGGTGCTGGTCGAACTCGACAATGAGGGGATGCTCGACACCGTGGTGGAGAATGCCGGCAAGATCTTCATTTCGACCGAACTCGGCGGGGCCGGTACGGCCACCGCGCGCACGGTCGGCGTCGCCGATCGCGGCATGCGCAACCTGCTCCGCCATTTCGACGTGCTGGCCGGCGATCCGGAGCCGCCGGCCGAAGGCTCGCGCCTGATGCATACGCCCGATGGCGGCTGCTTCGTCCCCTCCGCCGACGCCGGCATCTATGAGGCGCTGGCCGATCTGGGGGCGAACGTCCGGAAGGGCGACCCGATCGGCCGCGTCCATTTCTTCGAGGATCAGGGTCGGCCGCCGGCGCTTTACGCCGCGCCGATGGACGGGATGGTCTACAGTCGGCACGTTCCGGGCCTGATTGGCCGGGGCGACTGCCTCGCCGTCCTGGCGACCGACTACACCGGCTGATGGGGTGAGTGAATGCGGCTCGACGGGCGTGACATCAAGCTCCTCATGGCCCTCCAGGCCGAAGGGAGGATCACCAATCAGAAGCTGGCCGACCGCGTCGCCCTGTCGCCCAGCGCCTGTCTGGAACGGGTGCGCCGGCTGGAGGCGGCGGGCCTGATTTCCGGCTACGGCGCTCGGGTGTCGCTGGACAAGGTGCTCAGCACCTCCACAATCTTCGTGGAGGTGACGCTGAAGAGCCATGAGGCCGCCGATTTCGACCGCTTCGAACGGTCGATCCGGGAAGCGCCGGAGGTCGTGGAATGCCACGCCATCGGTGGCGGCATCGACTATCTGCTGAAGGTCGTGGCCGGCGACATCGCGCACTACCAGTCGATCATGGAGCGGCTGCTGACGGCGGGCATCGGCATCGGCCAGTACTTCACCTACGTGGTCACCAAGCCGGTCAAGACCGCCGCTCCCTACCCCCTCGACACGCTGATCGATCGCGCCCGTTCCCAGCCGGCGTAATAGGCCGAATGGTCGCCGTATATTATCCGGTTTTCTCGATTCAAACCGCATAGGCTTCCGTCCCGGGCGTCCCGTTCGAAATCTCCCACGGCGGGGTTCGTGGTAGAAAACCGCCCTTATTTCAAAGGTTTCCAAGGGAGATGACGATGCTTGCCGAGGTTGCCCGGACGACCGGTCCGCTCAGCGTGGAAAATCGCCTTTCCCGGCCGGACCTGTTCCGCCAGTCGGCCTTCCTGGCCGGCGAATGGGTCGACGGTCCGAAGGACGCCGCGGTCGCGGTCACCGATCCCGCGACGGGTGCGACGATCGGCCATGTGCCCGGCCTGGGCGCGCCGGAGACGGAACGCGCCATCGCCGCCGCGGCCGAGGCGTATGGGCCGTGGCGTCGCCTGCTCGCGAAGGAGCGCGCGGCCATCTTGCGCCGTTGGGGCGATTTGATGCTCGCCCACAAGGAGGATCTCGCCGTCCTGATGACGCTGGAGCAGGGCAAGCCGATCGACGAGAGCCGGGGAGAGATCGACTACGCCGCCAGCTTCCTGGAATGGTTCGGGGAGGAGGCCAAGCGCCTTTACGGCGACACCATCCCCAGCCACCTGTCGGGCAGCCGCATGAGCGTGACGCGGGAGCCGGTGGGCGTCACCGCCGCGATCACGCCCTGGAACTTCCCCTCCGCCATGATCACGCGGAAGGCCGGCGCGGCGCTCGCCGCCGGATGCCCGATGATCGTGCGCCCGGCCAGCGAGACGCCGTTCTCCGCGCTCGCGCTCGCCGTGCTGGCGGTGGAGGCCGGGGTGCCGGAAGGCGTCTTCTCCGTGCTAACCGGCCCCGCCCGCGCCATCGCCGGGACGCTGACCGCCAGCCCGGTGGTGCGGAAGATCAGCTTCACCGGATCGACGGAAGTGGGCCGCATCCTGCTCGCCCAGTCGGCGGAGACGGTGAAGAAGGTGTCGATGGAACTTGGCGGCCACGCGCCGTTCCTGGCCTTCGATGATTCCGACCTCGAAGCCGCCGTCGCCGGCGCGGTCGCTGCGAAGTTCGCGACGACCGGCCAGGACTGCCTGGCGGTCAACCGGCTCTATGTCCAGGACGGCATCCATGACGCCTTCGTGGCCCGGTTCGCCGACGCCGTCGCCGCCCTGAAGGTCGGCCCCGGCCTCGATCCGTCCGTCGATCAGGGGCCGCTGATGTCCGAATCCGCCGTCGCGAAGTGCGAGGCCCATGTCGCCGACGCGCTGGCGAAGGGCGCCAAGGCGATCGTCGGCGGCAAGCGCCATGAACTCGGCGGGACCTTCTTCCAGCCGACGGTGCTGACCGCCGTGACGGAGGACATGGCGATCGCGAACGAGGAGACGTTCGGCCCGGTCGCCCCCATCCTGCGCTTCACCGACGAGGCGGAGGGCATCGCCCGCGCTAACGATACCGTCTACGGTCTCGCCGCCTACGCCTACAGCCGCGACGTCGCCCGCGTGCTGCGGGTCAGCGAGGCGCTGGAATATGGCATGGTCGGCATCAACACGCCGAAATTCACCGGCGCGCCGATCCCCTTCGGCGGCGTCAAGCAGTCCGGCCTCGGGCGCGAAGGGTCGCGCCACGGGCTGGACGACTACACCGAACTCAAATACGTCTGCATCGGCGGCGTCAACTGAGGAGATATCTCATGACCACCACCACGACCGCCCGGAACATCAGCCTTGAGGAGATGGACCGCCAGTCGGTGCTCCACCCCTTCACGAACCTCAAGGAATACGCCAACGGCCGGGCCGGCGATCCGCGCATCGTCACCGGCGGCGAGGGCATCCATATCCGCGACAGCAAGGGCAACGACCTGATCGACGCGTTCGCCGGTCTCTACTGCGTCAATATCGGCTATGGCCGGACGGAGGTCGCGGACGCGATCTACGCCCAGGCGAAGGATCTCGCCTACTACCATTCCTACGCCGCCCATTCGACCGAGGCGCTGATCCGCTTGTCGGACCGGCTGGTGTCGATGGCGCCGGGCGAGATGAGCAAGGTCTTCTACGGCCTGTCGGGCTCCGACGCCAACGAGACCCAGGTCAAGCTGGTCTGGTACTACAACAACATCCTCGGCCGGCCGCAGAAGAAGAAGATCATCTCGCGGGAGCGGGGCTATCATGGCTGTTCGGTCGTCTCGGGCAGCCTGACCGGCCTGTCCTTCTATCACAATGCCTTCGACCTGCCGGTGAATCCGATCCTTCATACAGGCGCGCCGCACTACTATTGGGGCGCGGAGCCGGGCGAGGACGAGCGCGCCTTCTCCGCCCGCCGCGCGCGGGAACTGGAGGAACTTATCCTGGCGGAAGGGCCGGACACGGTCGGCGGCTTCATCGCGGAGCCGGTGCTGGGCACGGGCGGCATCACCCCGCCGCCGGAAGGCTATTGGGAGGCGATCCAGCCAATCCTCCGGAAGTACGACATCCTGCTGATCGCCGACGAGGTCGTGACCGGCTTCGGCCGCACCGGCGCCAGCTTCGGCTGCTTCAAGTACGGTATCGAGCCGGACCTGATCACCGTCGCCAAGGGGCTGACCAGCGCCTATGTGCCGATGTCGGCCTCGATCATCGGCCGCCGCGTCTGTGACGTGCTGGAGCAGGCGTCCGACACGCTGGGCGCCTTCTCCCACGGCTACACCTATTCCGGCCACCCGCTGGGCGCGGCCGCCGCGCTGGCGGTGCTGGACATCGTGGAGCGGGAGGACCTGCCCGGCAACGCGGAGCGCACCGGCGCCTATTTCCAAAAGCGCCTGCACGAGACGTTCGCCGACCACCCGCTGGTGGGCGAGGTCCGGGGCGTGGGCCTGATGGCGGCGCTGGAGTTCGTCGCCGACAAGGACAGCAAGGAGCGGCTCGACCCGTCGCTGAAGGTCGGCGCGCGCGTCTCCGCCGCCGCCCTCGCCAACGGGCTGATCGCCCGGGCCATGCCCCATGGCGACATCCTGGGCTTCTCTCCGCCGCTGGTCGTCACGAAGGACGAGGTGGACGAGATCGTCGACCGCGCCCGCCGTGCGCTCGACACCGTCACCGATGAACTGGTGCGCGAACGCCTCTGGCAGGCGGCCTGAGGAAAGCGCGGAAGCCCATGAGCGACAGCATCGCCATCCTGACCGAAGCCGAACTCCGGCGGTCCGTCGGCCTCGATTCCGAGGCGCTGGCCGCGGTGGCGGAGGCGTTCGCCGCCCTCGGCCGCGGCGGGGTGGTGATGCCGCCGATCCTCCGGCTCGACATCGTCGAGAAGAACGGGGAGATGGACGTGAAGACGGCCTATGTGCCGGGCCTCGACAGCTTCGCGCTCAAACTCTCCACGGGCTTCTTCGACAACCCGAAGCTGGGCCTGCCCAGCCTCAGCGGGATGATGACGCTGGTCTCCGCGCATACCGGCCGGGTCGAGGCGGTGATGCTGGACAATGGCTATCTGACGGACATCCGAACCGCGCTGGCCGGCGCGCTGGCCGCCGACCGGCTGGCGCGGCCGGACGCGGCCGTCGCGGGCATCCTCGGCACCGGCCTCCAGGCCCGTCTCCAACTCGAGGCCCTGCGCCTGGTCCGCAAGATCGACCGCGCGCTGGTCTGGGGCAGGGACGCCGCGAAGGCGACGGCCTATGCGGCGGAGATGTCCGAACGCTTCGGCATCCCCGTCCAGGCCGCCGACGCCGAAACCGTCGTCCGCACCGCCGACATCGTCGTCACCACGACGCCCTCGCGGACTCCGCTGGTGTATGCGGAATGGCTGCATCCCGGCCTCCACGTCACCGCCATGGGGTCGGACGCGGAAGACAAGAACGAGATTGCCCCCGCGGCGCTCGCCCACGCCGACCTGCTGGTCGTCGACCGGCGCAGCCAGTGCGAAAGGCTGGGCGAACTGCATCATGCGCTGGCGGCCGGCGCACTCAAGCCCGACCACCCTGTCGTGGAACTCGGCCAGATCGTCGCCGGCCTCGCCCCCGGCCGCCCCGGCCCCGAAGCCGTAACCCTCTGCGACCTGACCGGCACCGGCGTCCAGGACACCGCCATAGCCCTCTACGCCGCCCGCAAGGCCGCCGCCGAAGGGGCCGGGACGCGGATTTAGCAACTGCGTCTTGGACAGATGCGTTCTCCGTACGACAATGAAGTCGGCAAAAGCACCTGCCGGACTGCTCGCCGGCTTCTGGCGCGATGTCGATCTATGGAGGCCGGAATGAATGTCGTCACGCTGTCCGTCGCTTCCCGTGAGGAAGTCACCGATCGCGCCCTTTCCGCATTCGCGGGACGGGAGATGGGCGCGCACATATCCTTCGCCACGGCGGAATTGCTGTGGCGGACGCTGACCAGGAAGCGCTGGGAACTCCTGAAGGCGATGACGGGGCAGGGATCCATGACCATCCGTGAAGTCGCGCGCCGCGTCGGCCGCGACGTGAAGGCGGTCCATGGCGACGTGCACACCCTGCTGGACGCTGGCATCCTCGACAGCACCGAAGACCGCCGGATCGTTTTTCCCTACGAAGCAGTGCATGTCGATTTCATGCTGACGGCGGCATAACCACTGAGCGGTCGCGCCTGGGCAGGATCTTTCGACAGCTTCGAGAGGGGGGGGGTCTTCCCCAAAAACTGTCATGCTGGACCCCGATCCAGCATCCATGCGGCGTCGATGGCGGCCACGTCCGGTTCTTCGCCGCCGGTGAAGCGGTGACCCCTTATGGATTCCGGCTCGGAGGCCGGAATGACCAAAAAAGGCAGCGGCCTCTCCCTTCTTCCTCATGGTGAGCCCGTCGAACCATGTGGCTCCGTATGAGCGTGTTCGAAATTCGTTTCCGAATTATTTTCCTTTACGAAAGAAAATACCCGCTATAGCGTTCGTCTTCGAACGGCAGATGGTTAATGTTCCACTCCTGTCAGTGGGGACGCCATGCGGGCTGGGGGCGAGGGAGCGGTCGATATTCTGATCGTCGGCGGCGGCGTGAACGGCGCCGGCATCGCCCGTGACGCCGCCGGTCGCGGCCTTTCGGTCCTGCTGTGCGAACAGAACGATCTCGGCTCCGGCACCTCTTCGGCCAGCACCAAGCTGATCCATGGCGGTCTCCGCTATCTTGAACATTACGAATTCCGGCTGGTCCGCGAGGCGCTGATCGAGCGGGAGGTGCTGCTGCGCGCCGCGCCTCACATCGTCTGGCCGCTGCGCTTCGTGCTGCCGCACAACCGGTCGATGCGGCCGGCCTGGCTGGTCCGGCTCGGCCTCTTTCTTTACGACCATCTGGGCGGGCGGGAGCTGCTGCCGGGATCGCGCTCGGTCGACCTCCGCTCCCATCCCTCAGGCGTGCCGCTCCAGCCGCAATTCGCGAAGGCTTTCGAATATTCCGATTGCTGGGTTGAGGACGCCCGGCTGGTCGTGTTGACCGCGATGGATGCGCGAGAGCGCGGAGCCGACATCCGCACCCGCACCCGATGCCTGTCGGCGCGGCGCGACGGCGATATCTGGCGCGTCCGCCTCGCCCCGGAAGGCGGGGAGGAGATCGAGGTGACAGCCCGCGCGCTGGTCAACGCCGCCGGGCCCTGGGTCGCCGACGTGCTGAACGCCCGGATCGGGCTCAACGCAAACGGCGCGGTCCGGCTCATCAAGGGCAGCCATATCGTCGTGCCCCGCCTGTTCGAGGGCGATCAGGCCTACATCTTCCAGAACGACGACCGCCGCATCGTCTTCGCCATCCCCTATGAGGGCGACTACACGCTGATCGGCACCACCGATGTCGATTATGACGGCGACCCGGCCGCCGTCGCGATCGCGGAGGACGAGATCGCCTATCTCTGCCGCGCCGTCTCCGGCTACTTCAAACAGCCGGTGACACCCGACCTGATCGTCTGGACCTATAGCGGCGTCCGCCCGCTCTATGACGACAAGTCGAAGGATGCCTCGGCCGTCACCCGAGACTATGTGCTGGAACTCGACGCGCCGGAGGGCGCGGCCCCGCTGCTTTCCGTCTTCGGCGGCAAGATCACCACGTTCCGGCGGCTAGCCGAACAGGCGGTCGACAGACTGGCCGCGCCGCTCGGTGTCTCGGCTCCGCCCTGGACGGCCGATGCGCCCCTTCCCGGCGGCGACATCCCGAACGCAGATTTCGACGCCTTCCTGGCCGGACTCCGCCGAGACCGTCCCTGGCTGCCGGCATCGCTCGCGCGTCGCTACGCCCGCGCCTACGGGACCCGCACGGGCGACCTCCTCGGCGATGCCGGCTCGCTCGACCAACTCGGCGAGGATTTCGGCGACGGGCTCCATGAAGCGGAACTACGCTACGTTGTGGCGCGAGAATTCGTTACCGTACCGGAGGACTTCTTCTGGCGGCGCTCCAAGATGGGCCTCCATGCCGGAGAGAAGGCCAGATCGGCGGTCGCAGCCTGGTTCGCGAGACTGGGCGAGGCGGCCGGGGCGGGACGACCGGCCGTCGCGGCGTCTATTGGGAAGAGGGCATGAAGCTCGGCTACCAGGACGCCGGCTCCTGGACGCTGCTCAACAGCACGCCGCTGGAACGGCGCAAGGCGGCCTGGCTCTATGCCCAGTTCTGCGTCTGCAAATCGACCTCACTCAAGAAGACCCTGGTCGGGCTGACGCCGATCCGCGACACCGACATCCGCTCCGACGCGATGACGGAAGCCGCGCCGAAGCTGGGCGGGCTGGTCGAATTCTACCGCAGCCCGGCCCGCGTCGCCTGGACGCCGACCGGCACCAACGTTCCCGACTATCCGAAGCTGGCGCAGCTCTGGTGGCAGAACGTGGCGGAGGCGGTGACCGGCGAGAAGACCCCGCAGGAGGCGATGGACAGCCTGGCCGCCCAGCAGGACGACATCCTGCGGCGGCTGGAACGCGCCGACGTCTTCGAGGAGTGCGGCCCCCGCCTCAACGAGGAGCAGGACGCCCAGTACTGGTTCGACCAGCCGGGCGCGCCGAAGCCCAAGCTGGAGAACGAGAAGGAGCCGGGCGAAACCGTCGCCTATGACAGCCTCATCCAGGCCTGGCGCGAAGGTCGGGTGAGATAATCGGATAACCAACGCCCCTCACCCAACCCTCTCCCCGGCGGGGAGAGGGCTACTTTTTACCCTCGCCCCTTCGGGGAGAGGGAGGGACCCGCAAAGCGGGAGGGTGAGGGGAGTGGTCCGACCCGGATAGAGTCCTGACAGTTCTGTCCAGATACATTGCTGACAGTTAGTCCGGCCGGCAGGAGGGTCCTGCCGATGCCGTGGAAAGAGCTGTCAGTGATGGATGAGAAGTTGAT
>NZ_JBDOQU010000025.1:0-35654 GCF_039839375.1 Inquilinus sp. CAU 1745
GGACTAACTGTCAGCAATGTATCTGGACAGAACTGTCAGGACTCTATCCGGGTCGGACCAAAACCCTCACCCTCCCACCGCTTCGCGGCGGGCCCCTCCCTCTCCCGCGGAGCAGGAGAGGGGAAAATTATGATCAAAGTTAGCGCCTATGGATCAAGTCCAGCATGACGATTTAGGAAAGGGGAGGTCCAAAACCCTCCCCCATCGCCCTCACGCGAAAGCCTGCAATCCAGTCTGCGCGCGGCCGAGGATCAGGGCGTGGACGTCATGGGTGCCTTCATAGGTGTTGACGGCCTCCAGATTCATGACGTGCCGGATGACGTGGTATTCGTCCGCGATGCCGTTGCCGCCCAGCATGTCTCGGGCGGTGCGGGCGATATCCAGCGCCTTGCCGCAATTATTGCGCTTCATCAGCGAGATCGCCTCCGGCGGCGCGCGGTGATCGTCCTTGAGCCGCCCGAGCCGCTGGACGGCGGCCAGGCCCAGCGTGATCTCCGTCTGCATGTCGGCCAGCTTCTTCTGGATAAGCTGCGTCGCGGCCAGCGGCTTGCCGAACATGGTCCGGTCCAGCGTGTATTGCCGCGCCGTGTGCCAGCAGAACTCAGCCGCGCCCATCGCGCCCCAGGCGATGCCGTAGCGGGCGTTGTTGAGGCAGCCGAACGGACCCTTCAGGCCGGACACGCCGGGCAGAAGCGCCGTCTCCGGAACCTCCACCTCATCCATGGCGATGCCGCCGGTGATCGAGGCGCGAAGCGAGAACTTGCCTTCGATCTTGGGTGCGCTCAGCCCCTTCATGCCCTTTTCCAGGACGAAGCCGCGGATCGCGCCCTCATCGTCCTTCGCCCAGACGATGAAGACGTCCGCGATCGGGGAATTGGTGATCCACTGCTTGGCGCCGGAGATCGTCCAGCCCCCGGCCGTCCTGCGCGCCCGCGTCTTCATCGCGCCCGGGTCGGAGCCGGCGTCCGGTTCGGTGAGGCCGAAGCAGCCGACCAGCTCGCCGCGCGCCAGGCCCGGAAGGTAGGTCTTCTTCTGCTCCTCCGTGCCGTAGGCGTGGATCGGATGCATGACCAGCGAGGACTGGACCGACATGGCGGAGCGGTAGCCGCTGTCCACCCGCTCGACCTCCCGCGCCACCAGCCCGTAGGCGGTGTAGGAGACGGCCGCGCCGCCATATTCCTCCGGAAGGGTCGGGCCCAGCAGGCCCAGCTCTCCCATCTCGCTCATGATCTCGCGATGGAAGATCTCATGCCGGTTGGCTTCCAGCACCCGGCTCATCAGCGCGTCCTGGGCGTAGCCGCGCGCGGTGTCGCGGACCAGCCTCTCATCCTCCGTCAGCCCTTCCTCCAGCAGCAGCGGGTCCTCCCACTGGAAGGACGGGCGCTGCGAGGAAGGCTTGACGGGGGCGGTCTGATCGGGTTTGGGGGCCGGGGCAGCCGACATCGGAAACTCCATGAACAACTTGGCTAGGCTCGGAAGTCCGATGATCTAGGCCCTTTCGCCGCGCTTGTCACCCGCCCCGGCGTCCCCGCATAAAGGAGGCTGGCAAGACAGTCGGACCGAACGCCGCCATGCGCGAAATCCTTTTCGAGTTCCGGAGGATCGGAGCGGCCGTCAAGGTGACGGCGACCGATCCGGAAACCCTGACGGAGGTCGTGTTGCAGGGGCCGGCGACGGCGGGGGAGGAAGCCCTGCGCCGGGCGGCGGTCGCCAAGCTGAACTACGTGCTGTCGAAGCGGAAGGGGTGACGCCGCCGCCTTTGGCCCTTCTTCCGGCCGCCGCCTCAGTTCTTCTTCCGGCCTCCGCCTCGGGCGCCCCGGCCCAGCCCGATGCTCTTGGCGAACGCCGACCGCTGCGCGGCGTAGTTGGGCGCCACCATCGGATAGTCGGGACCCAGCCCCCATTTCAGGCGGTAATCGTCCGGCGTCATGTTGTAGGTCGTGCGAAGATGCCGCTTCAGCATCTTCAGCTTCTTCCCGTCCTCCAGGCAGATCAGATATTCCGGCTGGACCGATTTGCGGATGGACACCGCCGGCTTCTGCGGCTCCTCCTCGATCTCCGCCGGAGCGCCGTCGATGTTCTTCAGGCTGTCATGGACCGAATGGATCAACTCGCCAAGCTGGTCGGCATTGACCGGATTCTTGCTGACGTAAGAGGCCACGACATCGGCGGTCATGCGAAGCAGTTCGCCATCTCTGACCGAATCGAGGCCCTCTTCACTCAAAGCCATCTTCGTCACCTGCCGGTTTGATTTAGATTGGAGTTCCACTTGCACAGCCTATTTTGGCTGTCAATAGAATTCCCAGAAGAAATTATAAGCAAATGCAGTATATCCCAGTAATCATGCTTGCCACTGCAGGATATTCGGAATTGTCGCGGCCGACGTTCGCCGGAAATGTGAATTGATTTCAGTATTGATCAAGCCTCTCTATTCGTCATGGAAACGACTCGGGGCATCGGATGAGGAGAGGCGGGCGCGGGCGGCCATTTCCGCATGGCTCCCTTCCGCTCCGTGCGCGCACCCTGCCTCTAGCCCCGCCGCCATGGTTTGTGCGATTATCCGATGCCGAAACCAGATATGGTAAGGCGATTAACCTTCGTCCCAGGAAGACAGCACCTCCTCCCATGTCCGACAAACCGATCGCCCTCGCTTCCGACCATGCCGGTTTCGACCTCAAGGAAGAGCTGAAAAGCGCTCTGTCCAAAGCCGGGCTGGCCGTGCTCGATCTCGGCGCCGAATCGCACGATTCCGTGGATTATCCTGACTTCGCCGACGCCATGGCCGGCGCCATCGGGGAGGGGAAGGCCGATCGCGGAATCCTCATCTGCGGCACCGGCATCGGCATCGGCATCGCCGCCAACCGACATTCCGCGCTGCGCGCCGCCCTCTGCCATGATTCGACCACGGCGCGCCTATGCCGGCAGCACAACAACGCCAACGTCCTCGTGCTCGGCGCCCGCGTGATCGGGGCGGAGGTCGCGAAGGACTGCCTGACGGCGTTCCTCGACACCCCCTATGAGGGCGGCCGCCACGAACGGCGCGTCGCCAAGCTTTCCCGATAATCCCGTCGACCTTCCGCCCAAGGATCAAGAAGCAGCAATGACCACCGCCACCGCCCAATCCTCCGCCGCCGGCTTCGATCGCTTCTTCGGGGCCGATCTGGCCGATGCCGATCCCGAAATCTTCGGTTCCGTGACGGCGGAACTGAGGCGTCAGCAGGACCAGATAGAGCTGATCGCCAGCGAGAACATCGTCTCCCGCGCGGTGCTCCAGGCCCAGGGCTCGGTGCTGACCAACAAGTATGCCGAAGGCTATCCGGGCCGGCGCTACTATGGCGGCTGCGAGGAGGTCGACGTGGCGGAGAGGCTGGCGATCGAGCGGGCCTGCCGGCTGTTCGACTGCGCCTTCGCCAACGTCCAGCCCCATTCCGGCGCGCAGGCCAACCAGGCGGTGTTCCTGGCGCTGCTGGAGCCGGGGGACACCATCCTCGGCATGTCGCTGGCGGCCGGCGGGCACCTGACTCACGGCGCGGCCCCGAACCTCTCGGGCAAATGGTTCAAAGCGGTCCAGTACGGCGTCCGGCGCGAGGACGCCATGATCGACTATGACGAGGTCGAGCGGCTGGCCGTCGAACACAAGCCCCGGCTGATCGTCGCCGGCGGCTCCGCCGTGCCTCGCGTGATCGATTTCGCGCGCTTCCGCGCCATCGCGGACAAGGTCGGCGCCTATCTGATGGTCGACATGGCGCATTTCGCCGGCCTGTCGGCGGCGGGCGTCTATCCGACGCCGCTGCCCCACGCCCATGTCGTCACCACGACGACGCACAAGACGCTGCGCGGCCCGCGCGGCGGCATGATCCTCTCCAACGACGCGGATCTGGGCAAGAAGATCAATTCCGCCGTCTTCCCCGGCCTCCAGGGCGGTCCGCTGATGCATGTCATCGCCGCCAAGGCGGTGGCGTTCGGGGAGGCGCTGCAACCGGAGTTCAAGGCCTATGCCCGCGCCGTGGCCGACAACGCCAGGGTGCTGGCCTCGACGCTGGTCGAAGGCGGGCTGGACATCGTCTCCGGCGGCACGGACAGCCATGTCGTGCTGGTCGATCTGCGGCCGAAGAAGCTGACTGGCAAGGCCGCCGAGCACAGCCTGGAACGCGCGGGCATGACCTGCAACAAGAACGGCATCCCGTTCGACCCGGAAAAGCCGATGGTCACCTCCGGCATCCGGCTGGGCAGCCCGGCGGCGACCACGCGCGGCTTCGGCCAGGCCGAATTCCGCCAGGTGGGTGAGATGATCGTCGAGGTGCTGGACGGCCTCGCCGCCGATCCCGAGGGCAACGGCCAGATCGAATCCGCGATCCGCGACCGGGTGCGCCAGCTCTGCGCCCGCTTCCCGATCTATCCGGCGGGATAGCCGGGGAGATCGAACGACAACGATAAGAAGAAGGAGCGAGTCTGGAACATGCGCTGCCCGTTCTGCGGACATGACGATACGCAGGTCAAGGACTCGCGTCCGACCGAAGACAACTCGGCCATCCGCCGCCGGCGCTATTGCCCCGGCTGCGGCGCCCGCTTCACCACCTTCGAACGCATCCAGCTTCGCGAACTGACGGTGGTGAAGGCCAATGGCAGGCGGGAGCCGTTCGATCGCGACAAGCTGGCCCGCGCCCTCCAGATCAGCCTGCGCAAGCGGGATGTGGAGCCGGAGCGGGTGGATAGGCTGATCAACTCCATGGTCCGCCAGCTCGAAAGCTCCGGCGAAAGCGAGATTCCGTCCAAGGTCATCGGCGAGATGTCGATGAAGGCGCTGGAAACCCTCGATAAGGTCGCCTATGTCCGCTATGCCTCGGTCTACAAGGACTTTCAGGAACCGGGCGATTTCAACGAATTCGTCGGAAAACTTCGCGAAGAAGATTAACCGTTCTTCACATCCCGGCTGAGATCATGCCCTTCTCCCCCCGCGACGACGCCTTCATGCGGGCCGCGCTCGTCCTGGCGCGGCGGGGGCTCGGCCGCGTCTGGCCGAACCCGGCGGTGGGCTGTGTCATCGTCGGCGATGGGCGCGTCGTCGGGCGGGGCTGGACCCGCCCCGGCGGCCGCCCCCACGCCGAAACCGTCGCCCTGGAGCAAGCTGGGGAGGCGGCGCGGGGCGCGACCGCCTATGTGACGCTCGAACCCTGCAGCCATCACGGCAAGACCCCGCCCTGCGCCGAAGCGCTGGTCCAGGCCGGGGTGGCGCGGGTGGTGACGGCGATGCAGGATCCCGACCCGCGCGTCTCCGGCGAGGGCCATGCCCGCCTGTCCGATGCCGGAATCTCCGTCGAAACCGGCCTTTGCGCGAAGGAGGCGGAGGCCGTAAACGCCGGCTTCCTCACCGGAATCCGGGAAGGGCGGCCGCTGGTGACGCTGAAATTCGCCACCACGCTCGACGGCCGCATCGCCACCCATAGGGGCGACAGCCGATGGATCACCGACGAGGCCGCGCGGGCCTGCGCCCACCTCCTACGGGCGGAGGCGGACGCGATCCTCGTCGGCAGCGGCACCGTGCTGGCGGACGATCCGCTGCTGACCTGCCGGCTGGCGGGGCTTGAGGACCGGTCGCCGGTCCGCGTGGTGATGGACAGCCGGCTGGCCGTGCCCCTGACATCCGCCCTGGTCCGCACGGCGGGCGAGGTGCCGACCTGGCTCTACACCCTGAAGGACGCGCCGGACGAGCGGGCGGCGGTGCTGCGCGATTGCGGCGTGGAGGTCGTGGAACTGGCCGCCGACCGCGCCGGGCGTCCCCGGCTGGACGCCCTGCTGGCCGATCTGGGGCGGCGCGGGATCACGCGGCTGCTGGTCGAAGGCGGGGCGCGGCTTTCCGCCACCTTCCTGCGGGAAAGGCTGGTCGACCGGATCGAATGGTTCCGCGCGCCGTCGGTGCTGGGCGGCGACGGCCTGCCGGCGGCCGAGGCGTTCGGCGTGGACGAGCTTGCCGACCTCGCGCGCTTCCGCCGCGTCGACGTTCGCTCCGTCGGGGTCGATCTGCTGGAAAGTTACGTCGAAACCTCCTAGATAGCAGGCCATGTTCACAGGGATCATCACCGATGTCGGCCGCGTCGCCGAAGTGGAGAAGCGCGGCGACACGCGCTTCGTGATCGAGACGGCCTTCGATACCGCCTCGATCGCGATCGGCGCGTCGGTCGCGCACAATGGCTGCTGCCTGACCGTCGTGGAGAAGGAGGCCGGCCGCTACGTCGTGGAGGCTTCGGCGGAGACGCTGTCGAAGACGACTCTGGGCGAGTGGAAGGTCGGCACAGCCGTCAATCTCGAACAGTCGATGCGGCTGGGGGACGAGATCGGCGGGCACCTCGTCTACGGCCATGTCGATGGCCTCGCGACGGTGGTGGAGCGGCGACCGGAAGGTGATAGTGTACGCTTCACCTTCGAGCTTCCGGCCGCCTTGGCGCGGTTCGTCGCGCCGAAGGGGTCGGTCGCAATCGACGGGGTGTCGCTCACGGTGAACGAGGTCGGCCCCACCCTCGACGGCAAATCGCAATTCGGCGTCAACATCATAGCGCACACGCAATCATGCACGACCTTTCAGACCTTAAGTCCGGGTCACCGGGTGAACTTCGAAGCCGACATGCTGGCGCGTTACGTCGCCCGGCTGACGGAGACGAGGCCCCAGCCTCAGGCGATTCCCGCCTGAGCGGGGACGACCAGAGCTTTCTCTCGCCGATCGAGGAGATCGTCGAGGAGGCGCGGCGCGGCCGGATGTTCATCCTGGTCGACGACGAGGACCGGGAGAATGAGGGCGACCTCGTCATCCCGGCCCAGATGGCGACGACCGAGGCCATCAACTTCATGGCCAAGCACGGCCGCGGGCTGATCTGCCTCGCCCTGGAGCGGGAGCGGGTGGAGAAGCTGGGCCTGCCCCTGATGGCCCAGAACAACTCGTCCCGCCACACCACGGCCTTCACCGTCTCGATCGAGGCGCGGGAGGGCGTGACCACCGGCATCTCCGCCGCCGACAGGGCGCGCACGGTCGCCGTCGCCATCGATCCCGCCATGACGCGGGACGATCTGGCGACGCCGGGCCATGTGTTCCCGCTGGTCGCCCGCGACGGCGGCGCCCTGGTCCGCGCCGGACATACCGAAGCGGCGGTCGACATCGCCCGGATGGCCGGCCTCAACCCGTCGGGCGTGATCTGCGAGATCATGAACGACGACGGCTCCATGGCCCGGATGCCGGATCTGGTGAAGGTCGCGCAGTTCCACGGCCTCAAGATCGGCACCATCGCGGACCTGATCGCCTATCGCCGCCGGACGGAAACGATCATCGAACGCAAGCTGGAGACGGATTTCCACAGCCGCTTCGGCGGCGACTGGCGGATGGTCATCTATGTCAACCGGGTCAGCTACGCCGAACATATCGCGCTCATCAAGGGCGACGTGGCGGACGGCCAGCCGGCGCCGGTGCGGATGCACGCGCTGAACGTGCTGGACGACGTGCTGGGGGATAGCGCCGGCGGGGCAGGGGATTTGCACCAGGCCATGCGCCTGATCGGGGAGGAGGGGCGCGGCGTCGTCGTGCTGATCCGCGAACCCCGGCCCGACAGCCTGACCGCCCGGCTCAGCGCCCGCCTTGGCGGCCAGCCGCCGATGGAGCATGGGCCGGAGCTTCGGGACTATGGCGTCGGCGCGCAGATCCTCCTGGATCTCGGCGTCCGGAACCTCGTGCTTCTCTCCAACACGAAGAAGACGATCATTGGCATCGAGGGCTACGGCCTGGACGTCGTCGACCAGCGGCCGCTTCACGGCGCGGAATAAGGGAACTCCATGACCACATCCCCCCACATCCTGGTCGTGGAGGCGCGCTTCTACGCCGACATCGCCGACGAACTGGCGCGCGGCGCGCTCGCCACGCTGGAAGAGGCGGGCGCGACCTATGAGCGCCGGGCCGTGCCGGGAGCGTTCGAGATCCCGGCCGCCATCGCCATCGCCCATGAGGCGGGGGAGCAGGAGGCCATCGACCGGCCGTTCGACGGCTTCGTCGCGCTGGGCTGCGTCATCCGGGGCGAAACCAGCCATTACGACTATGTCTGCGGGGAAAGCGCGCGGGGACTCCAGGATCTGGCCGTCGGCCTTCACCTGCCCATCGGCTATGGCATCCTGACGGTGGAGAATGACGATCAGGCATGGGCGCGGGCCAAGGTCGACCGCAAGAACAAGGGCCGGGACGCAGCGCAGGCATGCCTTGACATGATCGCCCTGAAACGGCACTTCCGCCTGCTTCCGGAATGACCCCCACAAGCGATCAGCAAACGGCGCATCTTTTGAACCAGCCCCCCAAGACCAAGAAGCAGAAACCCTCCGCCAAGGCGCGCCGCAGCGCCGCCCGGCTGGCCGCCGTCCAGGCGCTCTACCAGATCGCGCTCATCGGCGCGGATGTCGAGACGGTGGTGGGGGAATTCGTCCAGCATCGCTTCGGCGCCGATCTGGACGGCGATGTCTTCGTCACTCCGGAACCCACCTCCTTCGCGGCGATCGTCCGGGGGGCGTCGGTCCGGCGAGAGGATGTGGACGGGCTGATCGCCGGCTCGCTCGATTCCGCCTGGACCGTGGACCGGCTGGAACTGCTGCTGCGCGTCGTCATGCGCGCCGGGGCGTGGGAGCTTCTGGCCAACCCGGAAGTCGCGCCGCGCATCGTCATCTCCGAATATGTCGATGTCGCCCATGCCTTCTTCGGCGGCAAGGAGCCGGCGATGGTCAATGGCGTCTTGGACAAGATCGCCCGAACGCTGCGGCCCGATGAGATGACCGCCGTCGCGGGCGGCTGAGGCGCCGATGCCCGGTCTCGGCGAATTCCAGCGCATCGACCGGTATTTCAAGCCCCTGGCGGCGGGGTTCCCCGGCGCGCTCGGCCTTGGCGACGATGCCGGGCTGCTGTCTCCCGGCCCCGGCGAGGACCTGGTCGCCACCACCGATTCGATGGTGGAGGGCGTCCATTACCTGCCCGGGGAGAAACCGTCCCGGCTCGCCCGGAAGCTGCTGCGCGTAAACCTCTCCGACCTCGCGGCCAAGGGCGCTCGCCCGCTCGCCTACATGCTGACAACCGCACTCCCGCGCTCGGCGGAGGAAGGCTGGATCGCGGCCTTCGCCGACGGGCTCCGGCAGGACCAGGAACGGTTCGGCATTCACCTTCTGGGCGGCGACTCGGTGTCCGTCGAAGGACCGGCCGTTCTCGGCATCACGGCGTTCGGGACCGCGCCGAAGGGCAGGGCGCTGCTTCGCTCCGGCGCCCGGCCCGGCGACATCATCCATGTCAGCGGCGCGCTGGGCGACGGGGCGCTGGGGCTGGAAAGCCTTCGCGGCCGGCTTCCCGATCTCGATCCCGCCCACCGCCGGCATCTGGCGGATCGCTACACCCTGCCCGAACCCCGAATGGAGCTGGGGCGGCGGCTCATCGGCGTCGCCACCGCCTCGATGGACATATCCGACGGGCTTCCCGGCGACCTTCCGCATATCTGCCATGCCTCGGGCGTCGCCGCGCGGGTGGAGACGGCGCGCATACCCCTGTCCCCGGCGGGACGCGCGGCGCTGGCCGCCGATCCGGGGCTGGAACGGCTCGCCCTTTCCGGCGGCGACGATTACGAACTGCTCTTCACCGCCCCGCCCGAAGCCGCGGAAACGCTCGCCGCCCTGGCTTTGGAACTGTCATTGCCGCTGACCGCGATCGGCGAAATATCGGCCGGGGAGGGCGCGGCCTTCATCGGCCCCGACGGCGCGCCGGTCGGCGATCTGAAGGGCTGGACGCACTTCCAGCCTTAACGCTTTCTTCACTCACCCAGAGGTAGGAGAAGGTCGTATCGTCTTCCCCCCAAACGAGGCCAGGACGGCCATGAAGAAGATCGTGATTTTGGGCCTCGCGGCGCTGCTCGTCGGTGGGGCCGGGTTCGGCGGCTGGATGTTCCTCGCCAACAAGAGCGCGGAAGCGGCCGAGATCGAGGAGCCGGCGGCGACGCCCCCGGTCTATGTCGAATTCGACCCGATCCAGCTCCCCATCATGGGCGACGACCGCATCGTCGAACTCGTCAACATCGCGCTGGCGCTTGAGGTGCCGGACACGGCCACCGCCGACCGGGTCATCGCCATGGCGCCGAAGCTGACGGACGCCTACATCCACGCGCTCTACGGCGCGATCAACCGGGAAGAGGCGATGGTCGGCGGCGCTCTCGACGTGACCATGCTGAAGCGCCGGCTTCTCCAGGTCTCCAACGAGGTCATGGGTGCGGGCCAGGTCAGCGCCGCGCTCGTCCAGATGCTCACCCAGCGCCGCCTCTGACCGCGAAGCCCATCGGCGACGCCGCGCCGGCGGCGAAGAACCGGGCGCGGTTTCGCCCGCCCTCGACACCGCATGGATGCTGGATCAAGTCCAGCATGGCATTGTTTTTGTTGGTCATTCCGCCCTTGATGCGTCCGGAAGCGGTATTGTCTCCTGACATCTGAGGCCTTTTCGTCCTGGCGGCGCGGGTCTATCGTCCCGTCGCCATGGCCAAGACCGCGACCAGAAACATTTCGCTGCTGATCGTCGCCCAGGCGCTGGGGATGACCTGCCAGTCGCTGGTCATCGTGATCGCGGCGCTGGTCGGCTACAGCCTCGCCGACGACAAGTCGCTGGCGACGCTGCCCGTCGCCCTTCAACTCACCGCGACGATGCTGACGACCTTCCCCGCCTCGCTGCTGATGCGGCGGGTGGGCCGCCGCGCCGGCTTCACCGTCGGGGTGCTGATCGGCGCCACGGGCGGGCTGGCTGCGGCCTATGCGGTCTACCGGGGGGATTTCGTGCTCTTCTCCCTTGCCGCGACCATCATCGGGGCGCAGGCAGCCTTCGTTCAGTTCTACCGTTTCGCCGCCGCCGAGACCGCCAGCGAGGCGTTCCGGCCAAAGGCGATCAGCCTCGTCCTGGCCGGCGGAATAGCCGCCGCCCTCGCCGGCCCGGAACTGGCGAAATGGGGGCGCGATCTTCTGACCCCCCATCTTTTCGTTGGTTGCTACCTGCTGGTGACCGCCCTTTCCCTTGTCGCGGCGATGATCCTCCAGGGGCTGGACATACCCAAACTGTCCGCCGTCCAGCGCGCGACCAGCGGACGGCCGCTGGGGCGGATCGCCGCGCAGCCGGCCTTCGTCGTGGCCGCGCTGTCGGGCGCGGTCGGGTACGGGGTGATGACGCTGGTCATGACGGCGACGCCGCTCGCCATGACCGCCTGCGGCTTCGCCTTCGACGATGCCGCTTTCGTCATCCAGTGGCATGCGCTGGCGATGTTCGGGCCCAGCTTCTTCACCGGAAGCCTGATCCAGCGATTCGGCGTGCTGAACGTCATTCTGGCCGGCATCGCCCTCATCGCGTCGGCCGTGACGGTCACCCTTTCGGGCATCGCCTTCGGGCAGTTCTGGGGCGGACTCGTGCTTCTCGGGCTTGGCTGGAACTTCATGTATATCGGCGGCTCGACCCTGCTGACGACGACCTGTCGGCCGGAAGAGCAGGCCAAGACCCAGGCCCTCAACGATTGCCTGATCTTCAGCACCGCCGCTGCGGGGTCCTTTTCCTCCGGCGCGCTGCATTCCTCCTTCGGCTGGGCCGCAGTCAATCTCGGCGTCATCGCCCCCCTTGGAATCGCCTTCCTCGCCGTGGCCTGGATGCGCCTGCAGCGGCGCTCGACCGCCGCCGTCGCGGGATGATTCTTTCCGGAAGTGATCCGGTCTCCCGGCATTAAGTGCATAATATTTCTCGTGAATCCGCCCTTTCGCATTTTTCCGCGCTTTTTCCTTCCGGTTGTGGCAGGGAAGAATTGGAAGCCGTCCTCAAGACGGCCGGAAAATCAGGTTCGGGGGGAAAGGTTCTATGACGTTGGTTCTTGTTTTCGTCCTGCTGTGCGGCCTCGTGGCCCTCGGCTACGGCGTATGGGCATCGCGCTCCGTGCTGGAATCCAGCGCCGGCAATGCGCGGATGCAGGAGATCGCGGGCGCTATCCAGGAAGGCGCCAGCGCATACCTCAACCGCCAGTACACGACGATCGGCATCGTCGGGATCCTCATCGCCCTCCTGGTTTCCTTCCTGCTGACCTGGCAGGTCGGGGTGGGCTTCGTCATAGGCGCGGTGCTGTCCGGCGCGGCCGGCTATATCGGCATGAACATCTCCGTCCGGGCCAATGTCCGCACCACGGAGGCCGCGCGACAGGGGCTGGGCGCGGGGCTCGCCATCGCCTTCCGGTCGGGCGCGGTCACCGGCATGCTGGTCGCCGGGCTAGCCCTCCTGGCGGTCGCCGGCTATTACTCGGCCCTGCTGGCGATGGGCGCGGAAGGGCGCGACCTCATCGACCCGCTGGTTGCGCTGGGCTTCGGCGCCTCGCTCATCTCCATCTTCGCCCGGCTGGGCGGCGGCATCTTCACCAAGGGCGCGGACGTTGGCGCCGATCTGGTGGGCAAGGTCGAAGCCGGCATCCCGGAAGACGACCCCCGCAACCCCGCCGTGATCGCCGATAATGTCGGCGACAATGTCGGCGACTGCGCCGGCATGGCCGCCGACCTGTTCGAAACCTACGCCGTCACCGTCGTCGCGACGATGGTGCTGGCCTCCATCTTCTTCGCCGGCACGGAATTCGTCGGCAACCTGATGGCCTATCCGCTGGCCATCGGCGGCGTCTGCATCCTGACCTCGATCGCCGGGACCTTCTTCGTCAAGCTCGGCCCGAACAACAACATCATGGGCGCGCTCTATCGCGGCTTCATCGTCTCGGCCCTGCTGTCGGTCGTCGGCATCGCGCTGATGACGCTCTGGGTGATCGGCTTCGGCGCGGAATACACCGTGGCCGGCAAGGCCTTCACCGGCCTGTCGCTGTTCTTCTGCGCGATCGCGGGGCTGGTGGTGACCGGGCTGCTGATCTGGGTGACGGAATACTATACCGGCACGGAATACCGGCCGGTCCGCTCCGTCGCCCAGGCCTCGACCACGGGCCACGGCACCAACGTCATCCAGGGTCTGGCGATCTCCATGGAGGCGACCGCCATTCCGGCCCTGATCATCGTCGCGGCGATCATCGTCACCTACATGCTGGCCGGCCTGTTCGGCATCGCCATCGCGGTCACCAGCATGCTGGCGCTGGCCGGCATGGTCGTGGCGCTGGACGCCTACGGCCCGGTCACCGACAATGCCGGCGGCATCGCTGAGATGGCGGATCTGGAGCCGGAGGTGCGGAAGATCACCGACGCGCTGGACGCCGTGGGCAACACCACCAAGGCCGTCACCAAGGGCTACGCCATCGGCTCCGCCGGCCTCGGCGCGCTGGTGCTGTTCGCCGCCTACACGTCGGACCTCGGGTTCTTCATCGCGGACCCGGAGACCTATCCGTATTTCGCGGACGTGGTGCTGAACTTCTCGCTCTCCAACCCGTTCGTGGTGGTCGGCCTGCTGCTCGGCGGCCTGCTGCCCTACCTCTTCGCCGCGATGGGCATGACCGCCGTCGGCCGCGCCGCCGGCTCGGTCGTGGAGGAAGTCCGCACCCAGTTCCGGGAGAAGCCGGGCATCATGGCGGGGACGGAGAAGCCGGATTACGGCCGCGCCGTCGACATGCTGACCAAGGCGGCGATCAAGGAGATGATCGTCCCGTCGCTGCTGCCGGTCCTGGCGCCGGTCGTGGTCTATTTCGTCGTGCTGACGATCGCCGACAAGTCGGCGGCGTTCTCCGCCGTCGGCGCGATGCTGCTGGGCGTCATCGTCACCGGCCTCTTCGTCGCCATCTCCATGACGGCGGGCGGCGGCGCCTGGGACAACGCCAAGAAGTACATCGAGGACGGCCACCATGGCGGCAAGGGGTCGGAGGCCCACAAGGCCGCCGTCACCGGCGACACGGTGGGCGATCCGTACAAGGACACGGCCGGCCCGGCCGTCAACCCGATGATCAAGATCACCAACATCGTGGCCCTGCTGCTGCTGGCGATCCTGGCGCACTGATACCGGCGGGTTCCGCCGCGAAAGGCCCCGGAGGCGACTCCGGGGCCTTTTTTCTTTCCGGCGGGTTCCTAGATCGGGCTTTGCTTCGGCCGGCGGACGGTTCTCACCGTGCCGCTCTTTCCGCCGCCGCAGAAGAACCGGTCGCCGCCATCGGATTCCAGCCCCGATATCCCCGCTCCGGCCGGCATGTCGAGCTGTTCCAGGACCTCTCCGGTTTCGGGATCGACCCGCCGCAAATCGCTCTCGTCGCCTTCCCACGTGCCGTGCCACAGCTCACCGTCGACCCAGGTGACGCCGGTGACGAAGCGGCTGGCAACGATGGTGCGAAGGATCGCCCCCGTCCCGGGATCGACCTGATGAATCTTCCGGTCCCGGTACTGCCCCACCCAGAGCGTTCCTTCCGCCCACGCCAGCCCGGAATCGCCGCCGCCGGGCGAGGGGATGGTGGAAAGCACACGGCCGCTCTCCGGGTCGATCTTCTGGATGCGATCCTCGGCGATCTGGAACAGGTGCCGCCCGTCGAACGCCGTCCCGGCATGGGCGGCGACATCGATGGAGCGCAGGGACTCCCCGCTTTCCGGATCGAGGGCGCTCAGCCTGTCTCCGGAGGCGAACCAGACCCGCCGCCCGTCATAGGACACGCCATGCACGGCGTCGGCGCCCGGAAAGGGGCCGTATTCACGCACGATTTCGGCCGCTGATCGTTTCATGGTTTCACTCCGACGGCTGGTTGTTTCCCGCTTCGGACTCTAGCCGTCGGGCAGGGGGGCGGGGAGTAACAAGGTGGTCGGGAAACCCGGAACGGGCGGCGTCATCCAGCGGCGGGCCCGCCCACGGCCGAACGACTGCGCCTTGCCTTCCTCCGCCAGCGAGTCGAGCGCCCGCTGCACGGTGCGCTGGCTGGCGTCCAGCGCGAGCCCCAGCGCGGAACTCGACCATGCTTCGCCGTCGGCGAGCAGCGCCAGCACCGCCCCATGCTTCCCTTCGACGGGCGGCGCCAGCACGACGACCTCCCTCGCGCGGCGCGGCGTCAGCGCGAATCCCCGCTTCGTCGCGCTCACCTCCGCCACCGTCCGAAGCGCCGCGCGCAGCCGCCCGATCTCGACGCGCAGTCGCGCCCGATGCGATTCGTCGGCCTGCTTCGCCCGGAAGGCGCGGGCAAGGAGCGCGGCTCTCGGCGCGTCCTCGGGCCACGCCTCGGCCAGCGCCCGCGCCAGCGCGAACAGGACCGGCCGGGTCGCGAGCGGGATCGCGACGCCGGAACCGCGCACCACATGGCGGCATCCATCCACGATCAGCGCATCCGTCCCCAGCAGCGCCTCCACATCCTCGAGCCGCAGCAACCGCTCCTCGCCCCGCGCGATCAGCCGCGCCGCCGGACGGTCCAGCGCAAAGGATGCACTTTCGACCTCCGCCGTCAGTGCGGGGATGGCCGCCTGCCGGGCAGCGTCTCCAGCCCGCACCAGCGCCGCGCGCGCGATCTTCGTCCTGACCCGCCGCATCGCGATTCCCGCCACGACCAGCTCGTGGGCCACCCTCGACATGGGCGGGAAGGGCGCGGGATCGAATCCCGCGATCGTGCGTTCGGCATCGTCCAGCCGCCCGATCAGCAGGAGTCGCCGGGCTTCGAGATACCGCGCGTGTCCGGCGTTCGCCCGGTCGCCATGCTCCTCCAGCACTGTCCGCGCCGCATCGAGAGCCTTCGCCGGCCAGCCCAGGTCGCGGGAGACAAGCGCGATCTCGGCCTCCGCGACGACGCACCTTGCGCGGGCGACCGCCTCCTTGGGCCCGAAGGCGCGCGCCGCGCGTCGCAGGAGCGTTTTGGCGCGGGCAAGGTCGCCAAGCTGCGCCATCGCGATGCCGCGAAGCGCCAGCGCGGGCGGATCGTCGCGCAGGGCGACGCGGTTCAGCGCGCCAAGCGGATCCCCCGCCGCCAGCGCGCGCCCGGCGGCCGTGATCAATGAATCCATCGAAATCCCGACACACTTGTCACTCCCGCCGTTCGACGCCCGCCGCCAATCTATCTCACGACCGCAACGGAATGACATTCACGGGAGAGAAACGATGTCGACGCAGATGCACACACCGCCGATCGTATCGCCAGAGGAGTGGGAGGCCGCGCGGCAGGAACTGCTCGTGAAGGAAAAGGCGATGACCCGCGCCCGCGACGCGTTGGCCGCCGAACGCCGGCGGATGCCGTGGCTTGCCGTGGAGAAGGATTACCGGTTCATCGGGCCGGAGGGCGAGGCCAGCCTGCTCGATCTGTTCGACGGCCGCCGTCAGTTGATCGTCTATCGCGCCTTCTTCGAGCCGGGCGTGTTCGGCTGGCCCGAACATCCCTGCCGGGGCTGCTCCCAGGTGGCCGATCAGGTGGCTCACCCCGCCCATCTGAACGCCCGCGACACGACCCTCGTCTTCGTGTCGCGCGCGCCGCAGGCGGACATTGCGCGCGTGAAGGCGAGGATGGGCTGGGAGCACATCCCGTGGTTAACCCTGACCGACGAGTTCGACGCCGATTTCGGCGTGGATGAGTGGCACGGCACGAACGCTTTCATCCGCGACGGCGATCGCGTGTTCCGGACCTATTTCGTGAAGGATCGCGGCGATGAGCAGATGGGGAACACCTGGAACTATCTCGATATCACCGCGCTCGGGCGTCAGGAGACGTGGGAGGACTCGCCCGACGGCTATCCTCAGACGCCGACTTACAAATGGATCAACTGGCACGATAACTACGTCCCCGACGCCCCTCCCGACCCGAAATGGGTAGAGGTGTCGGACGCCGGGGAGGCGGCGTTCCGCAACCGGGACGACAGGGTGGCGCCATGAGCGAATGGCTGGGGCTTGCCGCCGCGCCCGTCTTCGCCATCATGGCGTTGCTGACGGCGGCGCATGGCGCTCCGGATGCGCTCTGCTCGGTCGCCCATGCCGGGTTCCCGCTGGGCGGCATG
Source organism: Inquilinus sp. CAU 1745 (assembly GCF_039839375.1). Taxonomy (NCBI): domain Bacteria; kingdom Pseudomonadati; phylum Pseudomonadota; class Alphaproteobacteria; order Rhodospirillales; family Rhodospirillaceae; genus Inquilinus; species Inquilinus sp. CAU 1745. The sequence goes on from NZ_JBDOQU010000025.1 coordinate 16,945, forward strand.
GTCCCGATGTATCTGCTTATGGGCGTCTTCCATTCGGGCCCTTGGCTGAAACTGTTCTCTAGCCGACCATGGGGCGTCCGCCGATCCTGACCCGAACCCGTCACGAATCATGGAGAAGACCGATGCAAGAGGCCCTCGTCGTCCGCCGCGAGACGCATGTCCCGGCCCCGCCCGCTGCGGTGTTCGCCCTCCTGACCGACCCGGAGAAGATCCTGCGCTGGATGGGAACGGAGGCGGAGGTCGAGCCTCGGGTCGGCGGGCTCTATCTCGTCAACGTCACCGGCGCGCGCAATGCCCGGGGCTCCTTCCGGGAGGTGGTGCCGGTGCATCGCCTGGCCTACAGCTTCGGCTGGGACGGCAGCGAGGTGGTGCCGCCGGGGTCGAGCCTGGTCGAGATCGACCTGGTGGAGCAGCCGGACGGAACGCTGCTGCGCCTGACCCATTCCGGCCTGCCCAGCGCGGAGCAATGCGCCGGCCATGCGGAAGGCTGGGCCCACTACCTTGGCCGGTTGGTCGAGGCCGCGGCCGGGCGGGACCCCGGCCCGGACCCGATGCATGGCCGCACCGGCAATGAATGACGGCTTTCCGGTTCGGCGCGGGTGACAGGCCGGGGGCGCGGCGGCATGATCGCGGCATGGATCTGCCCGCGCCTCTCGACTGGCTGGTGGACGAGGCCGGCGCCGCGTCCGGCCCCGACCGGTTCCTGGCGGAACTCGGCGGCCGGTTGCTGGCCGCCGGTCTGCCGCTGGCAGGCGGCGCGCTGACCCTCGCGGCGCCCCATCCCATCGTCGCCCGCCGCACCTGGCTTTGGCGGGCGGAAACCGGGGCGGTGATCGAGGCGCTGGGTTTCGACGGCAGCCCCCTCGACCGGGCCGGCGGCGACTGGCTGGCCGAACTAGGGTCGGTGCGGGAGGATATGGCAGGCCCGGGTCCGGACGGCCCGGTTCTGGGCTGGGCCGGAACCCGGCCGTTCAGTCCCGGGGAGGCCGGCCGGCTGCGTCAGGCCGCGCGTTTCGGCGCCGCGCCCCTGGCCGCCCTGGCCGCGCGATCGACGCTGACGGCGCTGCTCGAAGCCTATCTCGGCCGGCGCAGCGCCGCCCGGGTGCAGGCCGGCTCGCTGCGGCGCGGCGGCGGAGAGACCATCCGCGCGGCGTTGCTCTACGCCGATCTGCGCGATTTCACCGCCTTGTCGGAAGCGACGGAGCCGGCGGCGATGATCGCCGCCCTCGATGCCTGGTTCGATCGCGCCGCCGGGGCGGTGCACGCCTTTGGGGGCGAGGTGCTGAAATTCATCGGCGACGGGCTGCTGGCGATCTTCCCGGTCACGGGATCGCCGGCCAATGCCTGCGAGGCGGCGTTGCGCGCCGTCGTCGCCGCCCGCGCCGGGATGACCCATCTCGATGCCGGACGGCAGGCGCAGGGGCTGCCGCCGCTGCCCTTCGGCGCGGCGCTGCACCTGGGCGAGATGCTGTGGGGCAATATCGGCGCGGTCGACCGGCTGGATTTCACCGCCATCGGCCCGGCGGTCAATCTGGTCAGCCGGTTGGAGGGGCTGTGTCGGCCGCTTGGCCAGTCGGTGCTGATCTCCGGCGCGGTCGCCGCCGAGACAACAATGCCGCTGATGCCGCTGGGCGAACATAAGCTGCGCGGCATCGCGGAGCCCTGCACCGTCTTCACCCTGCCCGATGCGTGAAGCCCCCCACGCATAATCGCTCCCGGCCGGCGCTGTCAGTGATCGAGCGCATTGCCGCCGGCGGCTGCGGGCGCGATGCTCACCGCTCCATCCCGCGACGTTTCCCGACCATCTGAGGGAGAACCCCCATGATCGCACGCCGTTCATTCCTTCAATCCGCCGCGGCGATGGCGACGGCCGCCGCCGCCGGCGTTCCCCTGCCGGTCATCCGCCCAGCCGCCGCGGCCGCGCCGATCGCCACGGACCAGGCGCCCGGCTTCTACCGCCTCGCCGTCGGCGACATTCAGGTCACCGCGCTGAATGACGGCGTCCTGACCCTGCCGGCGGATATCCTCAGCGCCCCGACCGACATCCCGAAGGCGGAACTTCTGGAGGATGCGTTTCTCCCCGCCGACGCCATCCCGACCTCGGTCAACGGCTATCTGGTCAATCTCGGCGACCGGCTGGCGCTGATCGACACCGGTGCCGCCGGCGGAATGGGGGAGGGGCTGGGTCTCCTGGCGTCGAACCTCGCGGCCGCCGGAATTGATCCGGCGGATGTCGACGACATCCTCATGACCCATCTCCATCCCGATCACGCCAACGGGCTGCTGACCGTCGACAAGGAAGCCGCCTTCCCGAACGCCACGGTCCATGTGGCGGAGGCCGAGGCAGGGTTCTGGCGGGATGACGGGATGATGAGCCGCGCGCCGGCTGAGGCGCAGCCCTTCTTCATCGCCGCCCGCGACGCCATCGCGCCCTACGATAGGGCGGGCCGGCTGAACATCATCGCCAGCCCCGGAGAAATCCTGCCGGGCGTCAGCGCCGTCGCCGCGCCCGGCCATACGCCGGGCCACACGCTGTTCATGCTGTCCTCGGGGTCGGACCAGCTTCTGGTCTGGGGCGACATCGTCCACGTCGCCGCCATCCAGTTTCCGCGCCCGGATGCGACAATCGCGTTCGACACGGACCAGGCGCAGGCCGCGCAAAGCCGGGCGAAGGTGATGGATCAGGCAGCGACCGACCGCACGCTCGTCGCCGGGATGCATCTGGGCTTCCCCGGAATCGGGCATGTCGCCCGCGCCCCGGGCGGCGCGTCCGAAGGCTACGCCTTCGTGCCGGTGGTCTGGACGCCGAACCTCTGAGAGCGGACCATCTCTGGGGCCACAGCCGCGTTTCCTCGTGATGTTTTACCCGGCTGCATCCAGGGGTTCGCACACGCCCTCGCGGTACAAGGGCCATTCATTACAGACACGGCCATCGGGCAGGTGACACATCCCGACCTGGTCGCCGCCATCGATCGTCTCGATGACGGTCTCTCCGCCAAGCTCCGCGCAATTGTCCGATGCGGGATTGGACATGCCGATGGGGGCTGGCGGCGGAGCGGTGCCCTTATCGAGGCAACCGCTCGGCACGAACACGATGACGGCCAGACCTATCCATTTGAACTGCTTCCAAGACATGCTGCCCTCCGCCTGCTGGAAAAGTCTGCCTCAAATATCGATGGCCTGTGACGCGGTGATTTGAAACCTCGGTAGGCAGGTCGTGGCGGCGGCTTTAGTCCTCGCCGCCGCGGCCGCCCCGCCCCAGATTGCCCAGCATCTGCTCCCAGAAGGTGACCGTCCGGCCCAGCGTCGGCGTCTCGCGCTCCACCAGCTCGATCTCCTGAGCGTCCTCCAGAGTCATCTCGTCGATCTCCTCGACCACGCCCGTCTCGTCGAACCGGATCGCCAGCACCCGGCGCTCCAGGATCTCCGGCCGCCGGAAGGTGCGGGGCTTGAGCGTCTGGCCGATATAGTACCAGTTGCTGTCGTCGAAAGTACCGACGGTGGTCGGCGTGCCCAGTATGTAGGCCACGTCGTCGCGGGTGCTGACGCCCTCCTGGACCAGCGACAGGCGCGTATCCTCCACCAGATTGCCGCGCGTCACCGCCGGCATCCCGCAGGCAGCCAGCGCCAGCAGGACCGCCGTCGCGCCGGCGATCAGGGGAAGGCGTGACAGCCTGCTTGACAATCGAACCATCGACATGTGTTTTCCGCTCCTCGGAGCACGGTGGAACGGTCGGCGCCGCGCCATTCCCGTCTCCGGCAATCCAGAGGGCCGTCCTACCGTTCGACGCCCCTTCCGTCAATGTCGGCTTGAATCCGCAGCGCAGGCGACCGTCCGATGCTGAACCGTCTTTTCCGGCGCAACGCCGTCGATCGTCACGCCGTGGCCCGCCTCTATATGGATGTGGTCGAGGCCGCCCGCCGGCCCGTTTTCTTTGGCGGGGGCGGCGTGCCGGACAGCGTGGCGGGCCGGTTCGACATGATCGTGCTGCACGCCTTCCTCGTCTTCCGGCGGCTGAAAAGCGAGGATGAAGGCGCGCGGGCGTTCGCGCAGGCGCTGTTCGACCACATGTTCGCGGATATCGACTACAACCTCCGGGAACTCGGCGTCGGCGACCTCAGCGTCGGCAAGAAGGTCAAGGCCATGGCGCAGGATTTCTATGGCCGCGTCTCGGTCTACGAACAGGCGCTCGACGCCGCCGACGATGCGGCGCTGGTCCAGATGCTCCAGCGCAACCTCTATGACGGCGAGGATCCCGGTTCCGGTCGGCTTCAGGCGTTGGCCGCCTATATGAAGCGTGAGGATTCCGCGCTGGCGGCCGGCCCGATCGACGGCCTCCTCGCCGGGACCGTCTCCTTCGGCCCGCCGCCGGCTTTCCCACCGGAAGGGGAGATCAGCCATGCCGGCCCCTGAATTCAGCCGCCCGATCCCGGTCGACAGGCTTGGCGACGCCGTCCGGTCGAAGCGGATAGAGGCGACGCCGGAGGAACGCGCGGCGCTGGCCAAGCGCTTTTCCCTGCCGGCGATCGAGGAACTGACGGCGGACTTCGCCGTTCGCCGGCCTAATCTGGGGCCTATTGTCACGGTCGACGGCCGGTTCCGGGCGTTCGTCGTCCAGATCTGCGTCGTCTCGCTGGAGCCGTTCTCTGCGTCCGTAGAGGACGAAATCTCCCTCAGCCTCACGCTCGATCCCGTCGTCGACGCGCTTGAGATCGATATGGACGCCGCCGACCCTGACGAGCCGGAGCCGCTGGAAGGCGGCCGGCTCGACCTCGGCGAACTCGCCGCCCAGCATCTTTCCCTCGCGCTCGACCCTCACCCCCGCGCTCCGGGCGTCGCCCTGCCGGACGAGGTGAGAGCGGAGGACGATCCCGACCTGGAGGAAGACGAACCCCCCAATCCCTTCGCGGCGCTCGCGGCTCTGAAGCGCGAAAAGTGAGGTCGAAGCTTTCCAAAACCGTCATGCTGGACTTGATCCAGCATCCATGGAAGCCGGGACGGCGCCGGTTCTTCACCGCCGGTGAAGCGGCGCCAGCCTATGGATTCCGGATCGGGGTCCCGAATGACCAATAAGGGGAAGGATTCTCGCTTCTTCTCCTCATGGTGAGCCTGTCGAACCATGTATGCTCAACGTTAAACAACAGCTTTCCTTGGCGCTTGCCCCCGGAAAGCTTTTACATTAAACCACCCGGTCGCAGAGGCGGCCTCTTTCGGGGCCGCCTTTTAAAATCGAAGAGTATTGAAATCATGGCCGTTCCAAAAAAGAAGACCTCTTCCTCGCGTCGCGACATGCGCCGCTCCCATCACGCGCTCACCGCGGCCGCGCACGGCGAATGCCCGAACTGCGGAGAGCTCAAGCGCCCCCATCATGTCTGCGGCGCCTGCGGTCATTATGATGGCCGTGAGGTGGTGGACATCGCCGCCGAAGCCTGAGCCCGTCCCTCGTGGGTGGCTCCAGGCCGGGCTCCATGGGTGAAAGCGCCCCGCAAGGGCGGCTGACGATCGCGCTCGACGCCATGGGCGGCGACAACGCCCCGGCGATAGTGGTCGCGGGCGCGGAAATCGCGCGCCAGCGTCATCCCGGCATCGGCTTCGTCCTGTTCGGCGACGAAGGCGCGGTCGGGCCGTTGCTGCGCGACTGGCCGAAGCTGGCCGAAGTCGCGACGATCGTCCATACGACCGACGTCATCACGAACGAGACGAAGGTCGCCGCGGCGCTTCGCACCGGGCGCGACAGCAGCATGCGCCGGGCGATCGACGCCGTCGCCGGGGGGGAGGCCGACTGCGTGGTCTCCGCCGGCAATACCGGCGCGCTGATGGCCATGGCCAAATTCGTGTTCAAGACGCTGCCGGGCATCGACCGGCCGGCGATCGCGTCCTTCTTCCCGACCCTGCGGGGGGAGAGCGTGATGCTCGACCTCGGCGCCAACGTCGAATGCCGGCCGGAACATCTGGTCCAGTTCGCCGTCATGGGCGCGATCTTCGGCAAGGCGGTGCTGGGGCTCATGAACCCGACCATCGGCCTGCTGAATGTCGGGGCCGAGGCGCTGAAGGGCAATGACGAGGTCAAGGACGCAGCCGCGCGGCTGCGGTCCATGGATTTGCCGGGCACCTTCGAGGGTTTCGTCGAAGGCAACGACATCCCGGCCGGCAAGGTCGACGTGGTCGTGACCGACGGCTTCACCGGCAACATCGCGCTGAAGACGGCGGAGGGCACGGCCAGGCTCTATGCCGAATGGCTGCGCCACACCTTCAGCTCTTCGATAATGGCGCGGCTGGGCTACCTTCTGGCCCGCAACGCATTCGAGAAGCTGCGCCGGCGCGCCGATCCGCGGCAATATAACGGCGCGATGTTCCTCGGCCTGCGCGGCATCTGCGTGAAGAGTCATGGCGGCACGGACGCGAAGGGCTTCGCCCACGCTATCGACGTGGCGGTGGATCTGGTCCGCAACGGGTTCAATGAAAAAGTGAGCGAAGAGCTGCAAAAGTTTGACTCCGCTAATGCCCCGGCGCCGTCTTCCGAATCCGATCCGGTGACCGAATGACGCTTGTCCGCTCCCGTATCACCGGCACCGGCTCCTACCTGCCGGAGCAGATTCTCACCAATGACGAACTGGCCGCCCGGGTCGACACGTCGGACGAATGGATCGTCCAGCGCACCGGCATCCGCCAGCGCCACATCGCCGCGCCGGAGCAGAAGGCGTCGGACCTCGCCCTGGCGGCGGCGCGCCGCGCGCTGGCGCAGGCGGGCGTGGACGGCGCCGATCTGGACCTGATCGTCGTCGCGACGACCACCCCCGACCAGACCTTCCCGGCGACGGCCGTGTTCGTCCAGAAGGCGCTGGGCATGACCGGCGGCGCGGCGTTCGACGTCCAGGCGGTCTGCTCCGGCTTCGTCTACGCGCTCACGGTCGCAGACAATTTCATCCGGCTGGGTCAGGCCAGCCGGGCGCTCGTCATCGGCGCGGAGCTGTTCTCCCGCATCCTCGACTGGGAGGACCGGGCGACCTGCGTCCTGTTCGGCGACGGCGCCGGCGCTGTCGTCCTCGAAGCCGTGGAGGGGCAGGGGACCAGCGCCGACACCGGCATCCTCACCACCCATCTCCATTCCGACGGCCGGCATCACGACCTCCTCTATGTCGATGGCGGGGTCTCCTCCACCGGCACAATTGGCCATCTCCGGATGGAAGGGCGGGAAGTCTTCAAGCACGCCGTCACCAAACTGGCGGAAGTTGTTGATGAAGCTCTGACCGCGACCGGCCTCGAATCGTCCGACATCGACTGGCTGGTGCCTCATCAGGCCAACCGCCGCATCATCGACGCCACGGCCCGCAAGCTCGACCTGCCGGCCGACAAGGTGGTGCTGACCGTCGACCGGCACGCCAACACCTCGGCGGCCTCGATCCCGCTGGCGCTGGACGTGGCCGCGCGGGACGGCAGGATTAAGCCCGGCGACATCGTGCTGATCGAGGCGATGGGCGGCGGCTTCACCTGGGCCTCGGCGCTGCTGCGCTGGTGAACGGTCCATTTGCGGTGCCGAAGTTTAAGGACCGCTTTTAACTCTCTGGAATTGACGGATTATCTGTGCCGAAGTACGGTCTTACCTGCGGCAATGCCGGGGGGCTTCAAGATGACCGATACTGTTACACGGGCGCAATTGAGCGAGGCAGTCTACGAAGAGGTAGGCCTGTCCCGCAATGAAAGCGCGGATCTGGTCGAAACCGTGCTGGAGGAGATATCCGGCGCGCTGGAGCGCGGGGAGGTCGTGAAGATATCCTCCTTCGGCAGCTTCGCCGTCCGGCAGAAGGGCGAGCGCATCGGCCGCAACCCCAAGACGGGGGAGGAGGTGCCGATCCTGCCGCGCAGGGTGCTGGTGTTCCGCGCCTCCCACGTGCTGAAGAACCGGATCAATGGCCTGCCTTACGATTCCAGGGACGATATCTGACATGGCCGATACGGCGGATACGGACGGGCGCGGGCGGAGCGTCCGCAAGTCGGCCACCGCCTATCGCACCATCAGCGAGGTGTCCGACGATCTTGGCGTGCCCCAGCACGTGCTGCGATTCTGGGAGACGAAATTTTCCCAGGTCCGGCCGCTGAAGCGCGGCGGCGGCCGCCGCTATTACCGGCCGGAGGATGTCCTTCTCCTGCGGCGGATTCAGAAGCTGCTTTATGAGGACGGCTTCACCATCAAGGGCGTGCAGAAGCTGCTGCGGGAGGGCAAGTCCATCGACGATGTCGATGTCTCCGCCGTATCCCCCGGCGCGCCGCCGCCCCAGCTCTCCTTCCTCGAATCCTCGGCCGCCGAACCGGCCTCCGCTGGCGGCCAGCCGGCCATCGCGCCGGAGCTGCGGAGCCAGCTCACGGACCTGCTCGCCGAACTCCGCGCCCTTCGCGACGCGCTGCGGCCGGGAAAGGGCTGAACCGCCGCCCAAACGCCATTGCCACCTGCGGAGGGCATGGCTATAGTCCCGCCCGCGACGAAGCCCGCCCCGGCGGACCGTCGCTTCCCCATCGGTCGGAGCGTAGCGCAGCCTGGTAGCGCATCAGTCTGGGGGACTGGGGGTCGTGGGTTCGAATCCCGCCGCTCCGACCAATCTTTCCAATGCGTTAGACAAATCCCCTGATCCTCACCCTGAGCCTGTCGAAGGGTGTGCACCCACATGGTTCGACAAGCTCACCATGAGGTTTTTGTTGGTCATTCCGGACTTGATCCACTGGTGTCCGGTTTAGAGTATCGGGTTGTGCACACCAGCTTCAGAGACTCGCTCAAGTCGTCAAAGGGGTGCCTGCCACCGCTGTTTCAGCGACTTTTGGCGGAGAAATCGCTTAAGCGAGTTGATCCTAGCCCGCTTTCGGCTCTGACGAGACGACTGGCGCGAGTGCGTTAAGCCTCTTTTAATCGCATAGGTCGCGGAAAAATCTAAACCGGACACCAGTGGACTTGATCCGGAATCCATGGGCCGACGCCGCTTCACCGGCGGCGAAGGACCGGGCACCGTTCCAGCGTCCATCGACGCCACATGGATGCTGGATCAAGTCCAGCATGACGTTGTTTTTATTGGTCATTCCCGACTTGATCGGGAATCCATGGGCCCTCACAGCGTCACCGGCAGTGAAGGACGGCATTAGGCGCATGCCCGCCTCTCGTGCTAGCCGTAATCGACCGCCTACCGCCCGACCGCCGAAGAACCGCCCATGATCCCCATCACCGACACCATCTCGCTCGATCCGTCAGAGATCGAGGAAAGCTTCATCCGCTCCTCCGGGCCGGGCGGCCAGAACGTCAACAAGGTGGAGACGGCGGTCCAGCTCCGGTTCGACGCGGCGCGGTCGCCCAACCTGCCGCCGCCGATGCTCGCCCGGCTGCGCCGGCTGGCCGGCGCGCGGATGACCGCCGACGGCGTGATCCTCATCACCGCCCGCCGTTTCCGCAGCCAGGAGCGCAACCGGCAGGACGCGCTGGAAAGGCTGGTCGACCTGTTGCGCCGCGCCTCCCGCCCGCCCAAGCCGCGCCGGCCGACGAAACCGACTCTCGGGTCGAAGACCCGGCGGCTGAAGGCCAAGACGGCGCGCGGGCAGATCAAGCGGCTGAGGGGCGGCATCGGCCCCCTCGACTGACGCTTCAGGAAGCGGCCCGCCGTTCCATCTCCGCCGGGGCCGTCCTCGCCGGGGGGAAATCCACCGTGGCCGAGGTGCCGACGCCCACCGTGCTGGTCAGCACGAACCGACCGCCATGGAGGTCCGTCAGCGCGCGCACGATCGGCAGCCCCAGCCCCGTCCCCTCATATTGCCTGGTATGACCGGTCGAGGCTTGCTCGAACGGTTTCACCACCCTCGGCAGATCTTCCTCCGCGATGCCGATGCCGGTGTCCGAAACGCTCAGCCTGATCCCACCGGTCGGGCGCATCCCGGCGCGCAACACCACGCGGCCGCCCGCAGGCGTGAACCGGATGGCGTTGGACAGGAGATTGGTCAGGATCTGTTTCACCAGCCGCCCGTCCGCCAGCAGGCAAGGCAGGGCCGCCGGCGCGTCGATCTCCAGAATCACCGATCTCTCCTCCGCCGCCGGCCGGCTCAGCCGTGCGGCGGCCTCCGCGATCCCGGCCACCGGCAGCCGCTCCTCCATCAGTTCCAGCTTGCCGGCCTCGATCCGGGAGATGTCCAGTATGTCGTTGATGATGTTCAGCAAATGGCCGGCGCTGCCGGCGATGTCGCGGCTATATTCCAGATAGGTCTTGTTGCCGACCGGCCCCATCATCTCCTGGTTGATTATCTCCGCGAAGCCGATAACGGCGTTGAGCGGCGTCCGCAATTCGTGGCTCATCGTCGCGAGGAACTGGGATTTGGCCCGGTTGGCCAGTTCCGCCTCCTCCTTCGCGGTGAGCAGCGCCTGCTCCGCCGCTTTCCGGTCGCCGATGTCCCGCACCTGGATAATGCGTGTGCGGCCTTCCTCCCCGGTCATGGCGGATATGGAGATCTCGATCGGTGCGGACCGGCCGTCGCCGCGCCGGGCGATCGCCTCATGCGTCGGACTCTCCGGGTCCAGCGACGCCGCCTCCTCGCCGCCGCCCAGCCAGGGCGCGAAGGGATGGCCGATCACGTTCGCTGCGCGCGCTGCGAAGATCCGCTCCGCCGCCGGATTGAAGGACAGGACCAGCCCTTCATCGTCGATGGTGACAAGCCCGTCGGCCATGTTCCGCACCACGCCCCGCAGGATGCGGTCCTGCCGCCGGATGATGAAGCCCTGCGACAGCAACCTCAGCTTCTGTTCGTCGATTTCCCGCAGCAGCGACAGCGCCAGCCCGGCCAGGGCGCTCAGCGCCACCGGCGTGACCGGCAGCAGCAGGGCCAGCCAAGCCTGCGCCATCAGCGCGGCCAGCACCGCGCCGGCCACGATGAGGGCCGTCAGCGCCGTGCGAAAGACCCAGGAGAGCTTCCGGCTCGGCCCCAGTATCAGCCACAGCGCCAGCGCCGCCAGCGCGAGCGGGACCCAGAACCGCACCTCGATCAGCGCGCGGTTCTGCAGGATCGTCTCCGCCGCCAGGATCTGGATCATCGGGCCGGGCAGGGCCCTCCAGACCGGCGTCGGCGCGATGTCCCCCAGTTCGATCGCCGTGGCGCCGATCAGCACCCGCTTGCCGGCCACGGCCGCGGGATCGAACCGCCCCTCCAGCACGTCGACATAGGAGAGGCGGGGGACGGAGCCGGGAAGGATGCCGTAATCGATGCCGAAGGGGGCGAGGCTCAGCGGGACCGGCGCGGCCAGATGGGCCGACAGCGTCGCGATCGTGCCGTCACGCCAGATCTCCGCGATCGCGGCGTGGCGGATCATGCCGTCGCCGGCCGGCCTGACATTGGCCGATCCCAGAAGCGTCCGCTCCGCGAAGGCAGGCAGCGGCTCCACGAAGGCCGCCCTGACGCCGCCCTGACGCCGCTCGTACTGGGCGAACACCGGCAGCACCGCCTGGTCGCCCGCGCGGTCCAGCGCGGCCGCCAGCAGGGCGTCGTCCACGGGATCGGAGCGGGAGCTGAGGTCGATGTCCAGCACCACCGTCTCCGCCCCCGCCGCCATCAGGTGGTCCAGCACCTCGGCATGATGGCGGCGCGGCCACGGCCAGACGCCGATCTCGTCGAGGCTGGTCGGATCGATCGCGACCAGCACGATCTCGCCGGTCGCCGGACGCGAAAGGGTGGAGAAGCGGGCGTCGGTCAGCCGTCGCTCGACGAAATCCAGCGCGCCGGTGAGGTAGAGCGCCGAAACCGCGCCGAGGATCAGCGCATGGGGAAGGGGAAAACGCATCGGCCGGAAGCCGTATGGCGATGCCTACCGGTCAATCGTCGTCATCGCCGCCGCCCCTGCCGCCCCTGCTGCCCCGGCCGCTATCGTCATCATCATCATCGTCGTCGTCTCCGCGACCGCGATCGTCATTGTCGTTTCCACCGCCTTTGCCGCCGCCCTTGCCGCCGGAATTGCCGTTCCCGCCGGAGTTTCCGTTTCCTCCGCCATTGCCGTTTCCGTTCCCGCCGGAGTTTCCATTTCCGCCGCCCGAGTTCCCGCCGCCCGAGTTCCCGTTCCCCCCGCGGTCACCGTCGCTGTCGTCCGACCCTCCCTTGCCGCCGGAATTGCCATTCCCGCCGCCGCTATCATCGTTGCCGTTGCCGTTGCCGGGGCCATCCTCATCGTCCCCGTCCGAACCACCGCTGCCCTGGATCCCGTTGCCGTTCCCATTGCCGGCGGACCCGTCCTCGCCCTCTTCGCTGGCTGAGGATGCGGCGGCGGCATTAGCCCGCCCCGGCGCCTGCGCGGCGTTCGCCTGGCCCGGCGCCTGCGCGGAATTGCCCGGCGCTGTCGCCTCCGGAGCGGCCTCCGCCGGAGCGGCTTCCGGCGCGGCCAGGCCCGAGGGGGTGGAGACAAGCGGCTCGACCGTCATCGGCTCCGGTGACGGGCTGGTTCCGGCGGCGGCGACTCGGGTCGATTCCCCCGCCAGCACGTCCCGGCTCGCGCCGTTGCCGCTCCGGGAGGAGACGTTGACGACGCCGTCGGTGACGGCCACCGAAGCGCCGGCCGGCGATACCTCGATCTGGAACGCGGTGCCCTTCACCAGCGTCACCAGATAGGGCGTCGTCACCTGGAACTCCCGGCCCGGCCGGCGGTCGACGCCGAAGATCGCGGTGCCGATCGACTGGATGACCTCCGTCAGCCGGCTTTCCTCCTCCTGCTCCGGCAGGTCCAGCCGCGACCATGGCTCGATATGGATGACATCGTCGCCATGGGTCAGCGTGGCGTGCCCGCCATGCAGCGTCTCCACCGTTACCGGCGTCTCCAGCCGGTCGCCCGGCCGGGTCACGCCCAGATCGGCACCGTTCGCATCGGTGATCCGGACGTCCCCGATCGCCTCGAAGACCTCCCATTCAGCAGCGTGGAGGCCGACCGGCGTCAGCAGCGTCGTTGTCAGAAGGGCGGCGGCGCGAAGAACGGCTTTGCGGGGCTGGGGCATGATCTCGACCTCTTGTCGATGCTCGGCCGGTCGCCCCTCCTGGCGGCTGGTCGATGATATTTCTGGTAAATTGCAATCTGACCGGCCCGACCTGAATAATCCGTTAAGATTTGTGGCGATAAGGCGACGCCGATTCGGCCCTCTGTTGACGCGGATGTGATCGCGGGCACATCTTCTTCCTCGACGCATCCGGTAAGTCAGTATTCGTTCGGTCAATACAGTATTGCGATCGGGTTTGGCGCCGGCCTCTCAAGGGAGGCAGCGGGATGCGCGATCGCCATTTGGAAATCTTGATCTGTCTGGTCGAAGACGCGCCCCCGATCGCCGGGGGCAAGTCTTCGCCATCCCTTAACCGACCCCGCTTCCCGGCGAACGAGACGGAATTGCCCATGTCCAGGATCCCTTCGACCTCCCGGTCCGTCCTGCGAAGGATCGTCCATCTGATGGCCCTGGCGGCCGCGACAGTCCCCCAGCTTCTCCTCGTATCGGCCGCCGCCGGACAGGAGACAGCGCCCCCCGCGCCGCCGCCCCCCACGGTGACGGTCAGCACCCCGCTCGTCCGCGAACTTGTCGAATGGCAGGAATTCACCGGCCAGTTCGCGCCGGTCGAATATGTCGAGGTGCGCGCCCGCGTCAGCGGTTACCTCCAATCCATCCATTTCGAGGACGGGCAACTGGTGGAGGAGGGCGACCTGCTGTTCGTCATCGATCCGCGCCCGTTCGAGGCCGCTCTGGCAGCCGCCGAAGCGCAGCTCGCCTCCGCCCAGGCGCGGTACGAACTGGCGCAGCAGCAGCTTGAGCGGGCGGAGTCGCTCCTGCGCACCGACAACATCCCGACCTCGACCTTCGACGAGCGGGTGCAGGAGGCGCGGGTCGCCGCCGCCGGCGTCCAGGAGGCCGAGGCGACGGTGCTGAACGCCCGACTCGATCTCGACTACACGCGGATCAACGCGCCGGTTTCCGGGCGCATCGGCCGGCGGGAGATCAGCATCGGCAACCTCGTCTCCGGCGGCGTGTCCGGCCAGGCCACGCGGCTGACCACCATCGTCTCGCTCGACCCGATCTATTTCGATTTCGACATGAGCGAATCCTACTATCTCGCCTATCAGCGGGCGATCGACGCCGGGCTCCTCCAGCCGCACCGCGAGGGCGGGGTGGAGGTCGATGCCCGCCTGTTCGACGACGGGAACGGCCACTGGCCCTATCACGGGCGGATCGACTTCGTGGACAACCGGATCGACCGGTCCTCCGGCACCATCCGCATGCGCGCGATCTTCCCCAATGAGGATTTGTTCCTCACGCCGGGCCAGTTCGGCATCCTCCGCCTGCCGGGCTCGCCGCGCTACGCCGCCATGCTGTTGCCGGACTCGGCCATCCTGTCCGACCAGGACCGCCGCATCGTGCTGACGGTGGATGAGAACAACGTCGTGGTGCCGAAGGTCGTGCGCCCCGGACCGACGGAGCTGGGCCTGCGGATCATCCGTTCGGGGCTGGAGCCTGACGACCGCGTCATCATCAACGGCCTCGTCCGGGCGCGGCCCGGCGCGCCGGTGACGCCGGAGGAGGGGACAATTGAGCTGCCCGAGGGCGTCGAGGCCGGGAGTCTGACCCAATGAAGCTGTCGCATTTCTGCGTCGACCACCCGGTCTTCGCCTCCGTCCTCTCGATCCTGATCGTGCTGATCGGCGCGTTCGCCTTCCTGGGGCTGCCGATCGCGCAGTATCCGGAGATCGCGCCGCCGACCATCATCGTCCGGGCCAGCTACCCCGGCGCCAATGCGGAGACCATCGCCAACACCGTCGCCACGCCGCTTGAGCAGGAGATCAACGGCGTCGAGAACATGCTCTACATGCAAAGCCAGTCGACCGGCGACGGCAGCCTTCAGATCGCCATCACCTTCGATCTGGGCACCGATCTCGACGACGCCCAGGTGCTAGTCCAGAACCGCGTCGCGGTGGCGGAGCCGCGGCTGCCGGAAGAGGTGAGGCGGCTCGGCATCACCGTCACCAAGAGCTCGCCCGACCTGATGATGGTGGTCCATGTCGTGTCCCCGGACGCGTCGCGCGACCAGCTCTATCTGTCGAACTACGCGCGGCTCCAGATCCGCGACGTGCTGACCCGCGTCGATGGCGTCGGCGATGTCCAGGCGTTCGGCGCGCGCGACTATTCCATGCGCATCTGGCTCGACCCCGAACGGATCGCTGCGCGCGGGCTGACGGCAAGCGACGTGGTGCAGGCCGTGCGGGCGCAGAACGTACAGGTCGCGTCCGGCGTGCTGAACCAGCCGCCGATCCCGACCGACGCCGCCTATCAGATGAACATCGAGACCCAGGGGCGGCTCCAGACGGTCGACGAGTTCGAGAACATCGCCGTCCGCACAGACAGCGAGGGCCGGATCACCCGTCTGGGCGACGTCGCCCGGGTCGAGATCGGCGCCCGCGACTACAGCCAGGTGAGCCGCCTGGATGAGAATGAGGCGGTGGCGCTGGCGATCTTCCAGCGGCCCGGCTCCAACGCTCTGGAGACGGCGGAAGGCGTCCGCGCCGCCCTGGCGTCGCTGGCGCCGGACTTCCCGATGGGCGTGGACTACGAGATCGTCTACGACACCACCATCTTCATCGAGGAATCGATCCTGGAGGTCATCAAGACCATCGGCGAGGCGATCATCCTCGTCGTGCTGGTGGTGATCCTGTTCCTCCAGACCTGGCGGGCTTCGGTCATCCCGATCCTGGCGATCCCGGTGTCGCTGGTCGGCACCTTCGCGATCCTGTCGGCCTTCGGCTACTCCCTCAACAATCTGTCGCTGTTCGGGCTCGTCCTGGCGATCGGCATCGTCGTCGACGACGCCATCGTGGTGGTGGAGAACGTGGAGCGGCATCTGCGGGAGGGGCTGTCGCCCCGGCAGGCCGCCCACCGCACGATGGACGAGGTGTCGGGCGCGCTGATCTCTATCGCCCTCGTGCTCAGCGCCGTCTTCATCCCAGCCGCCTTCGTCGGCGGCATCTCCGGCGCGTTCTTCCGGCAGTTCGCCGTGACCATCGCCGCGGCGACGGTGATCTCAGCCATCGTGTCCTTGACCCTGAGCCCGGCGCTCTGCGCCGTCCTGCTCAAGGCCCATGACCCGAACAAGCGCGATTCCCTGCTGATGCGGCCGATCCACGGCTTCTTCCGGGGGTTCGACCGGGCGTTCGGCGGGCTGTCGCGGGGCTATAGCGGCCTGACCCGCCGGCTGGTCCGGCTGCCGCTGCTGGTGCTGCTGGTCTATGCCGCCCTGGTCGGAGTCACCGGCTGGCAGTTCAATCGCGCCCCCACCGGCTTCATCCCGACGCAGGACCAGGGCTACCTCATCACCGTCGTCCAGCTTCCTCCCGGCGCGTCGCTGGGCCGGACGGATGAGGTGGTGCTGGAGGCCTCGGAGATCCTGCGCTCGATCGAGGGGATCGAGCACACGGTCGCCTTCGCCGGCTTCGACGGCGCCACCTTCACCAACGCGTCGAATGCCGGAGCGATCTTCTCCGCCCTCGCGCCGTTCGAGGAGCGGGTGGCCGCCGGCCGGTCGGCCGATGTCATCATGGCGGAAACCTTCCAGAAGCTGGGGGGCATCCAGGAAGCATTCATCCTGACGGTCCCGCCGCCGCCCGTCGCCGGCATCGGCAACACCGGCGGCTTCAAGATGATGGTCCAGGACCGTCGGGGCAGGGGACTGGAACTGCTGGAGGAAGCCACCGGAAATCTGACGGCGGCCGCCAACGGCGATCCCACCGTCGCCGGCGCCTTCACCCTCTTCAACACAAGGACGCCGCGGATCTATGCGGATCTCGACCGGGTGAGGGCGGAACTTCTGGGCGTGCCGGCCGAACGGCTGTTCCAGACGTTGGAGATCTATCTGGGCTCGGCCTATGTGAATGATTTCAACATTCTGGGCCGAACCTATCAGGTGACGGCTCAAGCCGACGGCCAGTTCCGGCAGGAGGTGGAGGACATCGCCGACCTCCGCACCCGCAACGAGGAGGGGGAGATGGTGCCCCTGGGCGCGGTCGCCACCTTCAGCGACACGACCGGTCCGCACCGGGTGACGCGGTTCAACCTCTATCCGGCGGCGGAGGTGCAGGGCAATTCCGCCCCGATGGTCTCCACCGGCGAAACCCTGCTCGCCATGGAGAGGCTGGCGGAGGAGATTCTGCCCGACGGCTTCAGCTACGCCTGGACGGAACTGGCCTACCAGGAGCGGCAGGCCCAGGGCGGGCTGATGGTCTTCGGCCTCGCCGTGGTGGTCGTGTTCCTGCTTCTCGCCGCCCAGTACGAAAGCTGGAGCCTGCCTCTCGCGGTGGTGCTGATCGTGCCGATGTCGGTTCTGGGCGGCGTCACCGGTCTCCTGATAAGGGGGCTGCCGGTCGACGTGCTGGCCCAGGTCGGATTCATCGTGCTGGTCGGGCTCGCGGCCAAGAACGCCATCCTGATCGTGGAGTTCGCCCGCCAGGCCGAAGCTGAGGGCAAGGACCGGTTCGCCGCCGCGATCGAGGCGGCGAGGACCCGGTTGCGCCCGATCCTGATGACCTCCTTCGCCTTCATCCTCGGCGTCGTGCCGCTGGTGATCGCGCAGGGCGCGGGCGCGGAGATGCGGATCTCCCTCGGCACCGCGGTCTTCTCCGGCATGCTGGGGGTGACCCTGTTCGGCCTGATCTTCACGCCGGTCTTCTATACCGCCGTGAGGGGCGTGACCGAACGGTTCCGCCCGTCCGCCCGCCGGAAAGCGACCGCCCCGGCCTGAGATCGCTGCCGGAGCGCGGGAGAAGTCAGTTTGGTAGCCCTCTCCCCTCGTGGGAGAGGGTTGGGTGAGGGGGCGTTGGTTTCTCAAGACCCCTCACCCTCCCGTTCCTTGCGGACCGGGTCCCTCCCTCTCCCACGAGGGGGGGCCGAAAGGAGACGGAAATCGGACAAGAAAAAACCGGCCCCGAAAGGCCGGTTTTCATTTTGTGCGCAGTGTGACCGTTGGCCGGTCTTCTTATCGTCATGGTGCCTTGATGTCCCGGAACCGCCGGCGCTCCCCCCGAAGCCTTAGGCGATCCCATTGCATCCAGACTTCCCAGGACCTTTCCTCCCTAAACTCAGGCCACTGAGTCAGTGCGCGTTTTTAGTGCCAATTGCTGATAATTATGTCAAGTCCGGTTGTTCCCCAATTTGAAACTTTTGTCATTTTCGGACGGATGATCCCGCTCCACTGTAAAAAGCTCGACCTCCTTCTCCCGCCCCCGCACCCTGGCGTGACCAAGGTCGATCGGTACGCCAAGGTCGGGTCGGAAGGTTAAAGCCGCCCGCCTCCAGGCCCGACGATCCGCCGCCCGTCCTCGGTCAGGCGGCAGATCAGCCAGTCGGGCTTGGTCGGATTCCCGAACCAGGGCGCGGCCCAGCCGGCGGCGAGGCAGGCCTCCACCGTACGCCGGGCGACGCGCCGCCCGTTGCGGTCGAACAGCGGCAGCTTCCCGCCCGGCTGGTCCAGCCCCCGCCGCAGCCACGCCAGTTGCGCGCGGGACGGCGCAATGCTCCGCTCCGGACCTTCCTTTTTGGTCATTCCAGACCCCGATCTGGCAACTGTGTTGTCAGGCCCAGGCTTTACGGTCTCTGAGCATGGCGTTGAGGTGGGTGAGGAGCTTTCTGGCGACGGCGATGATGGCGACTTTCTTGGTGAGTGAGCGGCTGTAGACAGC
>NZ_JBDOQU010000026.1:0-29733 GCF_039839375.1 Inquilinus sp. CAU 1745
GTGCAAGACGAGCGGGAAGGGGCCAGGCCAGCATACGGTCTACCGATCGGGCGACCTCGAATCCAACGGCCTCCTTCCCGCTCCCATCATAGCAACCATCCAACACACAGGAATCCATGGGCCGCCACCGCTTCGCCGGCGGTGAAGGATCGGGCGCCGCGCTTCCGGGCCGGCACTTGCGCCTGCCGGCTTATCTTGGCAAAGGATGGCCCACGCCTCAGCATCACCGCAGAACGGAGTTCCCATGCCGGTTCATCGCACGGATGTCGCCATCATCGGCGCCGGCCCCGTCGGTCTGTTCGCCGTCTTCGAATGCGGCATGCTGAAGATGAAGGCGCATGTCATCGACGCGCTGGGCGTTCCCGGCGGTCAATGCGCGGCGCTCTACCCGGAAAAGCCGATCTACGATATCCCCGGCTACCCCTCGATCGACGCCGCCGGCCTGATCGAGCAATTGGCCGAGCAGGCGCGGCCCTTCGATCCGGTCTACCATCTGGACCAGCAGGTCGAAAAGCTGACCCCGCAGCCGGACGGGCGGTTCCTCCTGGAAACCAGTGCTGGAACCCGGATCGACGCGCGCGCGGTGATCGTCGCCGCCGGCGTCGGCGCCTTCGGTCCCAACCGGCCGCCGATCGCCGGCATCGAGGATTATGAGGGAACGTCGGTCCACTACATGGTGACCCGGCGCGAAGCCTTCCGCGGCAAGCGCGTCGTCATCGCCGGCGGCGGCGACAGCGCGCTGGACTGGTCGATCATCCTGGCCGACATCGCGGAGAAGGTGATGGTCGTCCATCGGCGGCCGAAATTTCGCGGCGCGCCCGACAGCGTGGCGAAGCTGCACGCGCTGGCGGAGGCCGGAAAGATCGAGATCGTGACGCCCTACCAGCTCCACGGGCTGGAAGGATCGGACGGCGCGCTGTCGGCCGTCGTCGTGGCCACGCTGGAGGGGGAGACAAAGCGCCTGGAAGCCGACGCGCTACTTCCCTTCTTCGGCCTGTCGATGAATCTGGGGCCGATCGCTGAATGGGGCCTGCAACTCGATCGCCACCACATCGCGATCGATCAAGCGACGGCGGAGACCAGTGCGCCCGGCATCTTCGCGATCGGCGACATCGCGACCTATCCGCGCAAGCTGAAGCTGATCCTGACCGGCTTCGCGGAGGCAGCGCAGGCCGCCCATTCCATCCACCCGCTGGTGTTCCCCGGCGAGGCGCTGCATTTCGAATATTCGACCACCAAGGGCGTCCCGGCGGCGTAGCGGTTAAACCCAGACAATGTTCTCATTGTTGCGGAAGGGATCGAGGCATAGCCTCTTCTCCCCTCGGAGCCTCCGGACGACATCGTCATGCCCAACAGCCTGCTCTACGGCCTCGTGGTCCTCATCTGGGGTTCCACCTGGTATGCGCTGACCTTCCAGGTCGGACCGGTGCCGGCCGAACTGTCGGTCGGCTACCGTTTCGCGCTCGCTTCGCTGCTGATGCTGGGATTCCTCGCCGTGCGGGGCGAGAGGCTGCGCTTCGGCTGGCGGGAACATGCCCGGATGGCGACCCAGGGGCTGCTGAACATCGGGATCGGCTACACGCTGGTCTATTTCGCCGCCGCGCTGGTTCCCAGTGGCCTGATGGCCGTCTCCAACGCCAACATCGTCTTCATGACGATCCTGTTCGGCGCGCTCTTCTTCCGGCAGCCCCTGCGACCGCGCGTCATCGCCGGGGCGGCCGTCGGCTTCCTCGGCATGGCGCTGGTCTTCGCGCCGGACATGGACGGCTTCGACCTGTCGGGCGGCATGGGGCTCGGCCTCGCGCTGGTGATCGTCGCCACCGCCTCCTTCTCCATCGGCGGGCTGCTGGCCGGGTCGAACCAGAAGGCCGGCATCCCCGTCCTGTCCTGCACCGCGTTCTCGATGGTCTATGGCGCCGCCGCCGTATTCGTGATCGCTCTCCTGCGCGGCCACGACTTCGTCTTTGAGTGGACGGTTCCCTATGTCGGCTCGCTGGTCTTCCTCGCGATCTTCGGCTCCGTCGTAGCCTTCGGCTGCTATTTCACCCTGCTGGGACGGATCGGCGCCGACCGCGCCTCCTACGCCACCGTGCTGTTCCCGGTGGTCGCGCTGGCGATCTCCACATTCCTGGAAGGCTATGTCTGGACCGGCTCGGCCCTCGCCGGCGCGGTCCTGGTGCTGATCGGCAACATGATCGCCACCGCGAAGCTGTCCTTCCTCCGCGCCCGCCTGGCCCGCGCCTGAGACTGGAAGGCGGGGATCAGGAAGCGGAACGGCGCTCCTGCTGGGGATCCAGCGCCGCCGGCAGGTCGACGCCGTCCATATCGCCGGAGGGCAGGATGCAGCTTACCGTCGTTCCCTCGCCCGGCTTGGATTTCAGCTCCAGTTGCCCGCCATGCATCTCCACCAGGCTCTTGACCAGCGCCAATCCCAGCCCGACGCCGCTATGGCGTGAGTTCGGATGGGCCTTCTCGAACCGGCCCAGAACGCGCCGCTGGTCGGCTTCGGGAATGCCGATACCGGTATCGGCCACGGTCAGGGTCAGCCGCCCGTCGGCGCGGCGCGCCGACAGGGTGATTCTGCCGCCGGCCGGCGTGAACTTGATCGCGTTGCTGACGAGATTGTAAAGTGCCTGCTTCAGCCGCCTTTCGTCCGCGTCGATCAGGCCGATGCCGGCGTCGCAGCTGACCGTGATCTTCAGGTTCTGCTTGCCCGCCCATTCGCGCATCAGTTCGTGCACGTTGCGGACCATCGCATGGACCTCCACCGGCCGGCGCTCCAAGGCCATGTAGCCGGCCTCGATGGTCGCCAGGTCGAGGATGTCGTTGATCAGCGACAGCAGGCGCTGCGAAGCGTCGATGATGCTTTCGGTATATTCGAACTGCCGCTCGTTGAGGTCGCCGAAATAGCGGTTGTTGAGGATTTCCGCGAATCCCATGATCGCGTTCAGCGGCGTGCGGAGCTGGTAGGAGACGTTGGCGATGAACTCCGACTTCAGCCGGTCGGCCGTCTCCAGCGCGGCGTTGGACGACCTCAGCGCCTGCTCCACCTTCACGCTGTCGGTGACGTCCAGGAAGGAGTTCAGCACCCCGCCATCGGGCAGCGGCACGGTGGAGAAGGCGATGACCGATCCGTCCCGCCGTTCCAGCCGCGCGCTCGTCTCATCCCGCTCCAGCGCGTTGGCGACCATTTCCGACCGGATCTTCTCCCAGTCGCCACCGGAATCGTAGAAGTCGCGCGTCTTCTCCACGACCTCCATCACATGCGGATGGCCCGCCACGTCGTCGACGGTCAGCCCCCAGATGCGCTGGAAGGCCGGATTGCTCAGCCTCAGCCGGCCGTCGCTGCCATAGACGGCGATGCCTTCGGCCAGATTGTCCAGGCTCTCGCGCTGCACCTCCATCAGCGTGTTGTAGTTCCGCTCCAGCGTCAGGGAGCTGGTCACGTCCTCCAGCACGAACAGCAGGCCGCCGAACGGGTGCGGCGTGACGACGGAGCGCAGCGTCGTGCCGTCGGGGAGATGGAGCAGATCCTCGTTGGGCTCCAGCAGCGAGGTGAAGAGCTGGTCCTGGCTGCGCTTGTAGGCCGGGAAGTTGGCATATTCCGGCAATTGCCGGCGTTCGTGGAGGTCCTCCAGGATCTCTCCCAGCATCGGCTCGCTCTCCAGCCAGCCTTCCTCGAACGACCAGAGCGTCACATAGGACTGGTTGAAGAATTTCAGCCGCTTGTCGGGACCGAAGATGGCGATGGCGGATTTCAGGTGCTCCAGCACCTCGGCATGGGCCCTGACATGCCGGTCCAGGTCGGCCTGGATCTCCTCGATCGGTGTCACGTCGGCCGCATAGCCGATGACGAGGCCGGACAGGCGCTCGTCATCCTCGCCGCCGCGGACCTGCGTCTCCGTGAAGTCCAGCAGCCGGCGTTCGCCGCCGATGACGACATGGTGGCGTTCGCGCCGCGCCCCGCCGAGCGTCCTAGCCTGGGCGGCGAGCGCGCGGCCGGGAACGGCCTCGTGGGCGGCGATCACCCCGCCGCCCAGTTCGCGCTGTTCGGCCAGGACCGTGTCCAGCGGCGCGTCGAGGGCCTTCAGATAGGCGCGGTTGACCCAGCCGAGCGACAGATCGGACCGGCGCAGCCAGACCGGCAGCGGCAGCGTGTCCAAGAGGGCGCACAGCTCCTGCTGGAACTTGTTTGTTTCCGATTGCTCCTTCAGCGCCGCGTCGAGCGCGCGGGTGGAACGCTGGGCCGCCGTCTCCCGGTCGGTCACGTCGGACAGCCAAAGCGCGTCGAAGGTGTAGCCGACGTCAAGCGCGCGGCCCCGCGCGCCCTGGAACTCCAGCCGCCGGCCGGCCACCGCCTCCGTCGCCACCAGACGGAACGGCTCCCCCTTCTCCTGCAAACGCGCGAAGGCGCTGTGGAGCGCCGCCGCGTCGCCGGCGCTCAGCGCATCCTCGATATCCTCGAAGCCGTTGATGCGGTCGCGACCGATCAGCCGCCGGAAATCGTCGGAGACGGCCGTCGTCCCGTCCGCCCCCCAGCCGCAATAGGCGCCGGGAACGGAGGAGAGGAGCGCTTCCAGCCGCCACCGCTCCATCGTCGTCGCCGCAAGCTGCTCATGGTGGTTCCGGCGCATCAGGGCATAGCCCGCGACGAAGCACAGCACGACCAGAAGCGGGACCGCCCAGACCAGCCACGGCATGGTCGACATCGCGGCCTCCGCGCCCTGGGCACGGGCGGCGGCCGGCGTCAGCCAGGCTAAGCAGATGAACAGGAAAGCGCGCACGGGCGACCGCATCTTCGTCTGAGACGAAAAGAAAAACACCGTCTCAATCTAAGAGAACTTGGGTCACATGAACAAGCCGGCAGCGTCTACACGCTGCCGGCTTGCCCGATTTCAGTAATGTTTGACGCCCGAAGACGGTCAGTAGCGGTAATATTCCGGCTTGAACGGACCCTGCTCGTCGATGCCGATATAGGTCGCCTGCCGGTCGGTAAGGGTGGTCAGGGTCGCGCCCAGCTTCTGCAGATGCAGCCGCGCGACCTTCTCGTCCAGGTTCTTCGGCAGGACGTAGACCTTCTTCTCGTAATTGGCGTGGTTCTGCCAAAGCTCGATCTGCGCCAGCACCTGGTTGGTGAAGGACGCGCTCATGACGAAGCTGGGATGCCCGGTGGCGCAGCCCAGATTCACCAGCCGCCCCTTGGCGAGGATGATCAGCCGTTTGTTGTCGGGGAAGATAACCTCGTCGACCTGGGGCTTCACCTCTTCCCACTTGTAGTTCCGCAGCGAGTCGATCTGGATCTCGCTGTCGAAGTGGCCGATGTTGCAGACGATCGCGCGGTCCTTCATGTCCCGCATGTGGTCGAGCGTGATGACGTCGACATTGCCGGTCGCGGTGACGAAGATGTCGCCCTTCGACGCCGCGTCGTCCATCGTGACGACCTCGTAGCCCTCCATCGCGGCCTGAAGCGCGCAGATCGGATCGATCTCCGTCACCATCACGCGCGCGCCCTGGCTGCGGAGAGATTCCGCCGACCCCTTGCCGACATCGCCATAGCCGCAGACGACGGCGACCTTGCCGGCCAGCATCACGTCGGTCGCCCGTTTGATGCCGTCGACCAGGCTTTCCCGGCAGCCATAGAGATTGTCGAACTTCGACTTGGTCACGCTGTCATTGACGTTGATCGCCGGCACCTTCAGCGTCCCGGCCTTCGCCATCTCATAGAGCCTGTGGACGCCGGTCGTCGTCTCCTCCGACAGGCCCCGAACGTCGTCCAGCAGTTCGGGATACTTCTCGTGCATGATCTGGGTGAGGTCGCCGCCATCATCCAGGATCATGTTCGGCCGCCAGCCGTCGGGGCCGGTGATGGTCTGCTCGATGCACCACCAGAACTCGTCCTCCTCCAGTCCCTTCCAGGCGAAGACCGGCGTCCCGGCCTCGGCCACGGCGGCGGCGGCCTGGTCCTGGGTGGAGAAGATGTTGCAGGAGGACCAGCGGACCTCCGCGCCCAGCGCCGTCAGCGTCTCGATCAGCACCGCCGTCTGGATCGTCATGTGCAGGCAGCCGGCGATCCGCGCGCCGCGCAGCGGCTTGGACGTCCCGTATTCCTCGCGCAGGGCCATCAGGCCCGGCATCTCGGTCTCGGCGATGGCGATCTCCTTGCGGCCCCAGCCGGCCAGGGAGATGTCTTTGACCTTGTAGTCGGAAAAGCCGCCGGCATCGGGCATCTGAACCTCCGCGAAATACGAGAATTGGCCGTCACGCCCAGGCAATCGGACATGACCGGTCGTGGTTGGGGCCGGTTTACCAACCGGGCCGCTCCCGCACAAGCATAAAGATATCTTTATATTTGCTGCTGAGACAGACGCTTTCCCTAGGACGCGTCGTTGAAATCATCCAGCAGGACGGCGATGCGCCCGCTGTCGGTTTCATCCAGCATCATCCGCGCCCGGCGCGTCGCCGCCGCGCTGTCGATCGTGCGGATGCGGTTCTTGACCGGCAGCAACCCGGCCGGCGACATGGAGAGGTCGCGGACGCCGAGCCCGATGAGCAGCGCCGTATAGCGCGGATCGCCCGCCATTTCGCCGCAGATGCTGACGGGGATACCGGCCCGTCCCGCGGCCTCCGCCGACAGGCCGATCAGCTTCAGGACGGCGGGATGAAGCGGGTCATAGAGATGCGCCACCGCCTCGTCGCCCCGGTCGATCGCCAGCGTGTACTGGATCAGGTCGTTGGTCCCCAGCGCGAAGAAATCGACCTCCCGGGCCAGCGCGTCGGCGGACAGGGCGGCGGCCGGCACCTCGACCATCGCGCCCAGCGGCGGCAGGGGGTTCGAGATCGGAACGCCGGCGCGGTTCAGCTTCCGGACGACCGAGGCCAGCGCCGCCTTCACCTGCCGGACCTCGCCGCCCGACGTGATCATGGGCAACAGGATGCGGATGGGCCCATGAGCGCCGGCGCGCAGGATGGCCGAAAGCTGCGAGGCCAGGAGTTGGGGTTCCCGGAGCGACAGCCGTATCGCCCGCAGCCCCAGCGCCGGGTTCACGCTTTCCGGCACATGCCGGCCCAGCGCGGAGGCCAGCTTCTCCCCGCCGACATCCAGCGTCCGGATGGTCACCGGCCGCCCCTTCATGCCCTCCACGATCTCCCTCAGGCTCTCATACTGTTCATCCTCGCTGGGCACGTCGTCCCGGTTCATGAACAGGAATTCCGTGCGCAGCAGCCCCACCCCGTCGGCGCCAAGATCGATCGCCGCCGGCACGTCGCGGGGAAGCTCCAAATTGATCTGCAATGAGATGTCGACACCGTCGCGGGTCCGCGACGGCACCGCGATCAGCGTGCGGAGCTGCGCCCGGCCGGCGGCGATCGAGATCTGGCGGGCGCGATAGTCCGCCAGCACGTCGGCCGGCGGGTCGACGAAGACCAGCCCCTCGGCCCCGTCGACGATCATCGTCTGCCCCGGCCGGACCCGGCGCATCAGCCCCGGCACGCCCAGCACCGCCGGCAGTCCCAGCGACCGCGCCATGATCGCCGTATGCCCCTCCGCGCCGCCGATCACGCTGCAGAAGCCGGCGATGCGCCTGGGGTCCATCAGCGCCGTGTCCGCCGGAGTGATCTCCTCCGCGACCACGATGCTGCCTTCGGTCAACCGGGAGAACGCCTGGTAGGGCCGGTCCGCCAGATTGCGGATCAGCCGGCTGCCGACATCCTTTACGTCCTGCACCCGGGCCGCCAGATAGGTGTCCTCCAGCGCCTCGAACTGGCGGGAGAGCGTCATGATCTCGCTCTGCACCGCATAGGCGGCGTTGTACTGGTCCTCCACGATCCGGCGTTCCGCCCCCCGCAGCAGCCGGGAGCCGCTGAGGATGGCGATATGCGCGTCCAGCAGGAAGCTGATCTCCTCCGCCGCCGCTTCCGGCAGGGCCGACGTCTTCGCCTGGAGCTTCTGGAGTTGCCGGCGCGCCTTGCCCACCGCGTCCTTCAGACGATGGCATTCGGCGGCGATCTCATCCGCCAGGACGAGATATTCCGGCGCCTGGATGAAGCCGCCTTCCGCGACATGAGCGGGGCCGATCGCGACGCCGGGCGCGACGCCCAGCCCCTTCAGGCAGCCGTCGTCCCGCCGCTCGGCGGCCGGGCGGGGCCTGCGGCCTTCATTCCTCATCGAACTTCCGCTCGATCAGCGCCTGGAGCGCGTCCAGCACCGATGCCGCCTCCGGCCCCGATGCCTGGAGCCTGACCGACGATCCCGGCCCCGCCGCGAGCATCATCAGCCCCATGATGCTGTCCCCGCCGACCTCCATGCCGTTGCGGCAGACCAGCACGCGCGCCTTGTGCTGGCCGACGATTTTCACGAACTTCGCCGCCGCGCGGGCGTGCAGTCCGCGCTGGTTGCGAATCATGATGGTCCTGGCGTCCGGGACCTCTGACGACATGGCCGGGCCGCCCGTCATTTGCCTTCGGCGAGCAGGGTCGAGGCGACGTTGATGTATTTCTGGCCGGCGTCCCGCGCCTGGATTACCGCCTGGCCCAGCGGTTCCGCTGCCCGGACCGAGGCCAGCTTGATCAGCATCGGCAGGTTGATGCCGGCGATCACCTCCACGTCCGCCCGGTCCATGACGGAGATGGCGAGGTTCGACGGCGTGCCGCCGAACATGTCGGTCAAGAGCACGACGCCCTTGCCGGCGTCAACCTCCGACACCTTGCTCAATATGTCCTGGCGACGCCTTTCCATGTCGTCGTCCGGCCCGATGCAGATGGACGCGATGTTCTTCTGCGGCCCCACGACGTGCTCCAGCGCCGCGATGAACTCCTCGGCCAGGCGGCCGTGGGTCACCAGAACCATTCCGATCATCGGCGTCGCCCCTTCGTCGTCCCGTCCCATGCCCCTCGATCCGCCTTCCTCGCCGGTCAGGATGCCGCCGGCAGGTCCCTGTGCGCCAGTCCGACGCGATAGTTCAACCCCGACAGCCATGACGCAAGCCGTTCCGCGACGAAGACGGAACGGTGGCGGCCGCCGGAACAGCCGACCGCGACGGTGAGGTAGCTCTTGCCCTCGCGGTTGTAGCGGGGAAGGAGCGGCCCGAGAAGGCCGGTCAGCCGGTCGAGGAAGCCGTCGAAGTCCGGATCCTGGAGGATCACCGTCTGGACCGCCGCGTCCAGCCCGGTCAGCGGGCGCAGCTCCGGGTCCCAGTGCGGGTTATCGAGGAACCTTACGTCGAACACCAGATCCGCCTCGCGCGGCAGCCCCCGGCGGAAGGCGAAGGAGGTGACGAAGACGAACAGCCCGGATTCGCCCGGCTCGGCGAATTCCGCCGCCAGGAAGCGGCGCAGCTCATGGATCGTCAGGATCGAGGTGTCGATGACCAGGTCGGCCTGGTCGCGCAGGGGAGCCACGATCTGCTGTTCGCGGCTGATCCCGTCGGAGACGGGGCGGTCGATGGCCAGCGGATGCCGCCGGCGGGTTTCGGTGAAGCGCCGTTGCAGCACGTCCGGGTCGCAATCGACGAACAGCAGCCGGGCGTCGATATCCTCCCGCGCCTGAAGCGCCTTGACGTGCGCGACCAGCGCGTCGGCGGAGAAGTCGCGGGTCCGGGAATCGATGGTGATCGCCAGCGGCCGGCCATGCGGTTCGATCTGGTCGACCAGGGGCGGCATCAGCGCCAGCGGCAGATTGTCGATCGCCTCATGCCCCAGATCCTCCAGCGATTTCAGCGCCGTGGTCATGCCGGCCCCGCTCAGGCCCGTGATGAGGATGACCCGCCGCGCGCCGTCGCGGGACCGGGGGGGTGCGTCCATCATATCTCCACCGCCGGAACATCCGCGGTCAGCCGCGCCAGCAGCCTGATCTTGGCCGGGGCGGACGCTTCGAAGGCCGACAGCAGATGGCGCGCGATCGGCTTTCCCTCCAGGATATCGAACGCCGCGTCGGGCAGCCTCTCGACCTCTCCGGACGGGGCCAGATCGACGATGAGCCTGACGGCGACGGACAGGACCGACGGGACGGTTATCGGTCCGACTCCCCGCACCTCCAGCAGCCCGCGTAAGCGCGGCGGCGCTTCCGCGCGCAGTTCGCCGCCGTCCTCCCGGAGCACGACCCGGTCGTCGGCGACCAGGCGGGCGCCCTGATCGATCAGGCGCAGGGCCAGGTCGGACTTGCCGCTTCCCGACGGGCCGCGCAGCAGGATCCCGACGCCGCCGAGCGCCACGCAGGTGGCATGGATCGATTTCACGCCGGCAAGGTGGGGTGCCGGTCCGTCCCTGTCAATCGCGAGGGCGGCTGTCACGGCCGGGCCCGTCACGACTGGCCCCGTCACGGCTGAACCGTCGGGATCATGACGGTGAAGCGGGCTCCCTGCCCGTCCTCGCGGTTCTCCGCGAAGATGCGGCCGTTATGGGCATCCACGATCTGCTTGGAGATGCTGAGGCCGAGGCCGGAATGGGTGCCGAACTTCTCCCCCACCGGACGCTCCGTATAGAAGCGGTTGAAGATGGCGTCGAGCTTGGCCTGGGGTATCCCCGGCCCCTCATCCTCGATCACCACCTCCACCCATGAATCGGTGCGGCGCGCGCGCAGGACGATCCTGCCGTCGGGCGGGGAGAAGGACATGGCGTTGGTGATCAGGTTGCGGAAGACCTGGACCAGCCGCCCCTCCAGCCCCTGCGCGACGAGAGGACGGCTCTTCCGGAGGGAAAGCGCGAAGACCGGCCCGTTCTCCTGCCGGGTCGTCCTGTAAAGGTCGATCAGCATCTCCAGGATCTTGCCGATATCGACCGATTCCGTCTCCGACCGCGAAAGCTCCGCATCCAGGCGGGAGGCGTCGGAGATGTCGGTGATGAGGCGATCGAGACGCGCCACATCCTCCACGATGATGGTCATCAGCCGGCGCTGCTTCTCCCGGTCCTCGATCCTGGACGCCGTCTCCACCGCGCTGCGCAGGGAGGTGAGCGGGTTCTTGATCTCATGGGCCACGTCGGCGGCGAACCGCTCGATCGCGTCCATCCGGTTCCACAGCGCCTCCGTCATGTCGCGGAGCGACCCTGACAGCTCACCGATCTCATCTCTTCGGCCGGTGAAGTCCGGGATGGCCTGATGGCGGCCGTGGCCGCGCTTCACCTGCTCCGCCGCCGCCGCCAGCCGTCGGATCGGCCGGGTGATGGAGCCGGCGAGATAGAGCGACAGCAACACGGTGATGCCGGCGGCGATGCCGAAGACCCGCAGGATGTCCTCACGCAGGGACTGCACCGTCCGATCGATGCGGGCGGTGTCCCGCGTCACCATTACCGAGCCCAGCACCGCGCGAAGGCGCTGGATGGGCACCGCCACGCCGAGGATCTGTCCCCCCGACGGGTTGGACCAGACCTTCTGGCCGACATAGCCCCAGAGCGCCCGCTGCACCGGCGCGTAATCCTGCGCCTGCTGGGTCGCATCCTCCTCATAGGGTGGCCAGCGCTTGGTCTCCGGCATCTGGTTGGTGATCCAGGCATAGGCGGTGTCGAACGCCTCCCGCAGCCATGGATTCTCCTCATAGTCCATGACCAGCGGCGCGACTTCCACGACGCCGCCTGCTCCCCCGAGCCTCCGGCTGTCGGCGATCAGGCTGCCGTCGAGCGCGAACAGCCGCGTCCTCGTATCCGTCGTTTCGTAGAGACGGCGGATCATGTTGCGGGCCAGTCGCGGATCGAGCGATTGGGGTTCGTCGAAATCGCCGACCACCGCCCCTTCGGCCAGCGCGCCGGCGAAGATAAGCGCCTCGGTCCGGAGCGACTGCATCTCCGACTGCAGCAGCCTTTCCTCATACTGGCCGAGATAGAGCAGCCCGCCGACCAGGATCAGCAGCGCCAGGACGTTGATGGCCAGGACGCGGGCGGTCAGCTTGGACACCCACCGCCGGCGCCGCCAGCGGATCAGGCGGGTAAGGGCGCGCAGGCGCGAGGGATGGGGCACGGGACGATCGTCCTCGTCCTCCGCCTCCTCGTCCGGCGACGCGCCGTCCTCGGCCTCCGTCGTCTTGAAATCGTGGGCAACCGCCAAAAGGACAGCCTCCGCCCGACCCTGCCGGTCAGGCTTCCTTGTACCGGTAGCCGACGCCGTAGAGCGTCTCCACCTGATTGAAGCTATCGTCGACCGCCTTGAACTTCTTCCGGATCCGCTTGATGTGGCTGTCGATCGTGCGGTCGTCGACATAGATGTGCTCGCCATAGGCGGCGTCCATGAGCTGGTCGCGGCTCTTGACGTGGCCCGGCCGGATCGCCAGCGCCTTCACCAGCAGGAACTCCGTCACCGTCAGCTCGATCGGGTCGCCCTTCCAGAGGCAGGCATGCCGGTTGCTGTCGAGCGTGAGGTCCCCCCGGCTGACCACGGCGTTGGGATCGATCTCCGACGGCGAGGCGGCGAGATGGTCCCGGCGCAGGAGCGCGCGGATGCGCTCGATCAGCAGACGCTGGGAGAACGGCTTCTTGATGTAGTCGTCCGCGCCCATGCGCAGGCCCAGAAGCTCGTCGACCTCGTCATCCTTCGAGGTCAGGAAGATGACCGGCATGTTGGTCGACTGACGCAGCCGCTGGAGCAACTCCATCCCGTCCATGCGCGGCATCTTGATGTCCAGCACGGCGAGGTCGACCGGACGGGCGGTCAGCCCCCGCAGCGCCTCGTCGCCATCGGCGTAGGTGCGGACGTCGTAGCCTTCGGCTTCCAGCGAGATCGACACCGATGTGAGGATATTGCGATCGTCATCGACCAGAGCGATGGATTGACCCATGGGAACTCCCTGTCCTGGTTCAGGCCCGCGGCGAGGGCTAAACGGCCGTCAGGGCCGGATCCGCGCGGGCGCGTCGTCTGTTAAGCCGCGCACTGTTAAGCCGCGCAATATGGCGCATTTGCGGCTTCCGCGCCACGTCCGGCCTCAGGGCCGGCCAGATAGCCGGCCTCAGGCCCAACCTCAGCCAATGGCGC
Organism: Inquilinus sp. CAU 1745; assembly: GCF_039839375.1. Lineage (NCBI taxonomy): Bacteria > Pseudomonadati > Pseudomonadota > Alphaproteobacteria > Rhodospirillales > Rhodospirillaceae > Inquilinus > Inquilinus sp. CAU 1745. The sequence goes on from NZ_JBDOQU010000026.1 coordinate 12,956, forward strand.
GGAAGCGCTGGGTGGCGTCGATCAGCGCGGAGCGGATGCCCGGCTCCATCGCCGAATGGCCGGCGTCCGGGACGACGACGTAGCGCGCCTCCGGCCAGGCCCGGCGCAGCTCGTCGGCGCTGACGATCGGGCAGACCACGTCGTACCGGCCCTGCACGATGACCGTCGGGATGTGCCGGATGCGGTTGACGCGGTCGAGCAGGAAGGTCTCCGGCTCGAAGAGGTTGTTCCGGAAATAGTGCGCCTCGATCCGCGCCAGCCCCAGCGCGTGGGTGTCCTCCCCGGCCGCCGCGACCGTGTCCGGGTTGGGCAGCAGGGTCGAGCACGCGCCCTCGTAGACGCTCCAGGCCCGTGCCGCCGGCATGTGGATCGCCGGGTCCGGGTCCATCAGCCGGGAATGGTAGTTCTCCAGCAGATCGTCCCGTTCGTCGGCCGGCAGGAAGGTGCTGAAGGCCGTCCAGGCTTCGGGGAAGATCGCCTTCATGCCGTGCAGGAACCAGTCGATCTCCGCCCGGCGCATCAGGAAGATGCCGCGCAGGGTCAGGCTGATGCAGTCGTCAGGATGCGCCTGGGCGTAGGCAAGCGCCAGGGTCGACCCCCAGGAGCCGCCGAAGACGTGCCAGCGATCAATGCCGAGATGGCGGCGCAGCATGTCGATATCGCCGATCAGCAGGTCGGTCGTGTTGTTCCGCACCTCCCCCAGCGGCCGCGACCGGCCGGCGCCGCGCTGGTCGAAGATGACGATCCGGTAGTGGCCGGGATCGAAGAAGCGCCGGTGCATCGCCGACGCCCCCGCGCCCGGCCCGCCATGCAGGAAGACGATCGGCGTCCCGTTCGGGTTGCCGCTTTCCTCCCAATAGAGGGTGTGGATCGGGTCGACCTGGAGAAGTCCCGTCCGGAGCGGATCGAGCGGCGGGTAGATGGCGTCACGAGGCATGGGGAGGCACCGACAGGGTCAGAACGAGGCAATTGCCGGTGGAGTTTAGGGGGTCCGATCGGCGAAAGTAAAACCCTGCGCCTCATCCGGCGTTCCATCCCGTCCGGAGGACCGACCCAGCCCATGCGCCTGTTCCTCACCTTCCTCCTCATGATCCTCGCAAGTCCGGCGCAGGCGGCCGAGGCCCCGGCGTCGCTGGAGCGGGACGGCGCCGGGACCGTCGAATCGGTGATCGACGGCGACACCCTGGTCCTGGAGGATGGCGCGGAGGTCCGGCTGGTCGGGCTCCAGGCGCCGAAGCTGGCGCTGGGCCGGGAAGGCTTCGTGGAATGGCCGCTGGCCGACGAGGCGAAGGCGGCGCTGGAGGCGCTGACGCTCGGCCGACAGGTGACGCTGGCCTATGGCGGGCTCCGGACCGACCGGTACGGCCGGAAGCTGGCCCATCTGATCCGCGAGGACGGGCTGTGGATCCAGGGCGCGATGCTGGAGGCCGGCATGGCGCGGGTCTACAGCTTCCCGGACAACCGCGCCGCCGTGGCCGAGATGCTGGCGCTGGAGCGGTCGGCACGGGCTGAGCGGCGCGGCATCTGGGACCATCCCTACTATGCCGTCCGCGCCGCCGGAGAGGCGGGCCGGGCGGTGGGCGGCTTCGAGTTGGTCGAGGGAGTGATCCTGGCGGCCGAAGAGGTGCGCGGGCGCATCTACCTCAATTTCGGGGAGGATTGGGACCGGGATTTCACCATCTCGATCGAGCCGGCCGACACTCGCACCTTCGAAGAGGCCGGGATCGATCCGACGCAGTGGGAAGGCCGCCGGGTCCGGGTGCGGGGCTGGCTGAGGGAGTTCAACGGCCCGTTGATCGAAGCGACGCATCCCGAGCAGATCGAGATGCTGGACGGCTGATGAGACGGTTTCTCGCTCCCCTCGTTGCGCTTGGCCTGCTGGCAGGCTGTTCGGTCAACCCGGTGACCGGCCGCAGCCAGACCTTCCTGATGGCCCCGGCGACGGAGGCCCGGATCGGCGCGGCGCAGCATCCAAGGCTGGTCGCCGAATATGGCGGCGTCTACGCCGATCCCGCGCTGGCCGCCTATGTCTCCGCGATCGGCCGCCGCATCGCCCTCCGGACCGGCCGGCCCGACGGCTTCGGCTTCACCGTCCTGGACAGCGGCACGGTCAACGCCTTCGCCCTGCCCGGCGGCTACATCCACGTCACCCGCGGGCTGGTCGCCCTGGCCGGCGACGAGGCCGAACTGGCGAGCGTGCTGGCCCATGAGATCGCCCATGTCACGGCGCGCCATTCCGCCGAACGCTACCGCCAGGCCGCGATAGGCGAGCTGGGCGTCGGGCTGATGGGCGCGGCGCTGGGCGGTGCGGTGGCCTCAGCGGCCGGGCTGGGGGCGGACGCCTATCTCAGCGCCTATAACCGCCAGCAGGAGCTGGAGGCCGACGCCATCGGCCTCAGCTACCTGGCCCGCGCCGGATACGACCCGGCAGCCCTGTCGCGGTTCCTGCGCCGGCTGGACCGCGACCATGCGCTGCGCCAGCGCCTGACCGGCGCGGCCGATGCTGGTGGCGGCTTCCGCGCCAGTCACCCGCGCGCGGCCCGGCGCATCGTCCAGGCGGATATCCTCGTCGGGCCGGCCGTCGGTTCAGCGGGCGGCATCCGCAACCGCGACGCCTATCTGGCCCATATCGACGGGCTGGTCTACGGCTCCGGCATCGGCGAGGGCCGCATCGTCGGCGACGCCTACGGCAACCTCGCCGCCGGGATCATGTGGCGGGCCCCGCCGGGCTTCCGGATGGTCCAGCATGGCGGGACGGTGGAGGCGTTCGGTCCGGCCGGCAGCCGGATCGTTTTCGACCGCGTGACGCTCGACCGGCCGGTCCGGGCAGACGCCTATCTCGCAGTCTGGATGCGGGAGTCCGGCCGGCCGGAGCGGCTGACGATCAACGGCTTCCCCGCCGCCACCGGCCTCCTGAGGATCGACGGGCGGGCGGGCCCGAAGGATGCGAGACTGGTGGCGATCCGGATCGGTCCTTCGACCGTCGCCCGCTTCCTGTTCCTGACCCCAGCCCCATGGACGGACAGGCTGGATCTCGACCTCAGGCGCGCGACCTACAGCTTCCACGCCCTGACGGCGGCGGACCGGGAGCGGTTCGCGCCGGCGCGGATCGCCATCGTTCCGGTCCCCGCGGGCGGGATCGGGCCGCTGATCGGCCGGATGCCCTACGCCACCCTGCCGGCGGAACGCTTCGCCGCGCTGAACGGCCTCACGCCCGGTGAAAGTCCGCCGCCGGGAACGCCGGTCAAGCTGATCGTGGATTGAAGGTCAGGCTTCCGGCAGCAGCTCGTCGGAAGCCTCCACCCGCCGCTCCATGGAGGCGCGCAGCTTCAGTAGCGCCCGGTGTTCGAGCTGGCGCACCCGTTCTTTGCTGACGCCGAGCTGGCGGCCCAGTTCCTCCAGCGTCGCGCCCTCCTCGCTGAGGCGGCGCTGGCGGATGATGATCTGTTCGCGCGGGCTCAGCTCGCCGATCGCCTCGGCCAGCCAGCGGGAGCGGGACGCGCCGTCGCGCATCCCGATCACCACTTCCTCCGGTCCGGGCCGCTGGTCGGGCAGGAAATCCTGCCAGCGATCCTCGCCGGTTTCGGCGACCGGGGCGTTCAGCGACTGGTCCGCGCCGGACATGCGCATCTCCATCGCCTCGACGTCCCGCACCCCGACCCGCAACTCGCCCGCGATCCAGGCCCGGCCTTCCCCGGTCAGCGGGCCGCCCGACAGATCGTCTATCCTGGCCCGCAGCCGTCGCAGGTTGAAGAACAGCGCCTTCTGCGCCGTGGTGGTGCCGGTCCGGACGATCGACCAGTTGCGCAGGATATAATCCTGCATCGCAGCCCTGACCCACCAGGCGGCGTAGGTCGAGAAGCGCACGTCGCGCTCCGGCTCGAACCGGCAGGCGGCCTGCATCAGCCCGACATTGCCTTCCTGCACCAGATCGCCTATCGGCAGCCCGTAATTGCGGAACCGCCCGGCGGTGGCGACGACCAGCCGCGCATAGGCGCGGACCAGCTCGTGCAGCGCCTCCTCGTCTTCCTCGCCCCGCCAGCGGCGGGCGAGATCGAACTCCCGCTCCCGGGTCAGGAGAGGGGCCTTCATCGATGCCCGGATGTAGTCCAGATTGGCGCGCCGGGTCTGGGGATCGTCGATGTGCGGCATGACTTTTTCTTTCCGGCCGGGGGAGCCGTGGGGACATCATCCTATACGACCCTGCCGCCCCGCCGGATCACAACCGCGTCAGCGCGCCGAGGGGCGGTGGGGCGGATTCTTTTTCATTGTAGGCAAATGTAGGCTTTTGTCGGCTTTCGCCGCTCTGGCGCAGCAACCCAAAACCGTCGTGCCGGACTTGATCCGGCATCCATGGGCCGTCGACGGACGCCAGGGCGGCGGCCGGTCCTTCGCCGCCGATGAAGCGGCCACGGCCCATGGATTCCAGCCCCCGCTGGAATGACGGAAAAAAGAAATGTGGGCTTTTGTCGGCTTTCGCCGCTCTGGCGCGGCAACCCAAACCGTCATGCCGGACTTGATCCGGCATCCATGGGCCGTCGACGGACGCCAGGGCGGCGCCTGGTTCGTCGCCGCCGGCGAAGCGGCCACGGCCCATGGATTCCAGCCTCCGCTGGAATGACGGAAAAAAGAAAATGTAGGCTTTTGCCGGCTTTTGTCGGCCGATCAGACTTCCAGCAGCTCCAACACCTCGCCGCCGGGGTCGATGCAGGCGGCGACCAGCTTGCCGCCGCGGCCGCAGCCGCCGTCCAGCGTGGCGGTGAGGTCGGAGACCTGGACGCCGCCCTGGGAGGGGTCGTAGCCGCGCACGATGCGGGTGAAGCCCTCATAGGGTTCCGATATCTGGGCAAAGCCGGCGCTGCCCCACCAGAAGCTGTCGCCCTGGGCGGCGAGCGGCCGGCTGGTGTCGATGCCCGCGCTGACCAGCAGCACGCCGTTGCCTTCGGTGAAGGCCGCGCGCCGCAGGGCGGCGAAGAGATTGTTGTGGCCGGGCGCGATGCGCATCGCTTCCCGCAGACGGTTGGTCCAGCGGGTGACCTGCACCGCCCCTTCCCGCGCCGCGACGATGCCGTCCTGCGCCGCGCCGCCATAGGCGGCCAGCGTCGGCTCCACGCCCTGGGTTATCATCCAGCGCAGCACTTCCGACGGGTTGGGCGCGAACTGGAGCTGCAGCAGCTTCTGCCACATCTCCTCCTGTGCGCCGCGCAGGTAGATGATATCGCCCACCAGCACGCCCGGCATCGCCAGGACCGCGCGGCGGAAGGACAGAAGCTCGTCGATCGTTTCGAACACCGCCGGACCACGGCCCAGCAGATTGCCGAGATAGACCAGCCGGTCGCCCGGCTGGATCAGCGTCCCCAGATGATCGTGGAGGGCCGCCAGGCGGTGGACGTCGCCATGGATCGCGGCCACCGCCCAGATGCGCCTGGGCCGGCCCAGCTTCGCGAATTTCTCGTTGTCGATCGTCACGGGGGAGGGGCCAAAGCCTCGAAAGCATCGGAAAGGGGAGCCCCGGGACCGGGGCTTCGGCGAAGTGTACCGGCATGGTACGGCAAGAAAAGCGGCAATTCGCGGGCAGCGGCAACAAGCGGCGTCCGCGATACCGACAAAGAAAAAGGCGACGTCCCTCGAAAGGACGCCGCCCGCTTCTTCTCCGGCGATCGGCCCAGAGCTAGCTGCCCCGGTCAGGCCGCCTTGGTCAGCACCTGCTCCAGCCGCTCGGTCGCCTTCTGCTCGTCGATCTTCTCCACGGCCGCCAGTTCGCGGGCCAGCCGCTCCAGCGCCGCCTGATAGATCTGGCGTTCGGAATAGGATTGTTCGGGCTGGTCGGTGGCGCGGTGCAGGTCGCGCACGACCTCCGCGATCGACACCGGGTCGCCGGAATTGATCTTCGCTTCGTATTCCTGGGCGCGGCGGCTCCACATCGTGCGGCGCACGCGGCTGCGGCCCCTCAGCGTCTCCATCGCGGACTTGATGAGGTCCTTGGAGGAGAGCTTCCGCAGGCCCGACTTCTTCGCCTTCCCGGTCGGCACCTTCAGCGTCATCCGGTCCTTCTCGAAACTGATCGAGTAGAGCTCGACGGACAGTTCACCGACGCTGTGGGTTTCGATGCCGGCTATGCGGCCGACACCATGGGCGGGATAGACGACGTAGTCGCCGATGCTATATTCGAGTTGTTCCGGCATTCGCGCTGACTCAAGCCCCATCTTCTGCATCCGGGCCGGACGGTCCTCATTACCGACGGGCCTGGACAGGTGGTCCAGCTCACCCAAGGGGCGGACGAAAGGCTTGTGGACCGGAGAACGTCACGCTCGCCGGTACTGGAAAAGCCGTTTGGGTCGGGCCCTTTACGATGAGAAGCCCGGACTGCACACGCAAAACCGGGCTACCGAGCGAATATAGTACAAAATTCGGCGGGGTTAAAGGCGCGGCGCCTAAGAATGTTGCCGATTCTTTACGTCCGGCCGCGCAGGGCAGCCATGAATCAATCGCCGGTTCCGGGATTGGTGCTGAAATGCTCGGAAAACTTGTTTTCCGTCGCCTGCCATTGATCGGCGTCGGCCGGCGCGTCCTTCTTGCGGGTGATGTTCGGCCAGCTTTCGGCGTATTGCCGGTTGATCTCCAGCCATTTCTCCGCCGCGTCGACCTCCGTGTCCGGATGGATCGCCTCAACCGGGCATTCGGGTTCGCAGACGCCGCAATCGATGCATTCGTCCGGATGGATCACCAGCATGTTCTCGCCCTCGTAGAAGCAATCCACGGGGCAGACTTCCACGCAATCCATGTACTTGCACTTGATGCAGGATTCCGTGACCACGTACGGCATTTCCAAAACCCTCCTCGTTCCCATCCGTCGGCTGAATCGGAACGTCAACCTTCTGAATCCAGTGCGGCGCGGACAGTACTTTCAGGCTTCGTCCTCTGACAAGCCATGGCGTTGCAGGACACGTCTGCGCGCAAGGCCGCTGTCCCTGTCCGATACATATAGGAGGCCGGAGATCCTTCGCAGCAGGCTGGCCTCCAGATCGTGGAGCTTGTCGTCCGCATAGACGATGTCCCACAGAAGCTCCACAAGCTGCACCCGTTCGGCGTCGGAGCAACGCTGGCGTATCGTCGCGGTGAAGCGATAGTTCCCCGACGCGCCGGCGGCCTCCCGCTCCGCCGCCTCGACGAGCGTCGCCGCCTCCTCCTCCGTCAGGTCGAACCGCCAGCGGACCAGTTCGGCGATCCTCTGCCGCTCCGGCTCGTCCAGCCCGTCATCCATGCGCGCGGCTTCGACCATCAGCGCCGCCGCCGCCAGATGCAGCTCGTCGCCCGTATGACCGCCCTCCGCGCCCGGTCGGGCATCGCGGTCGAGCAGGAAATCCTTGATACGGTTCAGCATGAATGAGGCATTAGCACCCTCCCCGACCCCTCGCAACCCCACGGATTCTAGGGGATTTGCAGGCGCGCCTATTCCTTCAGCCGGTCGAGCGCCCGGCGGTCGCGCTTGGTGGGGCGGCCGGCGCCGGAGGGGCGGGAGAAGGGCGCGACGGGGCCATCGATGCGGGGCAGCGCCGTCTCCGCCGCCGGCGGGGCCAGATCCTCGTAGAGCGCCTGGGCCTCCGGGGCGGGGCCGCGCCTGCGGCCGACATCCAGGACCTTCACGACGCGGACGTGGCGGCCCTGCACGAAGGTCAGCACCTGGTCCGGCCGGACCGTCCAGTGGGCCTTGGTCACGACCGTCCCGTCGACGCGCACCCGCCCTTCGGTGCAGAGCTTCGAGGCGAGGCCGCGCGTCTTGAAGAAGCGGGCGTACCACAACCACTTGTCCAGCCGGACCGCGCCGCCTTCGGTCACGACCGTCCCCCCAGCGCACCCAGCTTCGCGAACGGGGAATCCACCGCCGGCTGACGGCGGCGGCGATCGGGCCGTGCCGCCCGCGACCGGCGGCGATGATAGGAGACCGACCCGTCGGGATCGACCGCCGCCTTGTAGCCCAGCCGGCCGAGGATGTCCGGCAGGTCGGCCGGCGTCGCGCCGACGAGCTGGGCCAGCCGGGACGGGGCGGCGAACGGACCTTTCCCCGCCAGCCGGCCCGCCGCGACGGCCAGCGCCTCCAGCCGGTCGATCCTCACCGCCCGGCGGCCGCAGGGCAGGAAGCCGATGGCGGCGTAGAAGGCGGGCGGCACGCCTTCTTCCATCACGACCGACTGGTCGCCCGGCCCCGGCGTCGGCGGGGGCAGCGCCATACCGCTCGAAAGCGCGGCCAGGCGCGCCAGGGCGGCGACGGCGCGCGGCTTCAGGAGCGGCGCCAGCCAGACCCTTTCCGCCCCGATGCGGACGCCGAGCGCCCGAAGCGCCGCCCGGCCGGGCTTGCCGAGCCCGCGGACCAGATCCTCGACGTCACGGCGCGGCGCGGAGCCCAGCCCCTCGACAAGCTGGAAGGCGATCCCGCGCGCGGGCCCGGAAAGATCGGCGCGCCGCAGCGCCATGAGCGCCGGCAGGTCGGATGCGATCCTGGCCCCGATCCAGGCCTGGAGACGCGCCTGGATGCGGCCGCGCGCGTCGGGTTCGATGAGGTCGCTGGGCAGAGGCCTGACCGTGGGAGAGAGCGCTTCGGGGCCGGCCGCCAGCGCACCCACGGCCTGCCCGTCCCAGGAGACCGCTCCATCCTCGGCGAGCGCGAAATCGGCATCGTCGGCCGCCTCCAGCCGCTGGATGCGGGCCGCGATCTCATCCTTCAGCGCCCGGCGGGCGGCGCTGAGGAGGGCGCGGGCGTCGGCCTCATGGACCGATTCGTCAGCGACGAACCGGAATCCCTCCAGCCGGCCGATGAATTCCCCCTCCACCACCACCTCGCCCGTCCGGGTGACCGCGCCCAACAGGTCGCCGCCGCCTTTCAGCCCCTTGGCCAGCACGGCGGCCCGCCGGTCGACGAAGCGCTGGGTCAGCCGGTCGTGCAGCGCATCGGACAGCCGGTCCTCGATCGCCCGCGTCCGGCCCTGCCAGCCGGCGGGGTCGGAAAGCCAGTCGCCCCGGTGGGCGATATAGGTCCAGGTGCGGATATGGGCGATCCGCGTCACCAGCGTGTCGATGTCGCCCTCCGTCCGGTCCAGCCGGGCGATCTGACGCGCCGTCCAGTCGGGATCGAGCCTGCCGGCCGGGGAGCGGAGCTGCCGATAGATCTGCGACAGCAGGCGGGTGTGGGCATCGGACAGCACCTTGCGGAAATCCGGGATCTGGCAGACCTCCCACAGCAGCCGGACGGCGTGGCGGGAACCGGCGAGGCCGGCGATGTCGGCATCCTTCGCCAGCACCGAGAGCGCCAGATGGTCGTCGGCCTCCGGCGCGCGGCGAAGCTCCCTCGCCGGCGGCCGCCTGTCCAGGCTGCGCAGAAGCTGTTCGGGGCTGCGGAAATCCAGGTCGTGGTTGCGCCACATCAGCGCGGTCAGCGGGTCGAAAGTGTGGGTCTCCACCGCCTCCACCACCTCATCCTCCAGCGCGCCGGCGCTGTCGGTCGTGCCGAAGGTGCCGTCGGCCATATGCCGCCCGGCGCGGCCGGCGATCTGCGCGATCTCCGGCGCGCGGAGCCGGCGGGGCGACTGGCCGTCGAACTTCGTCAGCCGGGCGAAGGCGACATGGTCGATATCCATGTTGAGGCCCATGCCGATGGCGTCGGTCGCCACCAGATAATCGACCTCGCCGGCCTGGTACATGCCGACCTGGGCGTTGCGGGTGCGCGGGCTGAGCGCGCCCAGCACCACCGCCGTACCGCCCCGCTGGCGGCGGATCAGCTCCGCCATGTGGTAGACGTCGGTGGCGGAGAAGGCGACGATCGCCGACCGGGGCGGCAGCCGCGTCAGCTTCCGGTAGCCGGTATGAGTGAGGCTGGAGAAGCGCGCCCGCTGGATGAACTCGGCGTCCGGGATCAGCCGGCGCAGGAGCGGCCGGATCGTCTCCGCGCCCAGGAACATCGTCTCCTCCAGCCCGCGGGCGTGGAGCAGCCGGTGAGTGAAGATGTGGCCGCGTTCCGGATCGGCGCAGAGCTGGATCTCGTCGACCGCCAGGAACTCGACCGGCCGGTCGAGCGGCATGCTTTCGACCGTGCAGACGAACCAGTCGGCCCTGGGAGGCACGATCTTCTCCTCCCCCGTCACCAGCGCGACGCGGGTCCGGCCCTTCAGCTTGACGATCCGGTCGTAATTCTCCCGCGCCAGCAGGCGAAGCGGGAAGCCGATCATGCCGCTGCGATGCGCCAGCATCCGGTCGATGGCCAGATGCGTCTTGCCGGTGTTGGTCGGGCCCAGGACGGCGAGAATCCGCGAACGGTCGGCGGCAAGCATCATCCTTCAAGAATCGGGGCTTTCCTTCCGCATTGCAAGATAACCGCCCGACCGAATTCAGGTGGGCCGACTTCGGGCGAACCAATTCCCGATTGGGAAGATAGCGGGTGGCCCGCAATCTACCGTCACGATAGTATCGACCGAAATCATCAACGAAATCAGGGCGGCGATCCATGATCCTGCGTTCAATCCCCCTCGCCTTCGCGGCGGCGGCTTTCCTCGTCCAGCCGGCCTTCGCCCAGACGACGGAGGAAGAGGCGGCGGCGATCCGCGAGGCGATGCAGTCCTGGATCGACACCCAGCTTGCCGGCGTGGAAGGGGATCTGCGCTTCGACGGCGAACTGACGGTGACGCCGGAGGGCGACCTCTATCGGGCCGTCATCCCCGCCTTCGAATTCGTGATGACCGAGGGATCGTTCCGGTTCGAGGAGACCCCGATCGAGATCGCGCCGCGCGAGGATGGCTGGTACGACACCTCCTTCACCCTGCCGGAGGGGACGGTTCTCAGCAGCACGGGCGTCGAGGAAGGCCGTCTGACGATCGGGGAACAATCCGCCAGCGGGGTCTTCGCGCCGGAAATCCGGAATTTCATCAGCCTGGACGCCGAACTCCTGCAGGTCGAGATGCTGTCGACGGCGGAGCCCGGAACCGAGTTGACGATCGACCGGGTGCTCCTCGATTCCGCCTATGAGGAGACCGAGCCGGGGATCTACGACCAGCCGGGAAGCTTCATGGTGGAAGGGCTGGCGCTCAACATGGCCGACGGGCCGGGGCATTTCTCGCTGGGCCGGGCCACGGTCGATTTCAACGCCACCGGCATCGTGCTGGAGGAGATCGCCGCCTTCTCAGACCGGTTCGACGTCCTGGCGACGGAAGCCGCCGGCCCCGTCGACGAGGCCGCCATGATGACGCTGTTCGCCGACATACTGGAGGAGTCCGGCTTCTACCTGTCGGGCATGGACATCTCCTATGAACTCGAGGACTTGGTGGTCGAAGGCCCGATGGGCGGCGTGGACCGGCGCGTCGAGGTACCGCGCATCGGCACGGGCGGATACGTCTCGGGGCTGAAGGCCGAATCGACGGAGATTGGCTTCAGCTTCGACCTCGGCGGGTTCTCGATCGACCCGCCGTTCGGGCCGTTCGAAACCCTGTTGCCGAGAGAAGCCAGGATCGACATGGCCATGGTCGACATTCCCACCGACGCCGCCGTCGGGGCGATCGCGGAATGGCTGCGCGCCGCCGGTCCGGCCATGGCCGGTACGGGCCCCAAGCCGGGCGGCGATGTGCTGGCGTCGCCGATCGACGCCATGGAGGAACTGATGGCGACCGGATCGGCCGGCAGGCTTGAGATCGCGGAGATCAGCCTCGCCAACGTGGTGAGTTCGGCTGTCTTCTCCGGCGAGGCGATCCCGGACATGAACACCCTCATGGGCTTCACCGCCGACGGCACGCTGACCATCACCGGCCTCGACGCGCTGATCGAGGGGGTCCGCGCCACCGGGGCGGGGCCGGAGGCCGAGGCGGCGCTGACCTTCCTGCGCGGGCTGGGCACGCCCACCACGACGGCCGAGGGGGAGATCGTCCAGGTCTACGAGATCGAGGTGACGCCGGACGGGCAGGCGCTGGTCAACGGCACGGACGTGATGGCCTACGGCGCGATGGGCGAGACGACCGCGCCCCCGGCTTATGAAGCTCCGCCGCCCGCCGCCAACCCCAAGCTGCCGACGGCCCCGACCACTCCGGCCGCCCCCGCCGGTCCGGCCACGCCCCCCAAGACGCCGTCGCCGCCCGTCGGACCGCCCGCCGTCGCGCCCGGGCTGAAATAACGGACGACAAACAGGCAAGGAGGCCGCCTCATGACCCGCCGTTCACCGCTTTTCGCCCTCGCCCTCGCCGCGACGACCCTTGCCGCCCCCAACGCCTTCGCCGAGGCGACGGAGGAGGGTGCGGCGGCGATCCGGGACGGGCTGCAATCCTGGCTTGACCGGCAGTTCGCGGCGTCGGGCGCGACGGCGGAGGATTTCCAGCTGGATGGCGAGTTGACCGTGACGCCGGAAGGCGACGCCTATCGGGCGCTGGTGCCGCCGATCGAGCTGTATGCGCCGGACGGCACGATCCGGATGGCGGAAATTCCGGTTGACGTCGTGCCGATGGAGAATGGCTGGTACGAGACGAGCTTCGTGCTGCCGGAGGTCACTCTCCTCCGCCATGACAGAACCGTGGAGGGGCGAGTGACCATCGGCGAGCAGTCCGCCGTGGGCGTTTTCGCACCGGAAGCGCAGATGTTCATGAGCCTGGACATCGAGGCGCGGGATCTCGTCCTCCTGCCGGTGGAGGAAGGGCTGGGCAGCCTCAGGGTGGACCGGCTGGTCTACGACACCGATTACGAGGAAACGAGCGACGGCATCTACGACCTTCCGGGCAGCTTCGTGATGGAGGGGCTGGCGATCGACGACCTCGGGTCAGGCATGCTCATCCGGCTCGGCAGCCTGGAGATTGATTTCGCGAGCACCGGGACGGTCTTGGCCGAGTGGGCTAAGCTCATGGAGGGATTCAATACGATTTCCAGCAGGGCGGGCGAGATCAGCGACCCCGCGGCGGCCGGCATGATGGCCGACCTCATGGAGGAAACCGGCACGCTGGTTTCCTCCATGAGCATCTCAGTAGGCTTCCACGATTTCTTCGCGCGGACGCCGGAAGGAACCTTCACCGCACCGCTGTTCACAACGGGCGGTTACGTTTCCGGCCTGGACACTCCACGGGCCGAACTGGGATTCACCGTGGAAGCACCGGAATATGCGGTGGATGCGCCGCAGGTCGACCCGTTCGCCCGCCTGTTCCCGACGGCCAGAAGCATCGACATCGCGCTGGTTGACCTGCCGACCGACCCGCTGGAGCGCCTGGCCATCGGCTGGCTGCGGACGATCGCCCAGCCGGCCGCCGACCCCTCGATGATGCTGGGGGCCATGGGGGAACTGGCGGGGCCGGACACAGGCAGGCTGGAGATCAGGGAGATCGCGATCGCCAACGAGATCAGCGCCGCCTCGCTGTCCGGAGAAGTCCGACCGGACGCCGCCTCCATGCTGGGCGTCACCGGCGACGGGGCGATGACCATCACCGATCTGGGCGAACTGATCGCCGAGGTGCAGGCCATCGGCGCCTTCCCGGAGGCGGGGGCGCTGCTGACCTATCTGCGCGGCATGGGAACGCCCACCACGACGGCGGATGGCGGGATCGTCCACAGCTACGATATCCAGCTCACGGCCGACGCGCGGCTGCTTCTGAACGGCAACGAGGTCAATTACAGCATCGTCGGCGCCGGCGGCCCCGGCCCGGCTGACGCGGCGGGACCGGCCTACAGCCCCAAGATCCCGTCCGCTCCGGCGCAGGAGCCGGCTTACAATCCGAAGGTCCCGACGGTCGGTCCGAACGCGCCGACGGCGGCGACGCCGGGGCAGAAGGTCGCGCGATAGGCTTGCGCCGTGCGCCGGCCCTGCACATATCCACGTCCACCGGACGTAATTTCCCGTCCACCGGACGCAGTATCCATGTGACAGCAGGGCCAGCACGCCATGACGGACGCATCGACCGGCGCGACCGCCGATCAGACCTCTCCGAAACCCGAAGCCGAAAGCCTGCCCTTCCAGGCGGAGGTCAGCCGGCTTCTGGAGATCGTCGCCAAGTCTCTCTACAGCCAGAAGGAGGTCTTCCTCCGGGAGCTGATCTCCAACGCGTCGGACGCGTGCGACAAGCTGCGCTACGCCGCGCTGACGCGGCCGGAGCTGGCGGCGGACGACACGCAGTTCCGCATCCGCCTTTCGGTCGACCGGGAAGCGCGGACGCTGACCGTCGCCGACAATGGAATCGGCATGGACCGGGAGGATCTGGTCGCCAATCTGGGTACCATCGCCCGGTCCGGCACGCTGGGCTTCATGAACGACCTGTCGGGCGATTCGAAGAAGGACATGTCGCTGATCGGCCAGTTCGGCGTCGGCTTCTATTCCGCCTTCATGGTCGCCGACCAGGTGACGGTGGAAAGCCGCAAGGCCGGCGACGAGGCGGGCTGGCGCTGGAGTTCCGACGGCAAGGGCGCGTTCACGGTGGAGCCTGAGCCCGGCGCGGCGCGCGGAACCGCCGTCACACTGCATTTGAACGAGGGCGAGGAGGAGTTCCTGGAGGAGGAGCGCCTGCGCCACATCGTCAAGACCTATTCCGACCACATCGCCATCCCGGTCCTGCTGGAGAAGGGGGAGGAGAGCGAGCGGCTGAACCGCGCGGCGGCGCTGTGGACCCGGCCGAAGGCGGAGATCACGGCCGACGAGTACAAGGAATTCTATCACCATGTCGGCCACGCCTTCGACGATCCGTGGCTGACCCTGCACTACCGGGCGGAGGGCGTACTGGAATACACGAACCTGCTGTTCGTGCCCTCCACCCCGCCCTTCGACCTCTACAACCCCGACCGCCAGCATCACGTGAAGCTCTATGTCCGGCGGGTCTTCGTGTCGGACGAGGCGGAGGGGCTGCTGCCGCCTTATCTGCGCTTCCTGCGCGGCGTGATCGACAGCGAGGATCTGCCGCTGAACGTCAGCCGGGAGATGCTGCAATCCAACCCGCTGGTCGCGAAGATTCGTCAGGGCGTGACCAAGCGCGTGCTGGCGGAGATCGGGAAAAAGGCGAAGGAGGATGCCGAAGGATACGAGACCTTCTGGACCTCCTTCGGCCCCGTCCTCAAGGAAGGGCTCTACGAGGACCGCGACCAGCGCGACACGCTGCTGGAACTGGCGCGGTTCCGCACCACCGAAGGCGACGGCTGGACCAGCCTGGAGGAGTACGCCTCCCGGATGAAGCCGGGGCAGGACGCCATCTTCTTCATCACCGGCGACGATCCCGACGCGCTGCGCAAATCCCCGCAGATCGAGGGTTTCCGCGCCAAGGGGGTGGAGGTGCTGCTGCTGACCGACCCGGTGGATGAATTCTGGGCGCCCGCGGTCGGAGAGGTGAACGGCCACAAGCTGAAATCGGTGACGCGCGCCGGCGCCGACCTTTCGAAGATCGAGGGTAAGGTCGACAAGGAGGACGCCCCACCGCCGGCCGAGGGCATGGACGCGCTGATCGCCGCCTTCAGGAAGGCTCTGGAAGGCGAGGTGAAGGATGTCCGCGCGTCCGAACGGCTGACCGACAGCCCGGTCTGCCTGGTCGCCGACGACAACGACATGGATCTGCATCTGGAGCGGCTGCTGAAGCAGCACAAACAGCTGAACGCGTCGAGCAAGCGCATCCTGGAGGTCAACCCGACCCATCCGCTGGTGCGCGGGCTGACCGGCGTGGAGGATGAGGCACAGGTGGCGGAGATGGCGTTCCTGCTGCTGGATCAGGCCCGGATCGTCGAGGGCGACCCGGTCCCCGACCCCGCCGCCTTCTCCCGCCGCCTGGCGAACGCCCTCCAGCGCGGCCTGTCGCTGGCGGCGTAAGTCCCCTCACCCTCCCGCCCCTTCGGGTCGGGTCCCTCCCTCTCCCACGGAGGCTATCGGATTCACACATTGAATTGTTTGAGTGCGGAGAGTGCGTATTTTGCGGCTTGGAAGTCGAGCCATCCGTTGAGCATGACGACGGGACCTGGTTTTCCGTAATAGCCGGTCCATCCGCCGAGGCGGGCGCAGACCCATGCGGCGTAGGCGAGGGATTGCCTGGGGTGGGGGTTCTTCTGTCGTTGGGTCTTGCCTTCGAGCTTGGCGCAGAAGGCTTCCAGCAGGGGGATGTCTTCCGGCTCGAAGGCGTCGATGGCGGGTCTGATGGGTTGGGGGCCGGCTGCGCCATCGCGGGCATGGACGAGTTGCTGGACGGTGACGGCGGCGATCAGGGCGGCGACGACCAGCTTGCAGCGGGGCACGTCATCCTCGATGCGCACCCCCTCGATGTCGAAGCCCTGGGTCTTGAGGGTGCGGAACAATTGTTCGATGACCCAGCGCCGGCGGTAGAGATCGGCCAGTTCCAGGGCGTCCCGGATATCGGCCACCGGTTGGCTGGCGATCAGCCGCCAATGGACGGCGGGGCCTGGCGGAGGGTCGACTTCGCGGACATCGACCAGGGTCATGGGCAGGCTTTTGGGCAGGCCGGGGGCGCCGCCATTCCTGGGCCGCGCCAACTCGGCGGTCATGAAGCGAACCGCCATCACGGCGTCGCGCGCCCTGGCCCCCGGCTTGGCCGGCAGGGACAGCGTGATCCGGGCGGCCTCGGGCAGCGCGTCGAGGCGGGCGAACAGCCGGCCGCCATCCTCCAGGCTCCGGTCCTGGGCCGCCCGCACCAGGAGGTCGGCAGTCGCCGGCCGCCGGGCGAAGGCCTCGAAGATATCGCCCTCCCGGTCGGCGATCACCGTGATCCGGGCGGCCGAAGCACAGGTCTCGGCCGCACGATCCGCCCCGTCGAGCCAGCGCTGGCTCTCCTTGGCCG
>NZ_JBDOQU010000027.1:0-13111 GCF_039839375.1 Inquilinus sp. CAU 1745
CGGCCCATGCCCGCCAGACCAACACCAAGAACCCTCTACAGGCTCAGAGAACCCCCAAGAAAACGCCAAGCTTACGCCCACCTCATAGTAAGTTAGCGCCTATGGGATCAAGTCCAGCATGACGTTGTTTTTGTTGTTCATTCCGGCCCCAGAGCCGGAATCCATAAGCCTTTTCAGCCTCCGCCCTCCTACGCCGCCAGCGCGCCGCGCTTGCCGTGGGGGCGGAAGCGTTCTTCGGCGATGCGGTCGGCGGCCTCGCTGGTCGGGATGTTCAGCCGGTCGGCGCGGGCGAGGATCGACAGGATGGTGCCGTGGATGCCGTCGACCTTTTCCGTCACCTCGGCCTCGCTGTAGCCCGTGCGCTCCGCCGCGACATTGATGACGCCGCCCGCATTCAGCACATAGTCGGGCGCATAGATCACCCCGCGCTGGCGCAGCGCCATGCCGTGCCGGCTTTCGGCGAGCTGGTTGTTGGCCGATCCGGCGACGATCCTCGCCTTCAGCGCCGGGATCGTCCGGTCGTTGAGCCCGGCGCCCAGCGCGCAGGGGGCGAACACGTCCGCCTCGACCGCGTGGATCGCCTCCACCGGCGCCGCCGTCGCGCCGAACGTCGCCACGGCCTCCGCCGCCCGCTCGGCGCGCACGTCGCTGACCCACAGCAGCGCGCCCGCCTCATGCAGCATCCGGCAGAGATGCCAGCCGACATTGCCCAGCCCCTGGACCGCGACCCGCAGCCCGTCCAGCCCCCCGTCCGATCCCTGCACGCGGCCGGAATACTCCACCGCCGCCCGCAGCCCGACGAAGCAGCCGCGCGCCGTATGCCAGGAAGGGTCGCCCCGCCCACCCAGCGCCGCCGGCAGCCCGGCCACGAATTCCGTCTCCTTGCGGATCTCCGTCATGTCCTCGACACTGGTGCCGACATCCTCGGCCACGATGTAGCGGCCTCCCAGCCGGTCGACGGCGCGGCCCATGGCGCGCATCAGCTCCGGCGTCTTGATCTTGCGGGAATCGCCGATGATGACGGATTTGCCGCCGCCCAGCGGCAGCCCCGCCAGCGCGGATTTGTAGGTCATGCCGCGCGCCAGCCGCAGCGCGTCCCGCGCGGCCTCCCGCTCGTCGGCATAATCCCACATCCGGCAGCCGCCCAGGGCAGGGCCGTTGCCGGTGTCATGGATCGCGATGATGGCCTTCAGCCCCGTCGCGGCGTCGCTGGCGAAGACGATCTGCTCGTGATCGTCGAAATCGGGATCGGAAAACACGGTCATGGGGTTTCCTCGCATGTTGCGACGCAAAATTATTGGGCGTCGTCTGTTCTTGTTTCCCCAATCATTCGAAAAATAGGCATCGAGGTCAAATGAACAAAGATCGAACACTCAAGTAAGACCGGATGTTTACTTAAACGGATTTGACTGATTATTTGCTGCCGGTAGCCACCGGAATCGCGAAATAAAATTTCCACGACCGAATGTCGTCAAGTGCCATTGCATGCCGCCGCCTCGGGTGCTACGTCACCCTCTGTCGACAGGGGTGTCCCGTATCGCCGGGGCTGAGATGAAGGCGTCATGCCTTCGGACCCTAAAGCTGATCTGGATCATACCAGCGGAGCGAGACCGACCCATGTTCTCCGGCGCGCAGATTTCCCTCTATCCCATGACCGACGATTTCGTCGGAATCATCCTGGGCGCGTTGAGCGCGCTCGACCCCTACCGCCCGTCCTTCCGAATAGAGACGGACGATATCTCCACCCTTCTGGTCGGTCCGCCCGACCAGCTCTTCCCGGCGATGCGCGACCTGTTCGTCGCGGCAGCAATCGGCGGCCGGCACGTCGTCCTGTCCGCCGCCGTGTCGCGCGGCTGTCCGGGGGAGCCGGACGACCCGATCTGCGCGCCATCGGCCGATACCGGCGACCAGCCGCCGCTCGACCGGCGGATCGCGGAGGCCCATGAGGCGGTCGCCGCGGCCCCGCCGACGGGCAGTCCGGTCGCGGTCCAGTTCTCGCTCTACCCGCTCGGCGTCGGGCATCACATGGACGAGATCTATGGCTGCATCGACTTCCTGAAGGGCTCGCCCGTCTTCGACCGGTCGAAGAATTTCTGCACCCGGCTGAAGGGCGATGCCGGGCCGGTCTTCGCCGCCCTGGCGGAGGCGTTCCTGCGCTTCGGCGCGCCGGACGGCCATGTCGCGCTCGACCTCACCGTCTCGGCGAACAGCCCCTCGGCCGCCTGACGGCCGGCCTTCTTCCTCTTCCCCATCCACCTTCTGACAGGACGAAATCCATGCCCGAGAACCGTAGCTGGAGCTTGCGTGAAATCCTCATCGTCACCGTCCTGGGCGCGGTCTTCGCCGTGCTCTATCTGGGCTGGGTGCAAATCTGGCTGGTCGCCCAGGCGATCTTCGGATCGATGACCATGGATGTCGTGATGGGTTTCTGGTTCATAGCCTCGATCGTCGCGGCGGCCATCATCCGCAAGCCCGGCGCGGCCTTCGCGGCGGAGATGCTGGCCGCCGCCGTCCAGGTGTTGCTGGGCAGTCCGGCCGGCCTGCTTCTGCTGGTCACCGGCGCGGTTCAGGGCGCTGGAGCGGAGATCGTGTTTGCCGCCACGCGCTGGCGCGACTATTCGCTGCCGACGCTGATGGCGGCGGGCGTCGGCGCGGCTGTCTTCTCCTTCGCCTATACCTGGGTCCGGTTCGACTATGGCGCGCTGGAGCCGACGATCCTGCTCGCCATGTTCCTCCTGCGCTGCATCAGCGGCGCGCTACTGGGCGGTCTGGCCGGCCATCTGATCGTGGAGGCGCTCTACCGCACGGGCGTCCTCTCCGGCCTGGCGATCGACCGCGCCAAGCGCCTCGCCCGGGCGTGACCGCGACCGGCGGCGTGCCGGCGGCCGAATGGCGTAGCGTCTCGGTCCGCTACCCTTTCGCGGACGCGCCGGCCGTCGGCCCGGTCGATCTCGCGGTGGGGGAGGGGGAGAGGGTGCTGCTGCTGGGCGCATCCGGCTCCGGCAAGTCGACGCTGCTCCTGACGCTGACCGGCCTCGTCCCCAACGCCATCCCGGCGACGGTGGAGGGGACGATCCGCCTGTTCGGCGATCCGGTGGCGGCTCGAAGCTCGGCCGGATGGGCCGCCGCCGTGGCCCAGCTCTTCCAGGATGCCGACCAGACGCTCTGCGGCATGCGGGTGGAAGATGAGATTGCCTTCTCGCTGGAGAACAGGGCGCTGCCGGAGGATCGCATCGCCGAAGCGGTCGGCGCGGCGATGCGGCGCGCGAGCTTGCCGGAGGCATGGCGCGGTCGGCGGGTCGCCACCCTCTCGGGCGGCGAAAGGCAACTCGTCGCGCTCGCCGCCGTGCTGGCGCAGGATTCACCGCTTTTCGTTG
The DNA here is from genome assembly GCF_039839375.1 of Inquilinus sp. CAU 1745. Classification (NCBI taxonomy): domain Bacteria; kingdom Pseudomonadati; phylum Pseudomonadota; class Alphaproteobacteria; order Rhodospirillales; family Rhodospirillaceae; genus Inquilinus; species Inquilinus sp. CAU 1745. The sequence continues at coordinate 3,378 of NZ_JBDOQU010000027.1, forward strand.
CGGACGAGCCAACGGCCCATCTCGCCCCCGCCGCCGCCGACCGGCTCCGCCGCCTGCTGCTCGACGGCGCCGGTGGACGCGGGGCGCTGATCGTCGACCACCGGCTGGATGGGCTGATCGAGGAGATGGACAGGGTCGTCGTGCTGGGCGGCGACGGTGCGGTGCTGGCCGAAGGCCCGCCCGCACCCTTGTTCCGGGCGCAAGGGGAGGCGCTCTCCGCCCTCGGCATCTGGCGGCCGCTCGGCAGCCTGCTGGACGACGATCTCCGCCGCGCCGGCCTCGCGTCCCCCGAACCGCCGCTGACGGTGGCGGACGCGCTCGCCGCCCTCGACCCCGCCACCGCGCCTGCCGAAACGATCGACCGGGCGCGCCCGGTCGTCAGCGCCTTCGTTACCGCCCGCATGGCGGGCCACGCCCATGCGGCGGGAGGCATGGCTCCGGTCGCCCGACTCGCCGGGGCGGATTGCGCGCCCTTCCTCGGCCCCACGGTGCTCCGCAATGTCGATCTCGTCATTGGCCGAGGCGAGGTGGTCGGCATATTGGGCGCGAACGGGGCGGGGAAATCGACCCTCGGAGCCAGCCTCGCCGGCCTCCTGCCGCTGAAGGGCGGCCGGCGGGAGGGCGCGCCCGGCGGGATCGCCTTCCAGAATCCCGAAAACCAGTTCGTCGGCGGCACGGTGCGGGAGGAGCTGGAGTCGGCGCTCGGCCGGAACCGGCCCCTGACGCCCGCCATGACAGCCGAATGGGGCCTCGACGGCCTGCTGGACCGCCACCCGTTCGAACTGTCGCAGGGCCAGAAGCGGCGGTTGGCGCTGGCGACGCTGGCCCTCTCCGACCGCTGGCCGCTGCTGGTGCTGGACGAACCGCTGGCCGGGCTCGACGCGGCGGGGTCGGCGGTGATCGTCCGCCGTGTCGAAAGCCTGGCCCGCGCCGGCCGCGCCATCGCCATCATCACCCATGATATGGATTTCGCGCTCCGCCTCTGCCCGCGCTCGATCATGCTGGGCGACGGCCGCGTGCTGGCGGAAGGCCGAACCGCCGATTTGCTGGGTCGGCCGGACCTCCTGGCCCGCGCCGGCCTCGCCGAACCGGCGATCGCCCCCGCGCTCCGCTGGCTGGAGAGGGCGGGGCGGTGCTGAAGGCGCTCGACCCGCTGGTCAAGCTGGCCGTCGCGCTCTCCTGGATCGCCGCCGCCGTGCTGGTCTTCGATCCGCGATTCCAGCTCGCCGCGATCCTGCTGGCCGGCGGCGCGCTCATCCTCTTGAACCGGACCAGCCCGCTGCTGCTCGCCGCGCTGATGGTCCCGTTCTGCCTGTTCGGCCTCGGTTTCCTGACCACCAGCCTGCTCTTCCGCCAGGAAAGCGACTTCGCGCTCAAGATGTCGGCTGAGGCGCTGGTCGCCTCGCCCGCCTTCTCCGCCGGGGTGACGCTCTTCCTGCGCGCCGTCGCCTGCGGCATGATCTCGGTCTTCTTCGCCTTGACCACCGATCCGGGCGCGCTGGTCCGCGCGCTGATGGCCCGCTGCCGCCTGCCGCCGCGCGTCGGCTACTCGCTCTTCACCGCGATGAACCTGGTCCCCGACCTCTTGTCGGAGGCGCGGCGCATCCGGCTCGCCCGCGCCATGCGCCGTGGCCGTCCGCCCCGCCGCTTCCCCGGCCCGGCGGAACTGGCCGGCCTGGTCATCCCGCTGCTGGCCTTCGCTATCCGCCGCGCCGGCCGCGCCGCCATCGCGATGGAGGCGAGGGGACTGTCCAAGGACGGCCCCCGCACCATCGCCAACGTCCCCCGCTTCGGCCCCGCCGACGCGCTCTTCGCTATCCTCTCCTGCGCCCTGCTGGCGGCTGGCATCTGGTTCGTCCGTTGATACGAAACCCCCTCACCCAACCCTCTCCCACGGAGGGGAGAGGGCTACCTTTTTACCCTCGCCCCTCCGGGGAGAGGGAGGGACCCGACCCGAAGGGGCGGGAGGGTGAGGGGCGCGCGCTGGCGCGCTCCTGACCAGAACAATCGCTCTGGCCCTCTGTTCCTCAACCTGTTGATGTGAAATACTGTCTCGGGGGTTCCGCCCGCGACATTCAGCCATATGGGGTTCGGTTCGACGGCAGGGGAAGAATACCAGGGCTGAATGCGCTTTATCGCGTGCGCGGCGTGCAATGACAGGAGAGGGAGCCCATCCGTGAGCCATTTCCTTGAGCGCATGACCTATCTCTCCCGCCGCCGCGAGCCGTTCGCGAACGGCCTTGGCGAGCTTCGCGACGAAGACCGGATGTGGGAGGAGGGCTACCGCCTGCGCTGGCAGCACGACAAGGTCGTGCGCTCGACCCACGGGGTGAACTGCACCGGCTCCTGTAGCTGGAAGATCTATGTGAAAAGCGGCGTCGTCACCTGGGAAACCCAGCAGACCGACTATCCGCGCACCCGTCCGGGAATGCCCAACCACGAACCGCGCGGCTGCTCGCGCGGGGCCTCCTACAGCTGGTATCTCTACAGCGCCAGCCGCATCAAATACCCGATGGTGCGCGGCCGCCTGATAAAGGCGTGGCGCGAGGCCCGGAAGACGCGCGGGCCGGTCGAAGCCTGGGCCGCGATCGTCGACGATCCGGAGATCGCGAAATCCTACAAGGCCATGCGCGGCCGTGGCGGCTTCGTGCGCTCCAACTGGGACGAGGTGAGCGAGATCATCGCCGCCGCCAACGTCCACACCATCGAAAGATGGGGGCCGGACCGCATCGTCGGCTTCTCGCCCATCCCGGCCATGTCGATGGTCTCCTACGCTTCCGGCGCGCGCTATCTCAGCCTGATCGGCGGGACCCTGCTCTCCTTCTATGACTGGTATTGCGACCTGCCGCCCTCCAGCCCGCAAACCTGGGGGGAGCAGACGGACGTCCCGGAATCGGCCGACTGGTATAATTCCGGCTACATCATCGCCTGGGGCTCGAACGTACCGCAGACCCGTACCCCCGACGCGCATTTCTTCGTCGAGGCGCGATATAACGGCACGACGGTCGTCGCGGTCACGCCCGACTATTCGGAGGTCGCGAAGCTCTCCGACCTGTGGCTCCATCCCAAGCAGGGGACCGATTCCGCGCTGGCCATGGCGATGGGCCATGTGGTGCTGCGCGAATTCTTCCTCGACCGGCAATCGCCCTATTTCGAGGATTATTGCAGCCGCTACACCGACATGCCGATGCTGGTTCGGCTGCGCCGCGACGGCGACCGCTGGGTCCCGGATCGCTATGTCCGGCAGAGCGACCTGCCCGGCGCCCAGAAGTCGGACGGAAAATCGGACCGCGCCGCCTGGAAGACGGTCGCGACAGAGAAGGAGACCGGGGATCCCGTGGTGCCGCGCGGGTCGATCGGCTATCGCTGGCCCGCGGAGGGCGAGCCGGCCGGGCTCTGGAACCTTGAGCAGAAGGACGGGGAGACGGGCGAGGACGTGGCGCTGGCGCTCAGCCTGATCGATCGCCGCGACGAGGTCGCCTCGGTCGCCTTCCCCTATTTCGGCGGCCGGCCACACGAACATTTCACCGCCAACGACCAGGGCGGCGACATCCTCCTGCGCAACGTCCCGGTCCGCCGCCTGGCGCTCGCCGACGGCGAGGCGCATGTCGCCACGGTCTTCGACCTTATGTGCGCGCATTATGGGCTCGACCGCGGCCTCGGCGGCCAGGCCGCCGCCTCCTACGATGACGACATCCCCTATACGCCGGCCTGGCAGCAGGCGATCACCGGCGTCCCGGCCGGCCGCGCCGTCGCGGTGGCGCGCGGCTTCGCGGATAATGCGGAGAAGACGAAGGGCCGCTCGATGGTCATCATCGGCGCGGGGATGAACCATTGGTATCATCAGGACATGGGCTACCGCGCCATCATCAACATGCTGATGATGTGCGGGACGGTCGGCGTTTCCGGCGGCGGCTGGGCGCATTATGTCGGCCAGGAGAAGCTGCGGCCGCAGACCGGCTGGACGATGCTCGCCTTCGGGCTCGACTGGGCGCGCCCGCCGCGCCACATGAACGGGACCTCCTTCTTCTACGCCCACAGCGACCAGTGGCGTTACGAAACGCTCGACGTGGCGGAGCTTCTCTCCCCGCTCGCCGACCGGGCGCCCTATCAGGGCAGCTTCATCGACCTCAACGTGAAGGCGGAGCGGATGGGCTGGCTGCCGTCCGCGCCGCAACTCGCGGTCAATCCGCTGACATTGGCGGCCGACGCCGACAAGGCCGGCCTTTCGGTCGAGGACCATGTCGTCGCCGGGCTCAAATCCGGCCGGATCGGCATGTCCTGCGAGGATCCCGACAACCCGGTCAACTTCCCGCGCAACCTGTTCATCTGGCGCTCCAACCTGTTCGGCTCCTCGGGCAAGGGGCATGAATATTTCCTGCGCCATTTCCTCGGCACGCGGCACGGGTTGCAGGGCAAGGATTTGGGTGAGATGGACGGCGTCAAGCCGGACGAGGTCGAATGGCGCGACCCGGCGCCGGAAGGAAAGCTCGATCTGGTGACGACGCTGGATTTCCGCATGTCGACGAGTTGCCTCTACTCCGACATCGTGCTGCCGACCGCCACCTGGTATGAGAAGAACGACCTCAACACGTCGGACATGCATCCCTTCATCCACCCGCTGTCCGCCGCGGTGGACCCGGTCTGGGAGTCGCGCAGCGACTGGGAAACCTACAAGACGATCGCCCGGCGCTTTTCCGAACTCGCGGAAGGGCGCCTCGGGGTCGAACGTGATGTCGTGCTGACCCCGATCATGCATGACACGCCCGCCGAACTGGCCCAGCCCTTCGAGGTCAGGGACTGGAAGAAGGGCGAATGCGACCTTGTCCCGGGCGTCACCGCGCCGCGCATATCCGTCGTCGAACGCGACTATCCCAACACCTATCGCCGCTTCGTCGCGCTGGGCCCGCTGGCCGACAGTCTGGGCAATGGCGGCAAGGGCATCGCCTGGAACACGGAGGACGAGGTCGCGGGCCTCGGCAACCTGAACTACCGGGTCGATGATGGCGGGCCGACGGATGGAAGGCCGCGGATCGAAACCGATATCGACGCGGCGGAAACCATCATGCACCTCGCGCCGGAAACCAATGGCGAGGTCGCGGTGAAGGCGTGGGAGGCGCTGGGCAAGATCACCGGGCGCGATCACAGCCATCTCGCCCGGACGCGCGAGGACGAGAAGATCCGCTTCCGCGACATCCAGGCCCAGCCGCGCAAGATCATCTCCTCGCCGACCTGGTCGGGGATCGAGAGCGAGCATGTCAGCTACACGGCCAGCTACACCAATGTGAACGAGCTGATACCGTGGCGGACGCTGACCGGCCGCCAGCAATTCTACCAGGACCATCGCTGGCTGCGCGATTTCGGCGAGGGGTTCGCCCTTTACCGGCCGCCGATCGACACCCGGACCGTCTCATCCATGCTCGGCCGGCATGACAATGGCGAGACGGAGATCGTGCTGAACTTCATCACCCCGCACCAGAAATGGGGCATCCATTCGACCTATACCGACAATCTCCTGATGCTCACCCTGTCGCGGGGTGGGCCGATCGTCTGGGTATCGGAAATCGACGCAGCGAAGGCCGGCATCGTCGACAATGACTGGATAGAGCTGTTCAATCTGAACGGCGCGATCGCGGCCCGCGCGGTGGTCAGCCAGCGGGTCAAGGAAGGCATGTGCATGATGTACCATGCGCAGGAGAAGATCGTGAACGTGCCGGGTTCCCAAATCACCGGCCTTCGCGGCGGCATCCACAATTCGGTGACGCGCACGGTCCTGAAGCCGACCCACATGGTCGGCGGCTACGCCCAGCTTTCCTACGGCTTCAACTATTACGGCACGGTCGGCTCGAACCGCGATGAATTCATCATCCTCCGCAAGCTCAACAAGGTCGACTGGCTGGACCATTCCAACCCCGTCGACCGCGCCAGGGAGTCCGCGTCATGAAGATCCGCGCCCAGATCGCGATGGTGATGAATCTCGACAAATGCATCGGCTGCCACACCTGTTCGGTGACCTGCAAGAACGTCTGGACCTCGCGCCAGGGCATGGAATACGCCTGGTTCAACAATGTCGAGACGAAGCCCGGCATCGGCTATCCGAAGGATTGGGAGAACCAGGAACGCTGGCGTGGCGGCTGGGAGCGGAAGAAGAACGGCAAGATCGCGCCCAGGCAGGGCGGCCGGCTTTCGATCCTGGCCAAGATCTTCGCCAATCCGCATCTGCCTGAGATCGACGATTACTACGAACCCTTCACCTTCGACTACGAACACCTTCAGAACGCGCCGGAACTGCCCACCACGCCCGTGGCGCGGCCCTTGTCGCTGATCACCGGCCGTCCGATGGACAAGATCGAATGGGGGCCGAACTGGGAAGAAATCCTCGGTGGAGAGTTCGACAAGCGGTCCCAGGACTATAATTTCGAAGCAGTGCAGAAGGACATATACGGGCAGTTCGAAAACACCTTCATGATGTACCTGCCCAGGCTGTGCGAGCACTGCCTGAACCCAAGCTGCGTCGCCTCCTGCCCGTCCGGCTCGATCTACAAGCGGGAGGAGGACGGCATCGTCCTCATCGACCAGGACAAGTGCCGGGGCTGGCGCATGTGCGTGTCGGGCTGTCCGTACAAGAAGATCTATTACAACTGGACCTCCGGGAAGGCGGAGAAATGCATCTTCTGCTATCCGCGCATCGAGGCCGGCCAGCCGACCGTCTGCTCGGAAACCTGCGTCGGCCGCATCCGCTATCTGGGCGTCCTGCTTTATGACGCCGACGGCATCGAGACCGCCGCCTCGGTCGAGGACGAACAGGATCTCTACGAAGCCCAGCTCGCGCTGTTCCTCGATCCGAACGACCCCGAGGTCGCGGCCCAGGCGCGCGCCGACGGGGTCCCCGACGCCTGGATCGACGCCGCGAAGCGTTCGCCGGCCTACAAGATGGCGGTGGACTGGAAGATCGCCTTTCCGCTCCATCCGGAATACCGCACCCTGCCGATGGTCTGGTACGTGCCGCCGCTGTCGCCGATCCAGTCCCACGCCAATGCCGGCGCGATCGACGCGGTCGGCGAACTGCCGGACGTGCGCTCGCTTCGCATCCCGGTGCGCTACCTCGCCAACCTGCTGACGGCGGGCGAGGAGGAGCCGATCGTGCTCGCCCTCGAGCGGCTGTTCGCCATGCGGATTTATTTTCGCCAGCGCCAGGTCGGCGAAGGCGACGGGCAGGCGGTCCTGGAGCAGGCGGGGCTGACCCGCGCGCAGGTCGAGGAGATGCACCGCTATCTCGCCATCGCCAACTATGAGGATCGTTTCGTCATCCCGACCACCCATCGCGAACATGCCGAGGACGCCTACGGGCTCAGGGGCTCCTGCGGCTTCAGCTTCGGCAATGGCTGCGATTTCGGCCCGCCGCACTCGACGCTGTTCGGCGGCAAGATGGGCCGCCACAAGCCGCACCCCGTCCGGCCGCTGGATACGTGAGGACGCCGCCGATGATCCTCTTCAAGGCGTTCAGCGCGCTGCTTTCCTACCCGACGGAAGAGATGCTCCAGGCGCTGCCGGAGATCGCGTCGGCGGTCACGGACTCGCCCCTGGTGGCCCCGAAAGAGCGGCGGGACATCCTCGCGCTGATCGACGAGCTGGGCCGGGGCGAGCTTCTCCAGGCGGAGGAGCGCTATGTCGACCTGTTCGACCGGGGCCGGTCGATGTCGCTCCATTTGTTCGAACATCTGCATGGCGAAGGGCGGGACCGCGGCCAGGCGATGGTCGATTTGAAGCGCGTCTATGAGGAGGCAGGGTTCGAACTCTCTTCGCGCGAACTGCCGGACTATCTGCCGGTCGTGCTCGAATATCTCAGTTGCCGCGATATCGCCGAGGCGCGGGAGATGCTGGCCGACTGCGCCCACATCCTGACCGGGATCGCCCGCTCGCTGATCGCCCGCCGCAGCCGCTACGCCGCGATCCCGCAGGCGCTGATCGTCATCGCGGGCGAACGCCCCGTCGACGCCGGCGAGATTCCGGCCGCCGCGGAGTCCCCCGAAGCGCTCGACAGGGATTGGGCGGAACAGCCCGCCTTCGGCGGGCCGACAGCCGGCCATCCAACCCCCTGACGCAAAGGAGCAGCCCCGTGTCCAGCACCTATGTGAATACGCTCCTCTTCGGCGTCTACCCTTATATTTGCCTCGCGACCCTGCTGATCGGCAGCCTGATCCGCTTCGACCGCGAGCCCTATACCTGGAAAAGCGATTCCTCCCAGATGCTGCGGGCCGGCCGGCTCCGGCTCGGATCGAATCTTTTCCATTACGGCGTCATCATCGTCATCCTCGGCCATTTCGTCGGGTTCCTCGCGCCGCACTGGGCGGTCGACTGGGCGCTCAGCCCGGTCGCCCATCAGCTTCTCGCCATGGTCGTCGGCGGGATCGCGGGGGCCATCGCCATCGTCGGCCTGACGATCCTCATCCATCGCCGGCTGGCCACCCCCCGCATTCGGGTCAACAGCCGGAAATGGGATATCGCCGTGGTGCTGATGATCTGGCTCCAGCTCGCACTTGGCCTGCTCACCGTGCCGCTGTCGGCCTTCCATATGGACGGCGCGCTGTTCGAGAGGCTGACGGGCTATGTGAAGGGGATCGTGACGCTCGACGCCGGCGCCGCCGACCTCCTGATCGGCGCGCCGCTGACCTACAAGATCCACATCTTCCTGGGCTTCACGCTCTTCCTGGTCTCGCCCTTCACGCGGATGATCCATATCTGGAGCGGCGTCGGCGCGCTCTCCTACTTGTTCCGGCCCTATCAGATCGTGCGGACGCCCAAGACGCGGGCGAAGGACCCCATCCGCTCATGATCGCGACGGTCAACGGCGTCGCCGTGGCGGCGGACGCGGCGGAAAGCCTTGAATTCGCGACCGTGCGGGAACTTCTTCGCCAGCGCGCCGTCGCCGTCGGCGCGCTGGCCGACGATGTCGAGGATGATGAGGGCGTCGGCGCGGGCATCGAACGCCTGCTCGGGGACGAGGTCGGGATTCCGACGCCGACCGAGGAGGAATGCCGCCGCTATTACGAGGCCCACCGACAGGAATTCCGGAGCGGCGATCTCGTCCACGCCCGCCATATCCTCTTCCAGGTCACGCCGTCGGTCAGCATTCCCGTGATAAGGGCCCGCGCCGAACAGGTGCTGGGGGAATTGCTGGCCGATCCGGACCGCTTCGCCGACATGGCGCAGGAGCTGTCGAACTGTCCCTCCGGCGCGCAGGGCGGCAACCTGGGCCAGCTCTCGCGCGGCGAAACCGTGCCGGAATTCGAGGAGGCTTTGTTCCGGCTGGACTCGGCCGGCATCCTGAACGGCCTCGTCAAGACGCGCTTCGGCTTCCACATCGTGGCGGTGGACAGAAGCATCCACGGCGACATCCTGCCCTTCGAGATGGCGAGAGAGCGGATCGAAAGGCTGCTGAAGGGCGCGGTCGAGGAGCGGGCGCTCCGGCAGTACGTGTCGATCCTCGCCGGCCAGGCCGAAATCGACGGCGTAGAACTCAACGCCGCCGCCACGCCCCTCGTCCAGTAACCCCCTCACCCAACCCTCTCCCCGGCGGGGAGAGGGCTTACTTTTCACCCTCGCCCCTCAGGGGCTACGGCATTCACACATCTTTGGTTGAGTGGCGTTGGATGATCTGATTCTCTGGGTTTGATTGGGATTGGAGGATTGGACGATGGAGACGTCGCTGGGGCGGTTTGGTGACCGCCGCC
>NZ_JBDOQU010000028.1:0-9562 GCF_039839375.1 Inquilinus sp. CAU 1745
GTTGGTGCAAGACGAGCGGGAAGGGGCCAGGCCAGCATACGGTCTACCGATCGGGCGACCTCGAATCCAACGGCCTCCTTCCCGCTCCCATCATAGCAACCATCCAACACACAGGAATCCATACGGTGTCGACGCTCCATGGATGCCGGATCGAAGTCCGGCATGACTGCCTTTGGCGCGGTGACCCTCCTACTCCGCCGCCGCCTTGCGGTCGCCGGTCTGGTTCAGGGCCTGGTCCAGGTCGGCGATGATGTCTTCCACGCTCTCCAGCCCGACAGAGACGCGGACGACATCCGGTCCCGCCCCAGCGGCCTCCAGCCCTTCCGGCGAAAGCTGGCGGTGGGTGGTGGAGGCGGGGTGGATGATCAGCGACCTCGCGTCGCCGATATTGGCCAGATGGCTCAGCAGTTCCACCGATTCCACCACCGCCACGCCGGCCTCGTAGCCGCCCTTGACGCCGAAGGTGAAGACCGCCCCGGCCCCCTTGGGCACGTATTTCTTCGCCAGCCCGTGGTATCTGGAGGAGGTCAGGCCGGCATAGTTCACCCATGCCACCTGCGGATGGCCTTCCAGGAATTCCGCCACTTTCTGCGCGTTCTCGCAATGCCGCTCCATGCGCAGGCTCAGCGTCTCGATGCCCAGCAGCGTCAGAAAGGCGTTCATCGGCTGCTGGTTGACGCCCAGATCGCGCAGGCCCACGGCATGGCCGTAGAAGGTGTAGGCCATCTCCCCGAACGTCTCGTGGAAGCGCAGCCCGTGATAGCCGGGATCCTCGTCCGTCAGCGCCTTGAACTTGTCGGAACTCGACCAGTCGAACCGGCCGGAATCGATCACCGCGCCGCCCACCGAGGTGCCGTTGCCGGACAGGAACTTGGTCGTGGAATGGACCACGATGTCCGCGCCGAACTCGATCGGCCGGCATAGATAGGGCGTCGCCATCGTGTTGTCGACGATCAGCGGCACGCCCGCCTCATGGGCGATCGCGGCGATCGCCTCGATGTCTGAGATCACGCCGCCGGGGTTGGCCAGGCTTTCGATGAAGACGGCCCGTGTGTTGCCGGTGATCGCGGCGCGCACCGTCTCGGGATCGTCGCTGTCGACGAAGCTGGTCTTCCAGCCGAAGGCGCGCGGGAAGCTGACGCCCATCTGGTTGATGGACCCGCCATAGAGCTTGCGCGACGCGACGATCTCCCCGCCCGGCTCCATGAACGGGAACAGCGCCAGAAGCTGCGCGGCATGGCCCGAAGAGGTGGCGGTCGCGCCGATGCCGCCCTCCAGCCCGGCCAGCCTGCCTTCCAGCACCGACACGGTCGGGTTGGTCAGGCGCGAATAGATGAAGCCCAGCTTCTGCAGGTTGAACAGGCTGGCCGCATGGTCGACATCGTCGAAGACGTAGGAGGTCGTCTGGTAGATCGGCGTCTGCCGGGCGCCCGTTGCAGGGTCGGGGGCTGAGCCGGCGTGGATCGCCAGCGTGTCGAATCCGGGGGTGCGAGGGGTATCGGTCATGTCGTCACAGCTTTCTTCTCTTTGAGGAAATCACGCGGCTGTCGATGCCCTGCCAGGAAAGCTCGCCATTCAGACGGGCGTACTCCACCTTCGGGCACCGGTTCATCACCACCCTTATGCCCGCCGCCTCGGCCTTCGCCGCCGCTTCATCGTTGCGGACATTGAACTGCATCCAGATGACCTTCGGCCGGTTGGGCAAGGCCAGCGCCTCGTCGACGATATGGCCCGCGGCCTCCGAATTGCGGAAGATATCCACCATGTCGACCGGCTGGGGGATGTCGGCAAGGCGGGGATAGGCGGGCTCTCCCAGGATCGGCTGGGGTGCGACGCCGGGATTGACCGGGATCACCCGGAAGCCCTTCCCCTGGAGGTACTTCATCGCGAAATAGCTGGGCCGCATCTCCTTCGCGCTGGCCCCGACTATGGCGATCGTCTTCACCAGCGCCAGCGTCGCGCGCAGGTATTCGTCGGTATAGGAATCGTGGTTCACCGGCTCGGAAACCGGATGATCCGAGGCCGGATAAGCCGTATCCATCACTGCCCTCTCCAATGCGGCGCCCGCTTCTCCAGGAAGGCGTCGATGCCTTCCTCCGCGTCGCGCGCCAGCATGTTCCGCGTCATCACTTCCGAGGCGTATTCGTAGGCGGCGGTCAGATCCATGTCCGCCTGACGATAGAAGGCCTCCTTGCCGATCGCCAGCGTCAGCGGCGATTTCGACGCGATCAGCCGCGCCAGCGCGTCGGTCTCCTCGTCCAATTGCTCGGCCGGGACGACACGGTTGACCAGCCCCAGAGTCTTCGCCTCCTCGGCTGAGACCATCTCGCCGGTCAGCAGCATCTCCATCGCCGCCTTCCGGCCGACGGCTCGGGTGAGCGCGACCATGGGGGTGGAGCAGAAGAGGCCGATATTGACCCCCGGCGTCGCGAATCTCGCCTGGTCGGACGCGACGGCCAGGTCGCAGGTCGCGACAAGCTGGCAGCCCGCCGCCGTTGCGATGCCGTGGACCTTCGCGATGACCGGCTTGGGCAGGTGCGTGATCGCCATCATTACCCGGCTGCACCGGCGGAAGACGCCTTCATGGAACTTGCGCGCCGCCGCCCTGTCGCCGCCGCCGGCCGCCCGCATCTCCTTCAGATCGTGCCCCGCGCAGAATCCCGGTCCCGCGCCGGCCAGCACCACCACCTTGACGGACGAATCCTCGCCGACCTGCTCAAGCGTCTCGTGAAGCTGGTTCATCAGCGCGTTGGAAAGGGCGTTGCGCGCGGCCGGTCGGTTCATCGTCAGGGTCGTGACGCCGTTTCTGTCCTCCCGAAGAAGCAGCTTTCCCGTCGGCCCCTCCGTATGGATCGGCCGGTCGGCGAACTCCGGCTGCGAATATCGGCCGGTGAGCGTCATTGAGTGCTTCTCCATCGTTTCGTCCGCTAAGGTGCTTTATCGAAATGAAGTCTACTCCGGCCCGATGCGGGCCGCAAAACCATGTCTCGGGGAATCGGGGGAAAGGAAGCCGGATGATCGATCGGGAGGAGTTCGAGGGCGTTGTCCGCGACCTGGTGCCCTCGGCGGGGCAGGGGATAGAGGTGCTGTCGATCGGCGACGGCGCGGCCCGGCTGAAGCTGCCCTATCGGCCGGACATGATGCGCCCCGGCGGCACGATCAGCGGCCCCGCCCAGTTCGGCCTTGCCGACGTCACCCTCTATGGCTGCGTCTTGAGCCGGCTCGGCCGGGTCGATCTCGCCGTCACCACCAGCATGACGATCAACTTCCTCCGGCGGCCGGCCCCGGCCGCGCTGGTCGCGGAGGGCCGCCTGCTGAAGCTGGGCAAGAGGCTGGCCTATGGAGAGGTGCTGCTGTTCTCCGAAGGCGGGGAAGAGCCGGTCGCCCACGCCACCGGCTCCTATTCGATTCCGCCCGCCTGAGGTCTGCCCGCCTGAACCGTGTCAGCCCTTCCGGTTGCGTTCGGATTCCTCCCTCGCCCGCTGCCAGTGAAGTTCCTCGCGCCCCTCGGGGCGTCCCTCGTCTTCCCAGAACCGGTAGGCGCGCCGCCTGATATCCTCGTCCTCGTCGGAGGTTCCTTCCCGCGGGTAGCCGACGCCCTGGTCCTGCTCTCCGGTTTCCGGCTGTCCGGCTCCTTCGCTGCTCCTCTTCTCGCCCGATGACGTCCAGGCCGGGGGATCGCTGGCGGGAAAGCTCTCCTCCGACGCCTCGTCTACATCGTCGTTGGACGGCTTGGACCTTTGTCGTTTGGTGGGTTTGGTGACCATCGGCTCCTCCGCTATCACGCAGGCCCGGATCGGAACCCGCGACCATAACCGGAACAGCCGCGACGGGCCCGGAGTTCCCCCGGGCGACCCCCGCTTCGACAAGCCCGCCCTTCCTCTTTTTGGTCATTCCGGACTTGATCCGGAATCCATGGGCCCTTGCCGCTTCACCGGCGGAGAAGAACGAGCGCGGTCTGTTGGTCTCGACGCCCTATGGATGCTGGATCAAGTCCAGCATGACGATGAGACAATGACGCCTCACTTCGCGAACAGCTGGCCGATATCCTTGAAAGCCTTCATCTCGATGGCGTTGCCCGCCGGGTCATGGAAGAACATCGTCGCCTGCTCGCCGGGCTGGCCTTCGAAGCGGATGTAGGGGGCGATCACGAACTTCGTTCCGGCTTCCGTCAGACGGTCGGCGGTCTTCCGCCACTCCTCCATCGAGAGGACGACCCCGAAATGACGAACCGGCACGCCGTGGCCATCGACGGCGCTCGTGGCGGCCGCCCCGGTTTCCCCTGGCGCCAGATGCGCGACGATCTGATGGCCGTAAAAATCGAAATCGACCCAGTCGGGTGAGCTGCGGCCTTCTCCGCAGCCGAGAAGACCCTTGTAGAAGCCGCGCGCGGCCTCGAGGTCGTCGACCGGAAAGGCGAGATGGAAGGGGCGGATGGTCTGGTCGGTCATCTTTAAATCTCCGTTCTGAGAATGACCTTCAGATAGGTGATTCCGAGCAAAACGAGAAGCTGTATATAATTGCGCTCAGCCCAACCAAAAATTATCAATCCCGCATGATCCCTGAACTGAAAACGCTCTCGGCGGTCGCCCGATATGGCACTTTCGCTGCCGCCGGCGCCCGGCTCGGGCTGACGCAGGCCGCCGTCAGCGGGCAGATGAAGCGCCTCGAAGGCAAGCTTGGGGTCCGGCTCTTCGACCGGACCGGCCGTTCCGCCGTCCTGAACCGGACCGGACGCACGGTGCTGGCGCGGGCGCGGGAAATCCTTGCCGGCGTCGAGGCGCTGACCGAGCCCCTGGACTGGTCGGCCCGGACCGGACGCCTCCGGATCGGCGCGATCTCGTCCGTGCAACCGACGATCCTTCGGCGCGCCCTGAAGGCTTTCCACCCGGCGTTCCCCGGCTTCCACATCCAGATCGTGCCGGGAACCTCGCTGGAACTGCTGGACCGTCTGGACGCCGGCGGGCTGGACCTTGCCGTCATCATCCGGCCAGGCTTCGGACTGCCCCCGACCGTGCGGTGGGAGTCTCTGGTGCTGGAGCGTTTCGTTCTGGCGGCGCCGCCTGGAACCGGCGACACGGACTGGAAATCCGCGGTGAGGGGGCGCGCCTTCCTGCGATACAACCGTCATTCGTTCGGCGGACGGCTGGTGGAGCGCCTGATCGAACAGGAAGACGTCCCGGTCGACGACTGGGTCGAGATGGATGACATTCCCGCCCTGTTGAGCATGGTCGCCGACGGCATGGGCGTCGCGATCGTGCCGAGGGCGGAAGCCTATGAGGACCACTTCCGGGGCGTGCGCGTCATCGAGCTGGGCGATGCGGAAATCTTCAGGGAGATCGGCATTCTGGCTCCCCCGACCTGTGACGAACCAGCCGCTCGCTTCATTGCTGAGTGTAGGCAAATGGTAACGTCTCACACGCGAGGATAGGCGGCGATCGAAGTTGCGTTGCCCCCGGCGGACCGCCGGGGCCCGACCTTCGGGAAACGGGAGAGAGTACCCATGCCGGATGACGTCCAGGAAATCGCCCTCGGCGGCAAGGGTTCGTTCATGAGCGCTTCCGGGCAGGATTCGCTTCATGAATTTTCGCAAGGCCGTCCGTACGGGTATATTTTCCAGACGGTCAGTTCGGAAGCCGCGCCGCCGCCCGAGCGCTACGACTACTGGACCGGATCATTGGTCCGCGGCCTCCAGGTGGATCGGCCGAACGAACGTCAGGCGCGGGATTTCCGCGCGACGGCGACCTCGCTCGCCTCGCTGTCGGGCGAGATGCATCTGGTGCGGACCGATGGCTTCGCCGGCACGCGCACGCCGGGTCATATCCGGGCGGACCAGAGCGACGAGATGGCGCTGCACCTGATCGTCGAGGGCAAGCTCACCGGTCAATATGAAGGCGACAGCGAGATCGTCGCGGAGGCGGGCGACTTCTTCCTGGTCGACGTGGCCCGCCCCCTGCGCCTCGCCATCGAGGGCTGCAGTTCGCTCATCCAGATCGATCTGCCACGCTCCCTGATGGAATCGATCTTTCCGGTAAGGATTCCACCGCCGAGCAGCGTTGCGAAGGCGCTGGCCGCCTCCAGCCTGACGCCGTTGCTGCGGGCGCATCTTCTTCAGCTTTCCAGGGCGGTTTCCGGCATGAACGCGGCGGAGCGACTGACCATGCTCGACGCTTCGGAAGCTTTCGTGATCGCGACGATCGAAGGCGCATTCGCCGGAACGGCCGTCCCGGGCAAGACGGGGAACGAGGGGCTGTTCATGGCCGCTCAGCGCTATATCCGGGCGCATCTGGGCAGGCACAACCTTAATCCGTCGGAGATCGCCGCCGCCGTCGGCTGCTCTCGCGCCACGCTCTACCGCCTGTTCCAGGGGCATGGCCTGACGGTCTCCGGGCATATTCGCGAGTTGCGGCTGCAGCGGCTGATGCGGTTGCTGCAAAGAACGTCGGACGGCGCGCTGGTCGCCGTTCTGGCCTACCGCTGCGGGTTCCATGACATCCCCAACGTCAACCAGATGTTCCGCAGGAGATTCGGCGTCAGCCCGACCCAGGCAAGAGCCATGTCGACGCGCCAATGATCTGTCCGGAACCGGCGGTTCCATCCCCGACAGGCATTTGAGACGCAGATAGCCATGTTTTGAGACGGGTACATTACCCGTTGTTTTTCAAAGACTTTATACCGTTCCCCTGACGAAAGGCGTTGGCCGAACGAGGGGGACGCGGCGATGAGGCGATCGGCAAGGATTTCACCTGCGTCCGTTACCAGGCATCTGCTGTGGGGCGGCGTGTCGGCGTTGGCGTTGATCCCGGCGGCCGGGCCGGCATTGTCGCAGACAGTAATTACCGGCGGCGCACATGAAACCGTCCTCGGCGATGGCTCGGGGACGCAGCCAAGTCCATGGGCGACCGGGGATCTCAGTGTCGGCGCCAGTGGCTCGGGCACGCTGACTATTGGCGCGGGCGGCGAGGTGCATAGCGGCATGGTTCGGATCGGGATCGGCGTCCTTCCCTCGAATGGGGTCGTGACAGTCGCCGGACCGGGTGCGGTGTGGGAGACCGATGGCCTTACTGTCGGGTTCAGCGAACCTGGTGCGTTGATCATCAAGGATGGGGGGACAGTTTTCAGTGCCGCCGCTTCTGTCGGCAATGATATGTCGCCCAACGGATCGGCCACCGTCGAGGGCAAAAACTCACGATGGGACATCGGAACTTCGCTGAACGTCGGCGGCACTGGTAATCCTGGCATCCTGGATATCATGGATGGCGGGTCGGTCACCGTAGGTGAAGCGGTGATATTCGATGGCGGCGTTGTCACCATCTCGGGGATCGATGCGTCGTGGGAGATTTCCGGATCGCTCGAAATCGGCAGAGGTAGCGGCGGAAATGGAACGCTGGCGGTCAATAACAGCGGCAGGACGGCATCCGCCTATACGATCCTGGGGACGTTTGGGAGCGGCACGGGCACACTGAATCTCGATGGCGTCGCTGGCGCTCGCGGCGTACTGGAAACCGGCTATGTCGAGAGAGGCCCGGGCAGCGCCGATTTCACCTTCGATGGCGGTATCCTGCGCGCGACGAGTGACCAAACGGATTTTCTGCGCAGTTTCAACGCGGGCGATGTGACGATCGACGCCGGCGGCGCATTCATCGACAGCAATGGTTATGACATCGGCATCGGCGCGCCACTGGACGGAACCGGCGGCCTCACCAAGCTCGGCGCCGGCACGCTGACCCTGACCGGCGTGAGCAGCTATGCCGGCCCGACGGCAATCCTCGGCGGAACGCTGCTCGTGAACGGCACGCTGGGCGGCACGTTCGACGTGTTCTCCGGCGGCCGGCTCGGCGGCTCGGGGACGGTGGGCGATACGACGGTGGCCTCGGGCGGCGTGGTCGCGCCGGGGAACTCCATCGGCACGCTGAACGTCGCGGACGGCATCGCCTTCGCGCCCGGCTCGATCTATGAGGTGGAGGTCGATCCCGCCGGCAGCGCCAGCGACCTGATCCACGCCACCGGCGCGGCGACCCTTGCCGGCGGCTCCGTCATCCATATCGGCGCGGCCGGCGCCTACAGGCCGGACTCGACCTATACGATCCTGACGGCCGATGGCGGCGTGACGGGTGTCTTCGGCGACGTCGCCTCGAATTTCGCCTTCCTCGACCCGACCCTCGGTTACGATCCGAACAACGTCTATCTGAACCTTGTGCGCAACGAGGTTTCTTTCAGCGTCATCGGGGAAACCTCCAACCAGCGCCATACAGGCGAAGGCATCGAAAGCACGGGCGCGGGCTCGCTTGTCCATGACGCCGTGGTCGGTCTTGACGCCGACCAGGCGCGCGCCGCCTTCGACCAGATGTCCGGTGAGATCCACGCCTCGGCCAGGGGCATGATGCTGGAGGACAGCCGCTTCCTGCGCGAGGCCGCGGCGGCAAGGGTGCGCGCAGCTTTCGCCGGCGCGGGCGGGGCGGGGCTGCCGGTCATGGCCTTTGGTCCTGCAAAGCAGCAAGCCGCAGGCGCGGACGCCTTCGCGCCCGCCGCGGCCGATACCGGTCGCGCCGCCATGTGGATGCGCGGCTTCGGTTCCTGGGGCGAGCGGGAGGGCGACGGCAACGCCGCCGATTTCGGGCGCTCCACGGGCGGCGTCTTCATCGGCGCCGATGCGCCGGTCGGCGATTGGCGCGCCGGACTTCTCGCCGGCTACAGCCGCTCCAGCTTCGATGTCGATGAGCGCGGCTCTTCGGGCGAGGCCGACAGCTACCATCTCGGCCTTTATGGCGGGACGCAATGGGGCGCGCTCGGCCTGCGGCTCGGCGCGGCCTATAGCTGGCACGATATCGGGACGGACCGCTCGGTCGTCGTTCCCGGCCTTGCCGACAGCCTGTCGGCCGATTACGACGCGGCGACCGCCCAGACCTTCGGCGAACTGGGTTACAGGATCGGGCGTGAAGCCCTGGCCTTCGAGCCTTTCGTCAGCCTGGCCTATGTCAATCTCCACACCGACGGTTTCACCGAAGATGGCGGGGCGGCCGCGCTGGCCGGCGACAGCGCCGATACCGACGCCGCCTTCACCACTCTCGGTCTCAGGGCCTCGGCCGGCTTCACGCCCGGCGAAATAGAGGTGAAAGCGCGCGGCATGCTCGGCTGGCGCCACGCCTTCGGCGACGTCACGCCGCTTTCGACCCACGCCTTCGCCGGCGGCGACATCTTCACCATCGCCGGCGTCCCGATCGCCCAGGATGCCGCGATCCTGGAAGCGGGCCTGGATTTCCAGGTCACCGAAACCACGACGCTCGGTCTCTCCTATTCGGGGCAAATCGCCGGCGGGTCGAGCGATCACGGCGCCAGGGCGACGCTGACGGTGAAATTCTAGGCCAGTACCTCACCCTTCCTCATCTTTGGTCCCGCATGGCGGGCTCGCCACGAGAAGGAGGGCGATAATTTCCCCTCCCGTCATTCCAGCGGAGGCTGGCAACTGTGTTGTCAGGCCCAGGCTTTACGGTCTCTGAGCATGGCGTTGAGGTGGGTGAGGAGCTTTCTGGCGACGGCGATGATGGCGACTTTCTTGGTG
>NZ_JBDOQU010000029.1:0-6372 GCF_039839375.1 Inquilinus sp. CAU 1745
AGAAAGTCGCCATCATCGCCGTCGCCAGAAAGCTCCTCACCCACCTCAACGCCATGCTCAGAGACCGTAAAGCCTGGGCCTGACAACACAGTTGCCGGCTCGGGGGCCGGAATGACCAACAAAGGGGAATCTTCCTCCCACCTCATGGTGAGCCTGTCGAACCATGGGAGTTCCGCATCCTTCCCAAGATCGTCATGCCGGACTTGATCCGGCATCCATACGGTGTCGAGGGAAGCCGGGACCGCGACCGGCGCTCCGCCCGCCGGTAATGTGGCGGAGGCCTATGGATTCCCGATCAAGTCGGGAATGACCAACAAGGGGGAAGTACTGCCCCTCCCACCTCATGGTGAGTCTGTCGAACCATGTGTGCCCTACACCCTTCGACAGGCGCAGGGTGAGGTGGTGGCTGGTTACTTCGCCTGCGCCGCCGGGCGGCCAGGGGGCATCTGGGGGTGGCCGGTTTCGGTCTTGGCGCGCTCTTTCTCCACCCAGACGGAATGGTGCTCCTTCGCCCAGGCGAGGTCGACGTCGCCCGAGCCCATGGCGCGATAGGCCCCTTCCATGCCGAGCGTGCCGATATAGATGTGGCCCAGGATCACCGCGACCATGATCATGGCGACGGTGGAATGGAAGTATTGGGCGATCTGCATCCCGTTGACGTCGAGGAAGGCGAAGGGCATCAGCAGCAACACGCCGGAAACCGACATGGCGATCCCGCCCAGTACGACCGCCCAGAAGATGAGCTTCTGTCCCGCATTGAAGCGGGCGGCGGGCGGGTGGGTGTCGTTGCTCTTGTCGAAAAGGCCGCCTCCCTTCTTCATCCAGGTCACGTCGTAGCGGTCGGGGATGTTGTCCTTGATCCACAGGACGAACATCATCAGCACGCCGGCCATGAACAGCCATGAGATGGCGTCATGGGCGTATTTCGACCATTGCGACCAGGCCGAGAACGCCTCCGGGCCGATCAGCGGCATCAGTATCCGCTTGCCGAAGACGAAGTTCAGGCCGGTGATCGCCAGCACGATGAAGGAAGTCGCGGTCATCCAGTGGGTGAACCGCTCCACCACGTTGAAGCGCTTGAGCGGAACGCCGGTGTCCGGCGTCTGCTGGCGCACGCGCCCCCGGATGAAATAGAAGACAGCGAGAAGCAGCAGCACGCCGATCACGGCCACGCCGCCGATCCAGGGCAGCAGGCCTTCGCGGAAGGCGCGATAGTCGCGCCCCGCCGGCTGTTGGAGGACCGAGGCCCTTTCGTCGGGTATGGTGATCCGCCCGTCAATCCGCCCCAACTCCTCCAGGAGCTGCTGTTCGGACACGGCCTGCGCGGTGGGATTGCTTCCCGACATGCCTTCGTCGGACTGGCTTCGGGCGGGGCCGGGCGCGACCAGCAGGCCGATCGCCAGCAGGATGATCGCGGCGGAAGGACAGACCGGTCGATTACGCTTGAAGCTTCGCATCTTCTCCACCCTCTCCTGGCTCAGCGGGTTTCGTTGTTGCTGTCCCGTTAGACCTCTACCGTCTCCCGATAGGCCGTCTGCCAGCCCCAGGCGCCGGAGCCGTAGCCGCGCTGGGTGACCCGCTCCCGATAGATCGCCGCGATGATCTCCCCATCGCCGGCGAGCAGCGATTTGGTCGAGCACATCTCCGCGCAGAGCGGCAGCTTGCCTTCAGCCAGCCGGTTGGCGCCGTATTTGGCGTATTCTTCTGCGGTCAGATCCTCCTCCGGACCGCCTGAGCAGAAGGTGCATTTGTCCATCTTGCCGCGCGTGCCGAAATTGCCCGTGCGCGGATATTGCGGCGCGCCGAACGGGCAGGCGTAGAAGCAGTAGCCGCACCCGATGCAGAGGTCCTTGGAGTGCAGCACCACGGCATCGGCCGTCGTATAGAAGCAGTCGACCGGGCAGACGGCGGCGCAGGGCGCGTCCGTGCAATGCATGCAGGCCATGGAGACCGACCGTTCGCCCGGCCTGCCATCGTTGATGGTGACGACGCGCCGGCGGTTGATGCCCCAGGGGACGTCATGTTCGTTCTTGCAGGCGGTGACGCAGGCGTTGCATTCGATGCAGCGGTCGGCGTCGCAAAGGAATTTCATCCGGGCCATTTCTCGCTCCTCCCGCTCACGCCGCCTGGACCTGGCAGAGCGTGACCTTTGGTTCCTGCATCCCGGTGACCGGGTCGTAGCCGTAGGTCGTGATGGTGTTGGCGCTTTCGCCCAGCACGAACGGGTCGGCCCCTTCGGGATAGTTCGCCCGGAGATCCTCGCCCTGGAACCAGCCGCCGAAATGGAACGGCATGAAGGCGACGCCCTGGCCGACCCGTTCGGTGACCAGCGCCCTGACCCGCGCCTTGGAGTCGTTCTCCGCGCCGCTGACCCAGACCCAGGAACCGTCCGCGATGCCGCGTTCCGAGGCGTCGGCGGGATTGATCTCAACGAACATCTCCTGCTGGAGCTCCGCCAGCCACCGGTTCGACCGCGTCTCCTCGCCGCCGCCCTCATATTCGACCAGCCGGCCGGAGGTGAGGATCAGCGGGAACCGCTCCGCCACCCCGTTCTCAATCGCCGCCTGCTGGACGCTGAACCCGATATTGGGCAGGCGGAACTGCCTGGCGTCGGGAAGCGTCGGATACTTCTCCACCAGCTCGACCCTGGGCGTGTAGATCGGCTCCCGGTGGACCGGGATCGGATCGGGCAGGTTCCAGGCCTTGGCCCTCGCCTTGCCGTTGCCGTAGGGATGGCAGCCATGGCTGAGCGCCACGCGCTGGATGCCGCCGGAAAGGTCGGTCGACCAGCTTACCTTGTCGACATTGTCGCCGCCGACACGTTCGATCGTCGCCAGCTCGTCGGCCGTCAGATCCTGGTCCCAGCCCAGCATCTTGAGGACCGCCATGGTGAATTCCGGATAGCCGTCGGTGAGTTCGGACCCCTCCGTGTAGGAGCCCTCGGCCAGCAGCGTCTCGCCATCCCGCTCCACGCCGAACCTGGCGCGGAAGGGGCTGCCGCCATCCATGACATGGAGGCCGGTGTTGTAGAGGTTGGCCGTGCCGGGGTGGCGGATTTCCGGCTTGCCCCAGCAGGGCCAGGGAAGGCCGTAATAATCGCCGCCGACCTCCGGATCGTCCTTCGGCGCCCGCAGCGTCACCAGGTCGAACTTGTGCTGGTTGCGCATATGGGCCTTCAGCCGCTCCGGCGACTGGCCGCAATAGCCGGTCGACCAGCTTCCGCGGTTCATCTCCCTCAGCACGTCCTCCGGCACCGGCCGGTCGCCCTCCACCGCGATGTTCTTGAACATCGGCTCGGCCAGGCCCAGCTTCTGCGCCAGCCGGTAGATGACCTGATAGTCGTCCTTCTGTTCGAAGCCGGGCTTCACGATCTGCTCGCCCCATTGCAGGGAGCGGTTGGAGGCGACGCGCGACCCCGACGTCTCGAACTGCGTACAGACGGGCAGCAGGTAGGTGTTTTCCTGCCGGCCGCCCTGGACGGCGAGCGACGCCCAGGTGGTGGGATGCGGATCGGCGACCACCAGAAGATCGAGCGCGCCCAGCCCCTTCACCGATTCAGGGATGCGGGTGATGCTGTTGCTGGCGTGGCCCTGCACGAACATGGCGCGCAGATTGTCGTTCTGGCCGACATCCTCCTTCGGCAGCAGCACCGCGTCGAACCACCGGGTCAGCGGAATGCCCGGCGTCTCCATCATCTCCTTGGAGTCGAAGCGGGACAGGAGATAGTCGTATTCGACCTCCCAGACCCGCGCCCAATGGTTCCAGGCCCCTTCGGTAAGCCCGTAATAGAAGGGCAACGTCACGACATCGAGGCCGATATCCGTCGCGCCCTGCACATTGTCGTGGCCGCGGAAGATGTTGGCGCCGGTGCCGGGCTTGCCGACATTGCCGGTCGCCAGGCAGAGGACGCAGCTTGCCCGCACATTGGCGGTGCCCACCGTGTGCTGGGTCTGGCCCATGCACCAGATCAGCGTCGCCGGCTTCTGGGTCGCGAACATCTCCGCGACGCGCTTCAACTGCTCGCCCGGGACGCCGGCGATCCGCTCCACCTCGTCGGGCGGGTATTTCGCCACCTCGGCGCGGATTTCGTCCATCGCGTAGACGCGCTGGGCGATGAATTCCTGGTCCTCCCAGCCATTCTCGAAGATGTGCCAGAGGATGCCCCACAGCACGGCGATGTCGGTGCCCGACCGGATGCGCACATATTCCGTCGCATGCGCCGCCGTGCGGGTGAAGCGCGGGTCGATGACGATGAAGTTGGCGTTGTTGAGCTCCTTGCCCTCCAGCAGATGCTGCAGGGAGACGGGATGCGCCTCCGCCGGGTTGCCGCCCATGATGACCAGGGTCTTGGCGTTCCGGATATCGTTGTAGGAGTTGGTCATCGCGCCGTAGCCCCAGGTATTGGCCACGCCGGAGACGGTCGTCGAATGGCAGATGCGCGCCTGATGGTCCTGGTTGTTGGTGCCCCAGAATGCCGCCAGCTTGCGGAACAGGTAGGTTCCTTCGTTGGAGAATTTGGCCGATCCCATCCAGTAGACGGATTCCGGCCCCGAACTTTCCCGGACCTCCATCAGCTTGTCGCCGATCTCATTGATAGCGTCGTCCCAGGAGATCCGTGTCCATTCCCCGCCAACCAGCTTCATCGGGTATTTGAGCCGGCGGTCGCTGTGGACCAGTTCGCGGACGCTGGCGCCCTTGGCGCAGTGGGAGCCGCGATTGAACGGGCTGTCCCAGGAGGGTTCCTGCCCCGTCCACACGCCGTTCTGGACCTCCGCCGTGACCGTGCAGCCGACGGAGCAGTGGGTGCAGATGTTCTTCCTGATCTCGACCGGCACGCCGGGTTGGGGTGGGCTGATCGCCTCGGCCCGCCTTATGGTGCCAAGCTGGAACGCGCCGGCCGCCGCCAGTCCGCCGGCCGTGAGGCCGGAGCGGCGCAGGAACGCGCGGCGATCCATCGGCTTCGCCCCGACTACGCCGGCCAGGGCCTGCAACCTTGCACGGCCCGTCTGGCCGTCCTTCCGTTTCGTCAGCATGACGCCCTAGCCCTCCTGCGTTGGATAGCCGTTGACCCGGTAGAAGGTCTTGACGTGGTCGGTTTCCTGATAGCGGGCCTTTGCCTCCTCTTCGCCCGGATCGTAGGCCTCAGCCTCTGTCGGACGCAGCGCCGCGGCGGTGGCGACGGCGGCCGCCGAAACGCCGCCGACCGCGCCCAGGAAACCCCGGCGGCCGATCCCCTTCCCTGACTTCCCGCTGTCGCTCATCGCCCATCCTCCTTGGAGGCGGCGCCGTCTCCCACGGCTGTCGCCGCCTTATTGCTTACCCGTCACGCGCTGCGGCGCGTCTCCATCGCGAAGCCTTCGGCCTCGATCTCCATGAATGTCCGTCCCACCGCGCCGACGGCTTTGTAGAAGTTCGCCGCTTGCGCCTTCTCCAGGTCGCCGAAGAACCGGCCGGCCCAGGGGGCGAGGTGACGGGAGAAGAAGCCGGCCTCATCGCCCGGCGAGGCTTCGAATATCCCGCCGGCGAACCCGCTCATGATCTCGCACAGGCTGCCCAGATGGTCCTCCGGGTCCGGATGGCCATCGGCCCGCTCCAGGCCCAGTCGCATCATGTCCCCGCGCAACCGCGCCAGCGGCCGTTCGTTCAGGAATCCGGTCATATAATAGGAAGCGTAGGGGAGGAGTTCCCCGCGTCCGACGCCGATGAAAAGGCTGAAATACTCCCGCTCGACCCGTTTCGCGTCAGCGGTCGCCGCCGCCGTGGCCAGCGCGGCGTGGGTGCGGCCCAGCGGGGTTTCCGATCCCTCCAGACGCGCAAGCCGCGACAGGATTTCGGCATCGGGAGTGCGCAGAAGCAGGGAGGAGAGCAATGCATACTCGTCCGACCGGGCCGCATCGACCTCGTCGATGCCGGCCGCCGGCATGGTCGCTTCCTCCAAATCCGAGTCTCTTCGCATCGTCTCGGCCCCGGCGGTAATACCACTTGAGCAGCAGGGTTATGTTAACCCTCTTCCAACCGAATGCAACCGCAATCGGGGGAGGTTGGAACGCCCTTCATACTGGGAAAGGAGCATGACGCGTGACTTGTTCCGTTCTTCGCCGTCGCAGAGGCCGTGACGGCCAATGGATTCCCGATCAGGTCGGGAATGACCAACAAAAACAATGTCATGCTGGATTTGATCCAGCATCCATGGGATGGCGGCCATGGGCCGTGCCGGCGCTCGACTCGACGCAGTTCGGTGAAGCTGCCGCAGCCCATGGATTCCTGTGTGTTGGATGGTTGCTATGATGGGAGCGGGAAGGAGGCCGTTGGATTCGAGGTCGCCCGATCGGTAGACCGTATGCTGGCCTGGCCCCTTCCCGCTCGTCTTGC
>NZ_JBDOQU010000003.1:0-344288 GCF_039839375.1 Inquilinus sp. CAU 1745
ACGCTGTCTACAGCCGCTCACTCACCAAGAAAGTCGCCATCATCGCCGTCGCCAGAAAGCTCCTCACCCACCTCAACGCCATGCTCAGAGACCGTAAAGCCTGGGCCTGACAACACAGTTGCCAGCCTCCGCTGGAATGACCAACGAGGGGCCGCCCCGGAAAAGCCGACAAAAGCCGACAAAAGCCCACGGCAGGAAAAAATCCCCCGCCGCCGGCGCGGAACCCTCCGCCGCCATCGTCGTTTCTCAACCGTGCCGATTGCATCCCCCTTCCGAAAGGCCGCCCCCCATGATGTTCCGCCCGCTGCTGATCGCCGGATCGCTCGCCATGCTCACCGCCTGCGCCGCGCAGAGCGAAGCGCCGCCGGGCGACCGGGCCGCCCCGCCCGCCTCGGCCGCCTCCGGGGCTTCCGGCCCGGCGGTCTGTGAGACCGCCGATTACGCCTGGGCGGTCGGCGAACCGTGGGAAGCGGTGCGGGAGCGCGTCGAGGCCCAGGTCGAGGCCGAGAACCTCACCCTCCGGGCGCTCGGGTCGGGCGACCCGATGACCATGGACTATCGGAGGGACCGGCTGACCCTGGTCTACACCGACAAGGGCGTCGTCGAATCGGTCGACTGCGTCTAGAGCGCGGACGCCCGGTCCTTCTCTTTTGTCGTCATGCTGGACCCCGATCCAGCATCCATACGGCCTCGTCCCATGGATTCCAGCCTTCGCTGGAATGACGTTCTCTTTTGCCGGTTCCGCCGGCGCGCCGCGTTCAGCCTGCCGCGCCGCCGCGCCGGTCCTCCGCGATCATCGCCGCCGCCTTCTCCGCGATCATGATGGTCGGGGCGTTGGTGTTGCCCGACGTGATCGCCGGCATGATGGACGCGTCGGCGATTCGCAAGCCGCCGACGCTCCGGACCCTCAGCCGGGGGTCGACCACCGCGCCCGCGTCCCCCTCCGGCCCCATCCGGCAGGTGCCGACGGGGTGGAAGATGGTGGTGCCGATATCGCCGGCGGCGCGCGCCAGATCCTCCTCGCTCACGAACTCCGGCCCCGGCCGGAACTCCTCCGGCGCGAAGGGCGCCAGCGCCGGGGCGGCGGCGATGCGGCGGGTCAGCCTGATCGATTCCGCCGCCACGCGCCGGTCGGCCTCGGCGGACAGATAGCCCGGCGCGATCGCCGGCGCGCTTGCCGGGTCTGGGCTCTTCAGCCGCACGGTCCCCCGGCTCTCCGGCCGCAGGTTGCAGACCGATGCGGTGAAGGCGGGGAACGGGTGAAGGTCGCCGCCGAACTTCTCAAGGCTCAGCGGCTGGACGTGATATTCCAGGTCCGGCGTCGCCTTCGCCGGGTCGCTGCGGATAAAGCCGCCAAGCTGGCTGGGCGCCATGGTCAGCGGCCCGCGCCGGAACAGCGCGTATTCCAGCCCCATGCCGACGCGGCCGAGAAGGCTGTTCGCCCGCTCGTTCATCGTCCTGGCGCCGCGCACCCTGAAGGCGGCGCGGATCTGAAGATGGTCCTGGAGGTTGCCGCCGACGCCGGGCAGGTCCAGCGCCGGCTCGATTCCATGTTCGGCCAGATGCGCCGCCGGCCCGATGCCGGACAGCATCATGAGGTGCGGCGACCCGACCGCGCCGGCCGAGAGGATGACCTCCCCGTCCGCCCGGATAGTCTCCTCCCCGCCGCCATTCCCGCCGCGCCGGAAGGCGACCCCCGCCGCCCTGCCGTCGCGCAGGATGAGACGGGTCGCCTGGGCGTGGGTGATGATGGTGAGGTTCGGCCGCCCCATCGCCGGGCGCAGGAAGCCCTTGGCGGTGGTCCAGCGCACGCCGCGCTTCTGGTTCACCTGGAAATAGCCGAACCCCTCATTGTCGCCCCGGTTGAAATCGTCGGTCAGGGGGAAGCCGGCCTCCGCCGCCGCCGCGCGGAAGGCGTCCAGGATGGGCCAGGAGATTCGCATCTCCTCCACCCGCCATTCGCCGCCGGTCGCGTGATGGTCGTCCGCGCCCCGCGACTGGTCCTCGGATTTCAGGAAGTGCGGCAGCACGTCCTCCCAGCCCCAGCCGGGATTGCCCATCTGCCGCCAGTCATCGTAGTCGCGGGCCTGGCCGCGCATGTAGATCATGCCGTTGATGGAGGAACAGCCGCCCAGCACCCGGCCGCGCGGATAGGCGATGGACCGGCCGTTCAGCCCAGGCTCCGGCTCCGTCGCGAAGCACCAGTCGGTGCGCGGGTTGCCCATGGTGTAGAGGTAGCCGACCGGGATGTGGATCCACAGGTAATCGTCCCTGCCGCCGGCCTCCAGCAGCGCCACCCGCACCGACGGGTCCGCCGACAGCCGGTTGGCCAGCACGCAGCCGGCCGATCCCGCGCCGACGATCACGTAGTCGAACCGGCCGATTCCGTCGCTTTCTCCAGAGACGCCCGCTCCCATGCCCGCCATTCCCCTTACCTCCGATGCCGCAAGGCTGGCATCGACGGGTGGCGCTGGCAAGGAAGCGTCAAATGGAGGGGTCGTCGGGGTCGTCCCAACCCTCCCGCGCGATGCGGGCGCGCAGCGATTTCGACCGCTTCTCCCGCCTGCGATGCTGATAGGCGGCGACCGGCCGGCGGACGAGGGCGTAGCAGACAAGCCAGGCCGCGACCGAGATGGGCAGGCTGCCGATCAACAGCGGCAGCCAGATCGGCCAGACATCCTTCAGGAACAGGTCGAGATCGAGCGTGATGGCCGCGCGGGTCATGTCCGCGAACAGGATGACGAATTCGGCGGGGGAAACCAGCGCCGGCCCCGCCGGGTCCGGATGAAGCCAGAAACCCAGCCGGTAGCTGGCGATCCAGACGAACGGCCAGACCCACGGGTTGCCGAAGAAGGTGCCGAGCAGCGCCGCGATCAGGTTGCCGCGCAGCAACGCCGCCAACCCGATCGCGGTCAGGAAATGCAGCCCCAGCAGGGGCGTGATCGACGCGGCGACGCCCGACGCCAGCCCGGCGGCGATGGCGTGGGGCGTGGCGTTCAGCCGGCCCAGCCTGTGGCCGACATAGGCCCCGGCGCGCCGCCAGCCGGCGCTGGGCCAGAAGACGTCGCGCGCGCGGCGATGCCAGCGGATGGGCGAACGGCGGCGGAACATCGGCCGGAAACGATCCTTGTCGACGGGAAGGTCGGGACGGGGAACCCGACCCTAGTGCCGATCAGTCGCGACGGCCAGCGAACAGCGGGCTGAGCGGCCGTCCCCCAGCGGACTTCCGCGTGGACTTCCGCGTCGGCTTCCGCCCCGGCGGCTTACGGGGCTGTTCCGGCCCGCTCCGGTCGCCGGGACGGTGGCGCAGGCCGTGCAGGATGCCGCGCCCGATCTCGATCAGGAGGATCGTCAGCCCGGCGCCGGCGGCGACATAGACCAGGCTCGCCTTGTCGACCGGCAGAGTGGGCTTGTAACGCGCCCAGGCGTCGGCCGCGATCTCCGGATCGAACGCGCCGGCGAAGACGAACGGCTTGCGGGCAATGCCGGCCCGCTCCAGCGCCCGCTGCGCGTCGCCCAGAAGCGCCGCGCGGTTGATCTTCGCCCGCATCGCGACGCCCTCGCCGACGATGCGGCGATCGTCGTTGGTCCGGAAGATTTCGATATATTCGTAGAGCGCCAGGTCGGCCTCGCGCGCGCGGTCGGTGATGGACGCGACATCGCGCTCCGCCTCGGCCACGCGGCCGGCCAGATTCTGCTGATAGGCGTTCATGAAGCCCGCAAGCTGTGAACAGACCGCGACCGCCGCGAGGACGGCCGCGATTCGCGCCAGCACTCCGAGCCTGTGGCCGAGATATGAAAGCACCTGTCCCTCCTTGGATGGGGGAACGATGCCGGAACAACACGGCGGCTTTATGTTGCCATTTGCCATAATTTCGTCTTGCGCCGCGCATGTCCGCCCCGCGCCCGGCGCGCGGCTCCGCCTCACGCGGTGTCTTCCCCGAAGGCGGTGACAGGATTATTTCCGTTCCCGGCAGCGAGGCGGCAGCCGACCGCCCTGCCGGCTTTTCCCAACATCGGTGGATGGACGGACGATCCATGGGATCGTTTTCTCTCGCGGCCCAGCGCCGGCTGGAAATCGGGCTGGCGCTCCTGGACGGCGACGCGCCGGCGGACGCCGCCGACGCCTTCCGCGCCGCGCTGGAGGAAGCGCCGGACTATCCCGACGCCTGGTTCAGCCTGGGCCATGCCTGCGAGGCGTCGTGCGATCCTGACGGCGCGGCCGAAGCCTATCGCCGCTACCGCGCGCTCGACCCTGGGGACGCGATGGGCGCCGGCGTCCGGCTGGCGCTTCTGGGCGCGGAGGCGACGCCGGACCGGCTGCCGGCCGCCTATGTCCGCGCCCTGTTCGACCAGTACGCCCCGCGCTTCGACCGGGCGCTGACGGAGCGGCTGGGCTATCGCGCGCCGGCGCTGCTGCGCGAGGCCGTGCTGGCGGACCGGCGTCCGGACGATCCGCCGCTGTCGATCCTCGATCTCGGCTGCGGGACCGGGCTGGGCGGCGCGGCCTTCCGTGACCTGGCGGTCTGGCTGGAGGGGGTGGACCTCTCCCCCGGCATGGTCGCCAGGGCGCGCATGCGCGGGCTCTACGACGCGCTGGAGGTAGAGGATATCGAGACGGCGCTGGACCGGGCGGAGCGCCGCTACGATCTGGTGCTGGCGGCCGACGTGCTGGCCTATCTGGGCGATCTCGGGACGGTCTTCCGGCAGGCGCGGCGCGTCCTGATGCCGGATGGCCTGTTCGCTTTCACCGTGGAGCGGACGGACGAGCCGGGCTTCCGGCTGGGCGAGAAGCACCGCTATGCCCATAACGACCTCTACGTCGCCGCCCAGGCCGCCGTCGCCGGCTTCGAGGTGGCGCGCATGAGCCTGGACTGGAGCCGCACGGAGGCCGGAGCGCCCGTGCCGGGGCTGGTCGTCGTGCTGTGCGCGGCGGCGGAGATCGGGATGGACGATGTCGTCATAGCGCCGCCGCCGGAAACCGGACGCGGGCGGCTCGACGCCTGACCTTCCGGGTCCGGGGGTGCGGATTTCGCGGGCGTTGGCTATGGTCGGCCATGTTCGAAGGATTCACGCTCGATTTCATCGACCTTCCGGAAGCCAGGCTGAGGGTCCGCCATGGCGGGTCGGGGCCGCCGGTGCTGCTGCTACACGGCCATCCGCGCACCCATGCGACATGGCATCTGGTTGCGCCGATCCTCGCCCGGACACATACGGTCGTCTGTCCGGACTTGCGCGGATTCGGCCAATCCTCCAAACCCGCCGACACGCCGGACCATCGCGGCTCCTCCAAGCGCGCCAAGGCCGGAGACTGCGTCGCGCTGATGCGGCGGCTGGGGTTTGAGCGGTTCGCGCTGGTCGGCCATGACCGCGGCTCCTACACCGCCTTCCGCACCGCGATGGATCACCCGGACGCTGTGACCCGCCTCGCCATCCTGGACGGCGTGCCGATCGTTGAGGCGCTGGAGCGGTGCGACGTACGCTTCGCCCAGGCCTGGTGGCACTGGTTCTTCTTCGCCCAGAAGGAGAAGCCCGAACGGGCGATCCTTGCCGATCCGGACGCCTGGTACGGAGGATCGCCCGAGAGGATGGGGGAGGAGAATTTCGCCGACTACCGCGCCGCGATCCACGACCCCGCCACCGTCCACGGGATGATGGAGGATTACCGCGCCGGGCTGGGCGTCGACCGCGCCTATGACGAGGAGGATCGGCGGCAAGGCCGGAAGGTGCGCTGCCCCGTCCTCTGCCTCTGGTCGCTGAAGGACGATCTGGAGGCGCTCTATGGCGACGTGCTGGGCGTCTGGCGGCCCTGGGCGGCGGACCTCCGGGGGCACGGCATCGACAGCGGCCACCATATGGCCGAGGAGGCGCCGGAGGAACTGGCTGCCGCCCTGCTGCGGTTCCTGGAGGAGGAGCCCGCCCGATGAACTATCGGCATGCCTACCATGCCGGTGGGGCGGCGGACGTGTTCAAGCATGTCGTGCTGACCATGCTGGTCGACGCGCTGCGGGCGAAGGAGAAGCCCTTCTCCGTGCTGGACACCCATGCCGGGATCGGCCGCTACGATCTGGCGGGGGCGGAGGCCGGCAAGACCGGCGAATGGCGCGACGGTATCGGCCGGCTGCTTGGCGTGGACGTGCCGGAGGGGGTGCGGCCCTATCTCGACATCGTCCGCGCGATGAATGGCGGCGGGGAGGAGATCGCGACCTATCCGGGATCGCCCGCGCCATGCTGCGCCCGCACGACCGGCTGCGGCTGGTGGAACTGCATCCGGAGGATCTGGCGGCGCTGAAGCGTCTCTATGCCGGCGACGGGCAAATCGCCATCCATCACCGCGACGCGTACGAGGCGCTGAAGGCCCTGACGCCGCCGCCGGAGCGGCGCGGGCTGGCGCTGATCGATCCGGCCTTCGAGGTCGAGGACGAGTTTGCGCGCATGGTTCGCGCGCTGGCCGAGGCGCACCGCCGCTGGCCGACCGGCATCTACGCGCTGTGGCATCCGATCAAGCATCGCGCGCCGGTCGACCGCTTCCATGGCGACCTGGTCAATACCGGCATCCGCCGCATCCTGGCGGTGGAGCTGACGGTCTACGCCGAAGCCCGTCCCGACCGCCTGACCGGCTCCGGCCTCGCCATCGTGAATCCGCCCTTCGGGCTTGAGGCAAAGCTGGCCGAAACCCTGCCGCCGCTCCAGTACCTGCTGGCCCGCGACGGCGGCGGCGTGGAGATCAGGTGGCTGGTGCCGGAGTAGGTTTTTTTTTGTTGGTCATTCCCGACTTGATCGGGAATCCATAGGCCGTCGCCGCTTCACCGAAGGCGAAGAAGCGGGCGCCGTTCCGGCGGCCTTCGACGTCCCATGGATGCCGGATCGGGGTCCGGCATGACGGTTTTTCCTTGGAGGGGCGGTTATTCCGCCGCGAGCCGCTCCAGCAGCCGGGCGCGCGTTCCTTCGTCCACGAAGGCGGCTTCAAGCGCGGTGCGGGTGAGGCCGAGGAGGAGTTCGTCGGATAGGCCGAACTCCCGGCTGGCGATCTCGTACTCCCGGCCGATCGTGGTCGCGAAATAGGGCGGGTCGTCGCTGTTCAGCGTGACTTTGACGCCGGCCGCCATCAAAGTCGGCAGCGGGTGGGCGGCGTAGCCGTCATAGATGCCGGTCGCGACGTTGCTGGTGGGGCAGACCTCCAGCACGATTCCGCGCGCCGCGATCTCCTCCACCAGCGCCGGATCCTCGACCGACCGGACGCCGTGGCCCAGCCGCGTGACCGGCAGCTCCAGCGCCTTCCTGATCTGCTCCGGCGGCCCCCATTCGCCGGCATGGGTGGTGCAGGCCAGCCCCGCCTCCTCACGGGCGATGCGGTAGACCTCCGCGAACTGCGCCGGCGGGTATCCCGCCTCGTCGCCGCCCATGCCGAAGCCGGTGACCAGCGGGTGCGGATGCCGGGCCGTCAGCCGCGCCACCTCCAGCGCCCGCTCGACGCCGAAATGGCGGACGCAGGTGACGATGCAGCGGCCCTCCATGCCGGTCTCCGCGCGGGCGTCCTCGATCCCCCGGGCGATGCCCTCGACATGGCCCTGGTAGGAGAGGCCGGCCTGGGCGGCATGGTCGGGAGAAGACATGACCTCGACATAGATCGCACCCTCCGCCGCGCAGGCGACGAGATACTCGTATGTGACGTCGCGATAGTCCTCCTCCGTCCGGATGGTCGCGGCGGCGGCGTCATAGGTCTTGAGGAAATCCAGAAAGCCGTCCCAGGCGAAGGTCCCGTCGTCCCGGAACAGTCCGTCGGGCGTGGCCATCCCGTTGCGCCGCGCCAGCCGCCGCACAAGGTCCGGCGTCGCCGTCCCCTCCAGATGAACGTGAAGCTCGGCCTTGGGCAGGTTGCGGGTCATGTCCGGTGTCCTTATACGGCTCATAACTCTCCCGCTGGCTCCGGCACGCGGGCGCTGGGGGAGGAGGGCGGGACGCGGTTGCGGGTTTCGCGGTGGAGGATATAGAGGCCGCTGCCGACGACGATCAGCGATCCGGCGATGATCCAGAGGTCCGGCAAATCGCCCCACAGCCAGAAGCCCAGCAGCACCGCCCAGACCATCGCGGTATATTCGAACGGCGCCAGGATCGCGACCGGGGCGATGCGGAACGCCTCCGTCAGCGCCAGGGTCGCGGTGCCGCCCAGAAGGCCGGTGGCGACCAGCAGGACCCACTGCCAGCCGGTCGGCGTCCGGAAGTCGAAGGTCATCATGACGCCGGAGATGGCGATGACCACGATCGCGGAATAGAAGATGAGGGAGGCGTTGGTCTCCGTTCGGGTGAGCTTGCGGATGAGGGCGGTGGAAAGGGCGTAGCAGAAGGTGCCGGCCAGCGCCGCCAGCGCGCCGATCGAAAGGAAGCCGGCAAGGTCGGTGGTCCCCGGCCGCAGCATGACGATGACGCCCAGGAAGCCGACGCCGACCGCGCTCCACCGCCGCACGCCGACGCTTTCGCCCAGCAGCGGCACCGAGAGCGCGGTGATGAAGATCGGCGCGGCGAAGGCGATGGCGTAGGCGTCGGCCAGCGGCATCACGCTGAAGGCGTAGTAGAAGAAGAAGGCCGCCCCCATGCCGATGAGCCCGCGCAGCATCTGGGCACCCGGCCGCCGGGTCGCCAGCGCCGACAGCCCGCCCGACCGCGCGATCAGCACCATCAGCGGCAGGAGGCCGAACAGGCTGCGGAAGAAGACGAGCTGCGCCGTGCCGAAATCGTCGGTCAGCCATTTCACGACCGCGTCCATCAGCGACAGCAGGAAGACTGCCAGCGTGTAGAGGCCGATTCCCCGCAAGACGACGGAGCCGGCCGCCGGACCGGCGAGTTTGGTTGCGCTCATGGCTGCCTGGGACGCTGAAAAGGACCTTTCAGCGATACGCCGCCCGCAAACACCTGTCCAGACGGCGGCCGGAAAATCGCTCAGCCGATCTTTCGGGCGACCGGATCGCCTGGGTTGACGGCCCGGTGGCCGACCGAGAAAGCCCGGCGCAGGGCGTCGGCGGCGCGATCGGCCTGCGCCCTGTCGCGGGCGTGGAGAAGGGCCAGCGGACGGCCCTTCGGTCCGACCGCTTCGCCGATCCCCGCTGCCTCCGTCAGGCCGACGGCGGGATCTATCGTGTCGGACGGGGCCTTGCGGCCGCCCCCCATCTCCACGATCGCGACGCCGATGGCGCGGGTGTCGATGGCGGTGACTACGCCCTCCCTCGCGGGATGGACCGGGACCGTCAGCGGCGCTTCCGGCAGATCGTCGCGATATGTGGCCAGGATGTCCTTCGGCCCGCCCAGCGCCGCGACCATGCGGGCGAACCGGTCGGCCGCCTCGCCGCCGTCGATCGCGCTCCCGACCCTGGCGCGGGCCTCCCTGGCGTCGGCGGCGAGGCCGCCCAGCATCAGAAGCTCCGCCGCCAGCGCGACCATCACCTCCCGCAGGCGCGGATCGGCGGCGCGGCCGGTCAGGAAGTCGAGGGACTCCCTAACCTCCACCGCGTTTCCGGCGGCGCGGCCCAGCACCTGGTTCATGTCGGTCATCAGCGCGACGGTCGGCAGCCCGGCGCCGTTGGCGACGGTGACGAGGCTCTGCGCCAGTTCCGCCGCATCGTCCGGATCGGGCTTGAATGCGCCTGAGCCGAACTTGACGTCCATCACCAGCCCCTGAAGGCCGGCGGCCAGCTTCTTCGACAGGATCGACGCGGTGATGAGGTCCAGGCTCTCCACCGTGCCGGTGGTGTCGCGGATGGCGTAGATGCGCTTGTCGGCGGGCGCGATGTCCTTCGTCGCGCCGATGATGGCGCAGCCGGCGGATCGCACGACGCGCTCCAGCGTCTCGTTGTCCGGCAGGCTGCGATAGCCCGGAATGCTGTCCAGCTTGTCCAGCGTGCCGCCGGTATGGCCGAGGCCCCGGCCGGAGATCATCGGCACGTAGCCGCCGCAGGCGGCGATGGCGGGGCCGAGGATCAGGCTGACCTTGTCGCCCACGCCGCCGGTCGAATGCTTGTCCAGCACCGGCCCCCCCAGATCCTTCGACGACCAGTCGAGCACGGAGCCCGAGCGCATCATGGCGCGGGTGAGGGCGACCCGCTCGCGCATGTCCATGCCGCGGATCAGGACGGCCATGCAGAAGGCGGCGACCTGGCCCTCGGTCACCGTCTCCGCCGTGACGCCGCCGATGAAGGAGGCGATCTCGTTCTCGGTCAGGGTGCCGTTGTCGCGCTTCTTGGCGATGATCTCCTGCGTCAGCATCGGATCAGTAGCTTCCGGCCGCCGGTTTCGCCGCGTCTTCCGCCGGCAGGTTCAGCATGGAGCGGAGGTCCGTCATGATGCCGGACGCGCCGATGCGGAAGGTGGCCGGCGTCGCCCAGCCGGAGCCCATCATGTCGTCGGCGAGCGCCAGATAGCGCGCGGCCTGCGCTGTATCCTTGATGCCGCCGGACGGCTTCAGTCCGACCGCGCGGCCGGATCGCTTGATCGCGTCCAGCATGATCGCGGCGGCCTCGAGCGACGCGCCGCCGCCGACCTTGCCGGTGGAGGTCTTGATGAAGTCGGCCCCCTCCGCGATCGCGATGTCGCTGATGGCGGCGACCGTTTCGGCGTCCGGAAGCTGGCTCGTCTCCAGGATCACCTTCAGCGGCACGTCGGAGCCGCAGACCTTCCTGCAGGCGGCGACCACCTCGCGGCCGATCGCCAAGTCGCCGGCCAGATGGGCGCGGTAGGGATAGACGATGTCGATCTCCTCCGATCCCTCGTCGATTGCCTCCCGCGTCTCCCTGGCCGCCTTCTCCGGGTCGGCGCCGCCCTGCGGGAAGTTGGCCACGCTGGCGACCTTGACGCCGGTGCCGACCAGCGCCTTGCGGGCGACGGCGACGAATTGCGGATAGAGGCAGACGGCGGCCACGTGGCCTTCCGGCGTCACCGCGCGGTGGCAGAACGCCTTGATCCGTTCCGGCGTGTCGTCGTCGTTCAGGCTGGTGAAGTCCAGCAGCGAGAGCGCCCGTTTCGCCGTTTCCCGCGACGCGGCGGCCGTCGCCGCCCGGTCGATTCGGGCGCGGAGCGTGTCGGTGAGGGCGAAGGGCGCTTGCTCGGCGGACATGGCTGCACTCATGGGGCGGCTGGGACGTGCTGAGTATCTACAAATCATAGGCGCGCCGGCGGACCCATGCCAGCCCCAGCCGGGAGGAGGCTAGTGCGATGGTTTCAACGCTTGGTTCCCAAGCGTTGAAAGCTGAATCGCACTAGAGTCAATAGGTTGGTGTTCCGATGCCGATGGATGGTTCCCATCCATCGGCATCGGAACACTAGGCCGCGCTGGTCATGCGGCGGGCGACCAGCGCCTTGAGGTCGGCTTCGGGGCGGGCGCCGACATGGGAGATCACTTCCGCCGCGGCGATGCTGCCGATGCGGGCGCAGTCGGGCAGGGAACGGCCGGCGGTCAGCCCGTGGAGGAAACCCGCGGCATAGAGGTCGCCGGCGCCGGTCGTGTCGACCACCTGGCCCAGCCGTTCGGCCGACGCCTCGTGCGTCGTCGCGCCTTCCAGCACGATCGATCCCTTCTCCGACCGGGTGATGACGGTGATGGCGCAGGCGCCGCGCACGGCCGCGATGGCGTCCTCCAGCGTGGACACGCGGTAAAGCTCCATGATCTCCGTCTCATTGCCGAACAGCACGTCGACATGGCCGTCGATCAGGTCGCGGAAGCTGTCGCGGTGCCGCTCCACGCAGAAGCTGTCGGACAGGGTGAGGGAGACCTTGCGGCCGGCGGCGTGGGCGATCCGGGCGGCCTTCAGGAAGGCTTCCTTGGCGGTCGGGCGATCCCAGAGATAGCCTTCCATGTAGATGATCTCCGCCGCCTCGACGATGGCGGGATCGATGTCGTCCGGCGTCAGCTCGTTGGCCGCACCCAGGAAGGTGTTCATCGTACGCTGGGCGTCCGGCGTCACCAGGATCAGGCTGCGGCCGGTCGGCGGCTCCTGGTGCAGGGGCGCGCTCTCGAACGTCACGCCCATGGCGCGGATGTCGTGGCGGAACACCCGGCCCAGTTGGTCGTCGCGCACCTTGCCGAAGAAGGCGCAGGCCGACCCCAGCATCGCCGCGCCGGCCATGGTGTTGGCGCATGACCCGCCCGACATCTCGATCCCCGGCCCCATCCGACCGTAGAGGTCCTCCGCCTCGTCGGCCTCGATCAGCCGCATCGCCCCCTTGGTCAGCACGTTATCGTCTAGAAAGCGATCGTCGGCATGGGCGATCACGTCGACCAGGGCATTGCCGATGCCGGCGATGTTGAACTTGGCTGTCATGGGTAGGCGGCTCCGGCCGGAATATCGAAAGCTTGTCGCGAAAGGCGCGGAGTATAGCGAGCGAAGGCCATCGGGCAAGCCGCGCGCCCCCGTGCCGGCTTGAAGCGGGGGCATGGTCGGCCCAACTGGGGCGGGGACGCCTGTTTCGCGTCCGGAATCATGAACCGGGGACCCCAGGGATGATCGCCGCCTTCTTCCGCGCGCTCGGCCAGTTGACCGACCCGCCCGTGCGCCGGGTGCTGTGGCGGTCGATCGCGCTCAGCCTGCTGCTCATCATCCTGCTGGTGACCGGCCTCTACGCCCTGCTGGCGGCGGTGCAGGTCACCGGCCTCGTCTGGCTGGACACCACGATCGACGTGCTGGGCGGGCTGGGGGCGCTGGTCGGGGCCTATTTCCTCTTTCCCGCCGTGGTCGGCATGGTGGCGGGGTTCTTCCTGGACGCCGTGGCCGATGCTGTGGAGGCACGGCACTATCCGGGACTGCCGCCGGCGCGGTCGCTGGGAATGGGGGAGACGGTGCTGGCGGCGCTGCGCTTCTTCGCCATCCTGGCGATCGCCAACCTGGCGGCGCTGGCGTTGGTCTATCTGATCCCGGTGCTCAATCTCATCGTCTTCTACGTGCTGAACGGCTACCTGCTGGGCCGGGAGTATTTCGAGCTGGTGGCTTTGCGGCGGATGCCGGCGGCGGAGGCGGCGGCCTTCCGGAAGCGGCATGGCGGCCGCATCTTCATGGCCGGCGCGGTGGTCGCGCTGGTGCTGTCGATCCCGATCGTGAACCTGATCGTTCCGATCCTTGGTACGGCTTTTATGGTTCATATATTTCAAGGTCTTGTCTCAAAATTCTCACAGCACGGCTGAGTCGTTTGCTGGTGATCTCCCGGTTCTGTGTTACGATCCCGGCAATCGCAGACCAGATATGGGATCAACATCAACTTCGGGAGTCTATAGCCGGTGTTTCGACGAAAGAGCCCACCACCGGGGACCGGTCCACAGACGGGCCGAGACAGCCAGGATGGCGCGTCCTCACCCCAGGATTCCGCCCCTGACGGCGGCGCGGCTCGGCCCGCCGCTCCCTTGTTCGAAGGATCCAAGATGAACACCACGCCTTCCTCGTCGTCGTTCAAGCCCGACATCCCGCGTCGCGTCGTCGATATCCCGGGCGCGCCCCGCCGCCGGTTCGGCGAGGGCGAAGGCTCCGTCTCCGGCGGCGCCGCTCCTTCCACGGGCTCGGAACATGGCCGCAAGCTGATCGTCGGCCGCGACATCTCCCTCTCGGGAGGTGAGATCAGCGCCTGCGACCATCTGGTCGTCGAAGGCAGGATCGAAGCCAAGATCTCCGATTGCCGGACGATCGAGGTCGCGGAATTCGGCACCTTCAAGGGCAGCGCGGAGATCGATGAGGCCGACATCGCTGGTCATTTCGAAGGCGAACTGACCGTCTCGGGCCGTCTGCGCCTGCGCGGCACCGGCACCGTCTCCGGCTCCATCCGCTACGGCGAACTGGAGGTCGAGGCCGGCGGCAGGCTGATCGGCAAGCTCGATCCCATCGGCGGCGCTTCCGCTCCGGCGAAGCCGTCGGTCGTCTCCAGCGCTTCGCGCGAGACGGAAAAGCCCCGCGAAGCCGCGGCGGCCGGCGAGGCGGGCTAAGAGATCCTCTCATTTTGAGCCTGTCGAAGGATGTGTGCCCCACATGGTTCGATAGGCTCACCCTTCCCCTTTTTTTGGTCATTCCGGGCTTGACCCGGAATCCATGGGCCGTTCCCGCTTCGTCGCCGGCGCGAGAATGATCGCCGCCTTGGCGGCTATAGACATCGTATGGATGCCGGATCGGGGTCCGGCATGACGATTTTTGAAGAAAAGAATGCGGACACAGGTGATTCGACAGCCAGCCGATCGAGGGTGATTGACGGCGGGTTGCGATCCAGCCGATCCTCCGGCCCATGCCGGATACCCTCTCCCCCTCCGCTCTCCACACCGACGCCCTCGTCTGGGACGCCCATAGCTGCCTGCCGCTGAAGCCGGGGATCGATATCGTCCCGGCGCTGGAGCGGCATCGGCGGGCGGGGGTGGATTTCGTCTCGATCAATGTCGGGATGGATTTCAACCCTTCGGCCGACGTGCTGGCCGTCCTGGAGGATTTCCGGCCTCAGATCGAAGGTCATTCGGACCGGTTCGCCCTCGCCGGCACGGCGGCGGAGGTCGGGAAGGCCAAGCGGCAGGGGAAGCTCGCCATCGCGTTCGACCTGGAAGGGTCGGACATGCTGGATGGCGATCTCGGGATGCTCCGCCGCTACCGCGATCTCGGCGTCCGGCAGATGCATCTGGCCTATAACCGCGACAATGCGGTCGGCGGCGGCTGCCACGGCGCCGATATCGGGCTGACCGCCTTCGGCCGGAAAGTGGTGGCGGAGATCAACGCGCTCGGCATCCTCATGGATTGCTCCCACACCGGCCATCGGACCAGCCTGGAGGTGATGGAGATGTCGACCCGGCCGGTCGTCTTCTCCCATGCCAACGCCAGGGCGCTGGTCGACCATCCCCGCAACATATCGGACGAGCAGGCGAAGGCCTGCGCCGCGACCGGCGGGGTGGTGGGCGTGACCGGCGTCGGCCTCTTCCTCGGCGATCCGGCGGCGGGAACGGCGGCGATGGTCCGGCAGGTCGATTATCTCAGCGAGCTGATCGGCCCAGGCCATGTCGGCATCGGCCTCGATTTCGTCTTCATCCGCGGCGTCGATGACGACCCGCCGGGATTCGACCCATCGCTCTGGTGGCCGGCCGGCAGCGGCTACGCGGATTTCGACCAGATGGCCTTCGCTGCGCCGGAACAGCTTCCGGAGCTGACGGAAGCGCTTTTGGCCGGCGGCCACGGCGAGGCCGAGGTGAAGGGCATCCTCGGCGGCAACTTCCTGCGCGCCGCGAGGGAGACCTGGCCCACGGCCTAATAATGTCCCGATAGCTCCCCCTTATGCGCAATTGTCCCGCCCCTGCGGCGGGCCTTAGATGGTTGCGCGTTCGGAACGAAGGTGTGGGAGGGGGCGATGGTGCTGGTCTTCTTTGCCACCAACCGGAACCTCGTCGGCACGAAGGGAAAGCCCGATTTCGGGGAGGGCTTCAACGAGGACGGCCCGGCGGCGATCCGGTTCGGCTTCGCCGAGGTCCCGGTGTCGGCGGCGAGACCCGATCTCGATGCCATCGCGATCACCGTCGCGGCTGAGAAGATCAATGTCAGCGACGAGTCCAGCCGCGTGCTGGGCAGCGATATCGTCTTCACCCAGATTCGGGCGAAGATGCTGGCCCATTCGCGCGACACGCTGGCCTTCCTGCACGGCTACGCCAACTCCTTCCGGTCGGCGCTCCACCACGCCGCCCGGCTGAAGGCGA
This sequence comes from Inquilinus sp. CAU 1745, assembly GCF_039839375.1. NCBI lineage: Bacteria > Pseudomonadati > Pseudomonadota > Alphaproteobacteria > Rhodospirillales > Rhodospirillaceae > Inquilinus > Inquilinus sp. CAU 1745. The sequence goes on from NZ_JBDOQU010000003.1 coordinate 15,695, forward strand.
TCTACAAGCATCCCTTCAACATGTTCATGTTCTCCTGGCCATCGAACGGCCGGATGGTGCCGTTCATGGACTATTATCTCGACCGGACGGACGCCAAATCCTCCAGCCTCGCCATGGCGCGGACGCTCATCAAATATCGCGACTTCCTGGCCGAAGGGGACCGCGCGCGCTGGTGCGAGCAGCGGCTGCATCTCCTGGCCCATTCGATGGGCAACTACGCGCTGCGGCACGCCGTCCAGGGCTTCAGGTCACAGGCGGCGTCCCTGCCACGGATGTTCGACCAGGTGATCCTGACCGCCGCCGATGAGGATCACGACACGTTCGAGCATGACCACAAGCTGCGCTGCCTGCCGGATATGGCGGAGCGGGTCACGGTCTATTTCAACAACCGAGATCTGGCGCTCAGGGTCAGCGACGGGACGAAGGCCAATCCGGACCGGCTGGGATCGAACGGGCCGCGCCTGCGGGACGGGCTGCCGCTCAAGATCAGCCTGGTCGACTGCCAGCGAATCTCGCCCGATGACCGGCCGTCCGATGCGCCGAAGCGGGACTGGAAGGAACACAACTACCACCGCGACAGCGCGACTGTGGTCAAGGACATCACCGCCGTCCTGAAGGGCGGGATGTCGGACGCCATTCCCGGCCGGGCGTACGTGCCGGAGATCAGGACCTATAGGCTGTAGAGCGCGGAAAGTACGCTATTTGAATGCGGAGCGCGTCGTCTCCCGCCACTGGCGGAAATCCAGGACGAAGCCGAAGGCGGTGAGGCTTTCCCAGATCGCCGGGACGCCGCGGATGATGCAGAGCGCGACCGACACCAGGACAAGGCCGTAGCCGACCGGCTGGACGATGCCGGAAATCTGGGCCCAGAGATCGGGCCACAGCGCCGGCCAGGGCTGGAAGAAGAACAGCCAGGCGAACGCGATCGCCTTCACCGTGCCGTAGAAGCCGCGCATGAACCGGCCGGCGACCAGGAAGCGGCCAAGGGGAGAGCGCATCATGCCGAACGCCGTCTGGTGGCCCTCGCTGGCCGCCGCGAAGCGCAGCGCGTCGACCGTCGTTCCCCGCACCAGGAAGACGATGGCGACCCAGATGGGCACCAGCCCCAGATGGGCCAGCACCACCCACAGCACCAGCTCGACCACCCGGTCGATGGCGATGTCGAAGACGGAGCCGAAATTGGAGGATTCGCCGCGCTTCCGGGCGACATAGCCGTCCAGCCCGTCCAGCGCGATGATGAAGATCAGTAGCGGCGCATTGAAAAGCTGCCAGCCCGGCGCGCCCCGATAGGCCAGCCAGATCAGCGGAAACAGGAGGACGAACCGGAAGAGCGTTATGCAATTGGCCATGATCAGCGACCCCCCGCGACGACGGCGCTCAAGGACAGAGGCGTCGCGCCGCTTTCCCCTACCGCCTGTCAACGGCCGGGCCGGCTCAATGTTCCCGGGTCCAAATTCCCGAAGCCGGTCGCCGGTCGTGCAGAACGTACCCGTAGAGTAAGGCCTTTCGCGGCGCGATTGTCACGATGAAAACGACTCCGAGCGCCTCTTGGCGATGCGCAGCGTTATCTTCAAAAAGCCCGATTTGTTCTTGAATCCGCTGGAATTGTAGCGGATGACGATAGGTCATGACGTCACGCCTGAGCGCCGGAAACAGATCCCGTCCTTCCGCCCGGCCGGCCAGGAAGGCCGCCAAGGAAGCCAAACCCGCCCGCCGTTCGAATCGTGGCGGCGCGGGTGGCGGTTCCGGTCGCGGGCGGCGTCGCACCCCAGCCCGGTCACGACCACGCCGCTTCGGCTGGCGGGCCGTCGGCAAATGGTCGGCGCTGGCGGCGGTCTGGGGCGGCGTCTTCATGTTCGGGGTGCTGGCCTGGTTCGCCTATGACCTGCCGCCCATCGACGATGTCGCCATGCCGGAACGCCGGCCGGCCGTCACCGTGCTGGCCCAGGACGGATCGACCATCGCCCGATATGGCGACCTGACCGGCGACACCGTCCGCGTGGATGAGATGCCGGACCATCTGGTGCAGGCGGTGCTGGCGATCGAGGACCGGCGCTTCTACAGCCATTTCGGCCTGGACCCGCTCGGCCTCGCCCGCGCGGCGGTGGCCAATTTCCGCGCCGGCAGGGTCGTCCAGGGCGGCTCCACGATCACCCAGCAGCTCGCCAAGATCCTGTTCCTGACGCCGGAGCGCACCTACCGGCGCAAGGTGCAGGAGGCGATGCTGGCCGTCTGGCTGGAAGCGAACTACACCAAGGACGAGATCCTGTCGGCCTATATGAACCGGGTCTATCTGGGTGCGGGGACCTACGGCTTCGACGCTGCGGCCAAGGCCTATTTCGGCGTGCCTGCCTCGGCCGTCAATCTGCGGCAGGGGGCGATCCTTGCCGGCCTCCTGAAGGCTCCGTCGCGCTATTCCCCGGCTTCCTCTCCCCTGCTCGCGCGCCAGCGCAGCGAACTTGTCCTGACCGCGATGGTCGATGCCGGCTATGTGACGCGGGAGGATCTGGCGCGGCTGGACGACATCCCGCCGGTGCCCCGCCGCCGTCCCGGCGCGGGCCAGGGCGGCCGGTATTTCGGCAACTGGATCGCCGACGCGGTGCCCGACTATGTCGGGTCGACGGCCGGCGACGTGCGGGTGGCGACGACGCTCGACCGCGAACTCCAGGTGCTGGCCGAACGCGTGGTGGCGGAGCATCTCGCCCGATCGGGCGAGGAGGGGCGGGTCGGTCAGGCGGCGCTGGTCGCGCTCTCCCATGACGGGTCCGTGGTCGCCATGGTCGGCGGACGGTCCTATGACCAGAGCCAGTTCAATCGCGCCGTGCAGGCGCGCCGCCAGCCCGGTTCCGCCTTCAAGCCCTTCGTCTATCTCGCCGCGCTGGAACAGGGGCTGCGGCCCTACGAATCGGTGCTCGACGCGCCGATCGACATCAGTGGCTATTCGCCGGAGAACTATGGCGGCGGCTATCTGGGCCCGATCACCGCGACCGAGGCGCTGGCCCGATCGGCCAACACGGCGGCCGTCCGGGTGCTGGAGAGGGCGGGCGTCGGCAATGTCATCGACGTGGCAAAACGGCTCGGCATTTCCTCTCCGCTGGGCGAGGATCTGTCGCTGGCGCTGGGCACCAGCGAGGTCACCCTTCTGGAACTGACCGGCGCCTATGCTGGCCTTGCCCGCGGCGGGCAGGCTGTCTGGCCCCATGCGATCGAAACCATCACCGACCGTTCCGGCGAAATGATCTATCAGCGGCAGGGCGACGGTCCGGGGGAGACGGTGCGCCCCTGGCATGTCTCCGAACTGAACCGGATGATGTCGGCGGTGCTGGACATCGGCACCGGACGGGCGGCCGAGATAGGCCGTCCGGCGGCGGGCAAGACGGGCACGACCCAGAACTACCGCGACGCCTGGTTCCTCGGCTACACGGCCGACTACACGGTCGGCGTCTGGGTCGGCAATGATGACGGCCAGCCGATGAACCGCGTCACCGGCGGCGGCCTGCCGGCGCGCATCTGGCATGATTTCATGGTCGCGGCCCATGAGGGCCTGCCGCCGCGCCCGATACCGGGGCTGGAGACGCCCGTCCAGCCGCCGGACATCCCGATGGCGTCGGCCGCCTCAGCTGCGATCCCGGTTTCAACCCAGCCCGCCTCCGGCCGCGACGAAGGCGGCTTCGCTGCGCTGTTGCGGGACCTTCTGGGGAACTGACGCCGGAGATTGTTCGAGCCAGCCGCGTTGAGGCGAATTCATGACCTACGACGAGTTCAACGCAGTCTGCGGAGCGCTACCGGCCACCACCTATGTGATGCAGTGGGGTGGCTCCCACGTCTGGAAAGTCGGAGGCAAGGTTTTCGCGATCGGCGGCTGGCAGGACCAGGAAGCCAGCTTCACTTTCAAGGTCAGCGACATTTCCTACGAGGTGCTGACCGCCCAGCCCGGATTGCGCCCGGCTCCCTACCTTGCATCGCGGGGGATGAAGTGGGTCCAGCACTACGCGACGCCCGGCCTGTCGAACGCTGAACTCTGCGACTACATCCGTCAGTCGCACGTGATAGTTTCCCGCGGGCTTTCGAAGAAGAGGCGGTCGGAACTCGGGCTGGCGATGGCGTGAGTTTAGCCGCTGGATCCTACACTCCCAGCCTCGACAGCGTCGCCTCGATGGGGCGGGCGTAGGACGCATCCCAATATCGGACATGTACCAGCAGCGGATAGATGTTGTAGAGGTCGCGGCGCAGCTCGAAGAAATCCGGCGCCAGCGGCGCAAGCTCCCGATAGCGGTCGTAGAAGGCAGCGTCGAAGGTGCCGAACAGGGTCGGATAGGCCAGATCCATCTCCGGATGGCCGTGATGGATCGCCGGATCGATCAGCCCGACGATCCGGCCGCCGCGATGCAGCACGTTGCCGGTCCACAGATCGCCATGCAGCAGGGACGGGTGCGGCGGCTCATCGATATAGTGGTCGATCCGCGCCGCCAGCGCCTCCAGACGGTGGCGCAGCGCCGTCGTGACCGTCCCTTCCCTGTGGCCCTCGATCGTCATGTGCAGCAGCCGGTGGTCGCGGAAGAATGGGACCCATTCATCCGATTGCGGGTTGGGCTGCGGCAATTGCCCGATGACGGTGTCGTAGGGATAGCCGAAACGGTTGCGGGGGACGGCATGGAAGGCGGCCATCAGGTCGGCTGCATGGCGCTGGGCCTCAGCGCCTGGCGGGCCGGGCTCATGAGGCAGGAACTCAAGAAGCAGCAGATCGTCCTCGCCATGCAGCACGGCCGGCAGCGGCAGGTCAGAAAGGCGCGCCAGATCGTCCAGCATCGCCCGTTCGATCGCCAGATGTCCGGCCCCGTGCTTGACCAGGACGGAATCGCCGCCGGCGAAATCCGCCCGCATCACCTGGACCGTCGATCCGCCCTGCAGCGGGACCAGCCGCACCGGCCGCCGACCCAGCGTGGCCTCCACCCGCTCGGCGAGATCGGTCATCGGTGTGAAACGATTTCGCCACGGGTGATCGCCACCACGATGCCGTCGGCCCCGGCTTCGACCAAATCCAGCACCAGTTCGAAATCCGCCGCCTCGCCGTAATAGGGGTCGGGAACGTCCTGGAGTCCGCTTTCCGGCGCGAACTCGAGGAACCGACGCACCCGGCCCTTCGCCTCCGGCGGCGCGAGACGGGTGAGATCCCGTTCATGCTCCTGGTCCATGGCGAGGATCAGGTCGAATTCATCGAAATGGCTCGCCCCGACCTGCCGTGCCCGCAGCGCCGAAAGTTCGTAGCCCCGCGCCCGGGCGTGCTTCTGGGCGCGAGGGTCCGGCGGATCGCCGACATGGTAGCCACGGGTGCCGGCACTCAGCGTCTCGACCTTCTCCGAAAGGCCGGCCTCCGCCAGCTTGCGCCTCAGCACGCCTTCCGCGGTGGGTGAACGGCAGATGTTCCCGGTGCAGACGAACAGGATGCGGATCATGGGGAGCCTTCTTCAGGGGGAGAGATCGCGGTCGCCCGCCGGAGCCGGCTGGCGATGAGGAGATGCTTGCGGGGCCCCCGGACGCGCCAGAGGACGATCCAGCAGTTCGGGGACCGGATCGACACCCTGCCCCGATAGAGATCGGGGCCGCAATCATGCCGTGGCCGGGCGACGCTTCCGATCGGCTCCAGCCGGTGGAAGGGCCGGCCGTCGCCGAAGAAGACCAGCGCCGATCCCGGCTCCGGGAAGCGGTAGAGATGGGTCTGGTGGGCGGGGCCGACATGGTCGCCGAAGGTGAGGGTGCCGGTCTCATCATAGCGCAGCCCTTCGCCGTCCGGGACGAATAGCCCGGTCCCCAGGAACCGGCCGTCGATTCTCAGCCGGCGGTCCCGGAACAGCCGGTCGATCGTCCAGCGCCCGGCCAGCCAGGCGGCCAAATCGGTGTGCGAATCGACGCAGCGTGGCTGCGCGGGGGTGGGTGTCTGCGCTAATCTGTCCGGCATTCCCCGACCATAGCAGCGGCTTGCTCTTGCATCTCCCCGTGGATTTCTCATTTCTCGACATTGGGCCGGATGATCCGATCGTCATCCTCACCGGGGCCGGCATCTCCAGGGAAAGCGGCCTCGACACCTTCCGCGATCCCGACGGCATCTGGGCCCGGCACGATCTGGAGGAGGTGGCGACGCCGGAAGGATTCGCCCGGGACCCGAAGCTGGTCCACGCCTTCTACAATGCGAGGCGCCGCGGCCTGCTCGATCCCGTCATCCAGCCCAATGCCGCCCACCGCGCCCTGGCGCGGCTGGAGCGGGAATGGCCGGGAGGAACGATGCTGGTGACCCAGAACATCGACGATCTGCACGGGCGCGCCGGCTCCCGCCCCGTCCATATGCATGGAGAACTCCTGAAGGCGCGGTGCGGCCGCTGCGAGGTCGTGACGCCGTGCGAGGGCGACCTGTCGCCGGAGGATCGCTGCGCCGCCTGCGGCCAGACGGGCGGGATGCGGCCGGACGTGGTGTGGTTCGGGGAGATGCCGATGCATCTGGACCGCATCTATCCGGCGCTGGGGGAATGCGGGCTGTTCCTTTCGATCGGCACGTCCGGGACCGTCTACCCGGCCGCCGGCTTTGTCCAGGAGGCTTCGGTCGCGGGCCGGGCATTGGCGGTCGAGCTCAATCTGGAGCCGTCGGTCGGCGCGACCCTTTTCGACCATGCCTTCACCGGCCCCGCGACCGCGCTGGTTCCGGCCTTCGTCGACGCACTGCTGGCCCGCCGATGAACCCGACGCTGGACGATATCGCCGCCGAGGCGCGCGCCTGCCGCGTCTGTGCGGAAAGCCTGCCGTTAGGCCCCCGGCCGGTGCTGCGCGTCGGCGCGGGCGCGCGGCTGTTGGTCATCGGCCAGGCGCCGGGGACACGCGTGCATGAAACCGGCATTCCCTGGAACGACCGCAGCGGCGACCGGCTGCGGGACTGGCTGGGCGTCGGCCGGGACGCCTTCTATGACGAATCGCGCATCGCCATCGTGCCGATGGGGCTGTGCTATCCGGGCGTCGACCGTAATGGCGGCGACCGGCCGCCACGCCCCGAATGCGCGCCGCTCTGGCATCCGCGCCTTCTGCCGCTGATGCCGTCGGTCGAACTGACACTGCTGATCGGTAGCTATGCCCAGGCGCGCTATTTGGGCAGCGAGCGGGAGCGGACGATGACCGCCACGGTCGCCTCCTGGCGTCGCTACGCGCCCGCCTTCCTGCCGCTGCCCCATCCAAGCTGGCGGAACACGGCGTGGCTGAAGAAGAATCCCTGGTTCGCCGAAGATGTGTTGCCCTATCTCCGCGACCGGGTGGCCCGGCTGCTCTAGATTATCGGCAGGATAAGGTCCGGCACGTCGGTGATGATGCTGGAGACGCCGAGATCCAGCAGCACCCGCGCCCGGGCCGGATCGTTGACCGTGTAGGCCAGGACGGGAAGGCCGGTGTCGATATAGTCGGCCAGGGATTCCGGCGTCTCCCGCTCATGCCCGACATTCAGCGTCGCGGGCGTCAACCGCCGCACATTCTCCCGCCAATCGTCCGGCCTGTCCCAGATCAGATAGCCGCGCGGCCAGTCGGGCGCGCTCAGGGTCGATTGCTCCAGGCTCGCCAGCGCGAAGGAGGAGATCAGCGGCGCGGGTTTGTCGGCCGGCCAGAGGGCGCGCGCTGTTTCCAGCACGATTCGCGCCGTCTCGATCTCGCGGCCGGGGCAGGGCTTGATCTCGATATTGACGGCGAGGCCGATTTCGAGCGCCAGCCGAAGCCCTTCCTCCAGCGTCGGAATCCTCTCTCCCGCGAACTCCGGTCCGAACCAGCCGCCGGCGTCGAGGGCGCGGAGCTCATCGACATCCATGTCGCGGACCGCGCCCGATCCGTCCGTCGTGCGGTCCACCGTCTCGTCATGGATCAGCACGGGCACGCCGTCGCGGCTCAGCTTCGCGTCGAATTCGATCATCGTCGCGCCCAGTTCCCGCGCTTTCCGGAAACCGGCCAACGTGTTCTCCGGCGCGCGCGCCATGGCGCCGCGATGTCCGATGATCTTGGGGAGTGTGAGCGTCATGTGGGTGGCCAGTGGCGTTGGAAGAACACCGGCCTTGGTAGGCGACGCCGGAGCGCCCGGCAAGGGGAACTAAAGTTTCAGCTTTCCTGCTTGGCCGGCTTGCGGGCGGAGGGGCTGGCCTCTTTCGCCAGCCGGGTGACGGTCATCGCGCCGCGCGGCGGCTCTCCCCGCATCAGCCCGTCCAGGCGGGCCAGCAGGTCGCGCCCCCGGTCGGTCAGGGTGACGATCTTCCGCCGCCGTTCCCGCGGGTCTTCCTTCGCCTGGACCAGATCGTGCCCCGGCTTGCGGAAGGAATGCCATTCCGACAGGGCCGCGACGTTGCGGGAGGCGGAGCTCTGGGCGATGCCCAGACGCTCCGCCAGATCTCGAATCGACAGCCCTTCATGCCGGGAAAGCGTCAGGAAGGAGAGGGCGTACTGGATCGGCATGTCGGGATCCAGCGTCCGCAGCTCCTCCAGCACATCGATCAGCCTGTCGATCCGCTCCTCGTTGTCCAGGCGGCCGACGTTCTCAGCGGCCGTAGGCGCGTCCGCTCCGGTCATCGGCCATGCTCCGAAGTCGCGGCGCCCAGGCGGCGGGCGTGTAGATCACGTTCAGCCGTCCTATCCACAGGATGATCTCCCGCCCATCGACAGCCAGGAGGAAGCGTCGGTCCGGTCGCGCCCATGTCGCATACTCAACGTAAAGCTGCCGGCCGCCGACGATCTTGATGAACCAGTTCATGTCTTCCCCCGGATAAATGGGATCGTTTCTTGATTGGGTGAGAGGCAAGGTGTGCGATGGCCGGGCCGAAGCCCTTCTCGCGGACGGCGCTCGAGCGCTGGGTAGTGGAGGTCATCTCGCCTCTCCTCATCCGGGGTTACGCCGCTAAAGGGCGCGGAAACGGGAAGCGGCTCGCGCTTCCCTTCGACATCAGAAGGCTTCCGATATCGGATAATTTAAGTCAACCGAAAAATCCGTGACGGCCGGCCTGATCGTCCCTCCTCGCAGGATTGGGCCGACATGGTTCGACGGGCTCACCATGAGGCTTTCTTGTTGGTCATTCCGGCCCCCGAGCCGGAATCCATGGACCATGACCGCTTCACCGGCGGGATGAAGCCCAGCGGTGCCTCTATCGACACCGTATGGATGCTGGATCGAAGTCCAGCATGACGACAATTGCGCCTCACCGCCTCTCGAACAGCGCGTAGAGCTGATGGCCACCGACGGCGAAGGGGTCGCCTTCCAGCGTGCCGTGGAGGGCGACCGTGTCGAAGCCGGCGGATTCGAAGAAGCGCCTTATCTCCGCGACGGTGTGGATGAAATGCTCGGCGTATCGGGTTTCGGCGCGGCCCTCATGGATGAAGGTGTAGGTCGTGTCCAACCGGCTTTCCGCCGCGACATAGTCGTGCTCGACCAGCATCAGCCGGTCGCCGACCGGATGCCACAGCCGCTGCTCCAGGTTGGGCAGGACGCTTTCCGCCGACATGGCGGTGTCCAGCACGAACCGTGCCCCCGGCTTCAGCGCCGCCGCCAGCGCGGCGGCGAATTGCGCGGTGCCGGCCTGCGTCAGGTAGCCGAAGCTGTTGCCGAAGCAGAACGCGCCGTCGAAGGGCGGTTCGGCGGGGATTTCCCGCATGTCGTCCTGCCGCCAGTCGATCTCCACGCCGGCCTTCGCGGAAGCCTGCCGCGCCTCAGCGATGAAGTCGGCGGCAAGGTCGATGCCTGTCAGTGCATAGCCGCGCTTTGCCAGCGCCACCGCCAGCCTTCCATTGCCGCAGGGCGCGTCCAGCAGCCGTCCGCCCTTGGGCGGCCGCAGCCATCCGGCGATCGCCCTCGCCTCCGCCGCCGTGACGCGCGGCGTCATGGCCTGCCGCCAGACGGCCAGCGTCTCCCCCTGAAAGAAATCCCGATACCATTCGCTCAAAGGAACCCGCCCTCCGGTGCGACCTTCTTCGTCTTCCCGGAAGCTATAGGGGCTATCGCCCCGGCGCCAGCCGACGATAGGTCAGCGCCTCCGCGACATGAATACGGCGGACGACCGAGTCGCCCTCCAGGTCCGCCAGCGTCCGGGCGACGCGCAGCACGCGGTGATAGCCCCGCGCCGACAGCTTCATCCGCTCCGCCGCCTGGGTCAGCAGCGCCCTGCCCGGCTCGTCGGGCGCGGCGACCCGCTCCAGAAGCTCGCCATCCGCCTCCGCATTGGTCGCCGGCCGGCGGTCGGCGGGCTCGGCGCGGTAGCGGTCGGCCTGGACGGCGCGGGCGGCCGCCACCCGCCCGGCGACCTCCGCGCTGCCCTCCGCCGGCGGGGGCAGGGAGAGGTCGGCCGGGCTCACGGCGGGCACGTCGACATGCAGGTCGATCCGGTCGAACAGCGGGCCGGAGATCTTCGCCTGATAATCCTGCGCGCAGCGCGGCGCGCGGGCGCAGGCGATGGCGGCATCGTCCAGATGGCCGCAGCGGCACGGATTCATGGCCGCCACAAGCTGCACCCGGGCCGGATAGGTGACATGGGCGGCGGCCCGCGCCACGGCGGCGCGGCCGGTCTCAAGGGGTTGGCGCAGCGCCTCCAGCGTCTGGCGCTGGAATTCCGGCAGCTCGTCCAGGAACAGGACGCCGCGATGGGCCAGCGACACCTCCCCCGGACGCGCCCTCTGCCCGCCGCCGACCAGCGCGGGCAACGAAGCCGAATGGTGCGGGTCGCGGAAGGGCCGCTGGCGCAGCAGCTTGCCGTCCTCCAGCAGCCCCGCGACGCTGTGGATCATGGAGACTTCCAGCGCCTGCCCGGCCTCCAGCGGCGGCAGCAGCCCCGGCAGCCGGGCCGCCAGCATCGATTTCCCCGATCCTGGTGGACCTACCATCAGCAGATTGTGCGATCCGGCGGCGGCGATCTCCAGCGCGCGCTTCGCCGTCTCCCGGAATTATGGCGCAGATGATCCCAGACGGCGGATTAGCATCTCGAGAACGTCTGGTAGGATGGAAGGGGTCGGAACGTAACGACGACCCCTTCCATCCTACCAGACGCCGCTGCACAGATGTCCCGTGTTGTCATCGCTGCCTTGGTCGATCGCCGTCAGAATATTCTGCGCGAGATGTCTTTTATGCGGGAAGAGATCAGCCGCTGCGAGAAAGCCCTTGAGCACCTCGATGCATCTATCCGTCTAATCGACCCAACCTTTGATTTCTCCGCTCTCAAGCCGCCAAGACGAACGACCCCGGACGAGGTTTTTCGGCCCGGTGAGACCCCGCTTCTGGCACTGGACATCCTCCGGGAAGCGCCAAAGCCGATGTCCACCACGGACATCGCCAGGCGTATGCTCGAGGGGCGCGGTTCCCCCCGTGTCTCGCCCAGGCAGTTCGAGACACTCAACCGCAAGGTCAACGCTGTCTTGAACACCAAGTTTCGCCAAGGTGTCGTCCGCAAGACCGGACGCGTTCAGGGCGCCAATAGAGCGGTACTCTGGGAGGCGATCTCTTCCTGAGACGGTGATGGCTTGCTAGGCCGCCCAGCGCCATGGCTCGAAAGGCTCAAGCGGGGTCCAGATCAACGGTCGTATGTCGACCTTCCGGTCTCCCTGCTTGCCATCGGGTCGCGCCTGCCAGCGGCCAGTCCAGACCCGCGACACCGGATGCATCAGCGCCATCTCGCCGAGTTCCCGGAACACGTCGCCGTTGGGGCAGCGCCTGCGATCTCCCCGGTACGCCATCTCGTGAGCGTAGTTCCCCAGATATGGTCCGCAGATCCGGTGGTGGATGCCATTCTCGGATCGCCGCAAACGGCTATGGGTGGACTCCGCGGCGTTGGTGTTCACGTCGCCGCGGGCGTACTCCCAGCGATGGTTGATCCGATGGACGGTGTACCTGGCGTGGAGGGCGTTGTAGGCCGCGTGTTCGTCGGCGACGATCGTGCTGCCGGGCTGGACGTGCCTCCCGACGGCCGCCATGACCGCTTCAGTCGTCTCGCCATCGACAATCAGGTTGATCGTACTGCCGCCCCGCTCGACCATGGTCAGAACGCACTGTTTGCGACTCCTGACCGCCGGTCGCCTGCCCTCGCGGCCGATATTGGGCGGCCGGATGTGTCCGCCCACGTAGGCCGCATCGATCTCGACGACGCCGCCGACCTTGAGGTCGTCCCTGGCGTCCCCGATGGCCTCGCGGAGCTTGTGGAGCAGGACGAAGGCCGACTTGTAGCTGATGGAGAGATCTCTGCGCATGTGCAGGGCCGCGACACCCTTGGCGCCGTTGGTCCACAGGAAAATCGCCATCAGGATGGTGCGCAGCGGAAGTTTGCGATTGTGCAGGATGGTGCCGGACGTCTCGCTGAACAGCCTGCGGCAGGCCGCACATTTGAGCCTGCCCGAGGCCATTTCGTAGATCCGGTCGTGGTCGCATCTCGGGCAGATCGGCTTGCCGTTGGTGTCCGGCCATCGCATCTGTCGGACGAGACGCCTGACCGCGGCGTCGGACATCGAGGCGACGTCGTCGATGCTGAGACTGACCGCCGCCGATGAGAGGAGAAAGTGCTGCATGGCCGCCGTCCTCCGCTTGGAATGCCGACGGCCCTTGTACTCTTTTTGTTCACGTCCGGCAATTGCCCCGGAGGAGCAATGGACCATCTCGTTCGCGATCGACGGCGCGAAGCGCTCTGGAGGAAGCGGGATTCCGCCGCTCATTCTGGCGCCTCCTCCCGGGGGATGTAATACCGTCCACGTCCGGCGGTACGAACCAGACCGAGAGCTTTGGCGGCGGAGAGCGCGCGCTGGACCGACGGCCGGAGGAGGTCGTGCCCCTGGGAGCGGGCATGGCGCATAATCTCGGTGACGGAAAGCGGACGCCCGGCCGCCTTGAGGATCTCGATGATCGGCCGTTGGGTAGCCGTCCGCTGGCGGTACTCGGATGCCTTGATCCGACTGTCCGAGACTGCGGCGGTGTCCGGCTCCTCGCCGTCCGGCTGGTCACCCAGGGTCCACGTCAGGCCGTCCTTCCAGCCCCGAGCGTACTCAAGGCGGAGGTCGATGACCGAGCACAGGTCGCGGACCTCCTTCTCCGTCTTCATGGCACTCTCCTCCGTTGCCCGTCCGGGATCGGCGGGCTTGACTTCATCGGAGTAGACTGCCAGTATCCAACCTGATTGTTGTGGCTGGATACTGGCAACCCTCCAGACAATTGTAAGAGAGCGGTCGTTGCAGCGACCGCTCTCTTCGTATTATCGCGAATGTGTCATGCTCTACCCATCACATGGTCTTCCGTGCGGCCAAGCAGCATGTGGCAATACGCAGTGGGAATCCAGCATTAATTTGCCGAAGGGAAATCCGGTCATCTTTTGACTTGCGTTTCCTTGACGCAACGCTATGGATTATTTTGCGTTTCTTGCCGCATTCGGCCATACAAATCCCTGGGTAGATGGGGCACCAACATGGACGCGCACGGGAATCACCGCCTCAAGGCGCCGCTCATCGACATCCTCAAGGAGATCCGCGCCCTCGAGATTTCCTTTGGCTGCCTGGCTAAGCACTGCGAGATTCGGCTGTCCTCCATCCGGCAGCAGGCGGAAGCACTCGAGGTCGAGCTACTCAAACTCGAGGAGACGGCAGCCTCTGGGCAAGGGAATGCGTCCGGGGCCGCCGCTGCTGAGGAGGACCGGCAACCGATCATCAGGGAGCTGCTCATCCAGTTGCTCGGGCAGGCCGGTCCGGACGGAGAGACGACAAAGGAATTGGAGCGGCAGGTGACCATTCTTATTCCCTGGGTCGCCTATGGCACGGTGCGCTCAACCCTCAGCAGGCTCGTGAATGCTGGCCAGGTCGAACACCCGGACCGCGGTCGCTGGAGGTTGCGCCGGGAAGTGACGCTGGAATGGTGACGTTGCGATAGCTGCTAAACTGCTGTTTTGTCAGAAATCAATTGAGATTCCGGGGTCATCTGCGCCATAATTCCGCCGTCTCCTGCCCCTTGATGTCGCGCAGATCCAGCGCCGCCGCACCCGTCTCCGCGATGCGCGGGGAAGGCTGGGACAGCGTCTGCGTGCCCTTGAAATGGTTGATCAGCGCCAGCAGGGTCGACGGGGCCAGCACCTCGATCCGCCCGCCCTCGTTCGCCGCCCAGGCAGCTTCGCTGCCGCAGGCGGCGGGACATATGAGCCCCAGATCCCGTGCCGCGGCGTTGACCGCGGCCGGCAGCACGCCCGCCACCGCCGTAATCGCCCCATCCAGCGCCAGCTCGCCCAGCGCGGCATAGCCCGCGACCTCGCCGGCCGGCAGCACGTTCAGCTCCGCCAGAAGGCCCAGCGCGATCGGCAGGTCGTAATGGCTGCCTTCCTTCTGCACGTCGGCGGGGGCCAGGTTGACGGTGATGCGCTTGGGCGGCAGGGCGATCCCCAGCGCGTGGAGCGCCGAGCGCACGCGCTCCCGGCTCTCGCCCACCGCCTTGTCCGGTAGCCCGACGACGGTGAAGCCCGGCAGCCCGCCTGTCGTCTGCACCTGCACGTCGATGGGCAGGACGTCGATGCCCTGGAACGAAACCGTATTGACCCGCGCGACCACCCTGCCCCCACCCTCGGTTCGCCTTTTCGGCGAGATTAGGGGGCGCGGATTCGCGAGGCAAGCACGGGATTTAGGTCAAATCACCCGCGCCGGGCTTCGATTGCATCCCACAGCGTCGCCTGGATCTTCACGCCGTCCAGCCGGTTGATCTCGTGGATGCCGGTGGGGGAGGTGACGTTGATCTCCGTCAGCCAGTCGCCGATCACGTCGATGCCGACGAAGATCAGCCCGCGCTCCCTCAGGGCCGGGCCGATGGCGGCGCAGATGTCGCGCTCGCGGGCGGTCAGCGTGGTCTTGCCGGCCTGGCCGCCGGCATGGAAGTTGGCTCGCGCCTCGCCTTCCGCGGGCAGGCGGCTGACGGCCCCGACCGGCTCCCCGTCCACCAGGATGATGCGCTTGTCGCCCTGGCGGATCTCCGGCAGGTATTTCTGGACGATCACCGGCTCCCGGTAGAGCAGGGTGAAGGTCTCCAGGAGCGCGCCCAGATTCTCGTCATCGGGCTTCAAATGGAAGACCCCGGCCCCGCCATTGCCGAACAGCGGCTTGACGATGATGTCCCGGTATTCCCGGCGGAAGGCCTTGATCTCCTCCAGATGGGAGGCGATCAGCGTCGGCGGCATCAGGTCCGGAAAATGGTTGACGAACAGCTTCTCCGGCGCGTTGCGCACATGGGCCGGATCGTTCACCACCAGCGTCCTTGGATGCACCTGCTCCAGCAGATGGGTGGCGGTGATATAGGCCATGTCGAAGGGCGGATCCTGGCGCATCAGCACGATGTCGACCTGGGTCAGGTCCAGCTTCTCCGGCGCGCCCAGCGTGAAATGATCGCCCCTGGCCGCGCGCACCTCCAGCGGCCTCGCCTCGGCATAGACCTCGCCTTCGCGGAAGGACAGGTGGCGGGGCAGGTAGTGGTAGAGCGCATAGCCCCGATCCTGCGCCTCCAGCGCCATGGCGAAGGTGCTGTCGGCGTCGATGTCGACGCTTTCGATCGGGTCCATCTGTATGGCGACGGCGAGGCTCATCGTGCTGAGATCTTTCGGAACGGGACGATGCGAAAAGAAAATGGAGCGGTCAGTTGAGGCGGGATTTCAGCTCCTGAAGCAGAACGGCCACATGGTGCTGCGCCACATCGTCGGTGCTGAGTTGCGTAAAGGATTCCAGCGACCTTATGGCCGCCGAGAGGTTGCCCAACCGGGCCTGCAGCAGGCCGGCCTCGCGCCACAGGATGGGCTCGCCCGGTGCGATCAGCAACATCGCGTCGATGATGTCCAGCGCGCGGCCGTACTCTTCCGCCTTCAGGAACCGGACCTTCAGATTGTTCTGGAGGCGGATCAGGATGCCCCGGTCGGTCAGGGGCGCGTAGTCGCGGGGCGTCAGCTCCGCCTCTATGCCCGCCATCGTCTTCAGAAGGTCGCGCAGCTCCGCCGTGCCGCGCGTCCGGCCGCCATGGAAGGGGTCCAGGATGGCGCGGCTGCCGTCCCGCTCCAGCCGGACGAGGAAATGGCCGGGGAAGTTCAGCCCCACGATCGACCAGCCCTGGGCGCGGGCGGCGTGGATATAGAGGATGCCGAGCGCGATCGGCAGCCCGCGCTTGCGGTCGATGACCCGCATCAGATTGCCGTTCTGCGGGTCGTCATAGGTCGCCTGATCGCCCTCATAGCCGTGGGTCCGGGCGAGGACTGACCGCAGCGCCTCGGCCGCGCCTTCCGCGCCCGAAGGCGCGGCGCCGGCGGCTTCGCGCACCTCCCCGGCCAGCACCGCCAGATGGTCGCGATAGCGGTCGAGCGGAACGCGCGGCCGGTCGAGCGCGGCCAGCGTCAGCGCCGCGTCGGCGAGGTTCAGCGCCTCGTCCGGCGTCTCCCCCACCCGGGAGAGGGCAGCGCGGATCTCGTCGGATGCCGGCAGCGCGTTCACGAGGCCTGGTTTGCCGCCGGGTCGGAGACGGGCTCGCCCGCCATGCGGACATAGGGCACGACCCGCTGGACGTAGGGGATGTTCCGCGCATGGGCGATGACGCGGTCCAGCTCTGCCTGGTTCTGGGCGATGCCCATGATGTAGATCGTCCCCCCGACCGTATCGATGCTGTAGTTGAGCGCGCTGACCGAGCCGTCGAAGGCGAGCCGGGAGCGAAGCTGGGTGGAGATCCAGGCGTCGCGCGCATAACCGGACAACCCTCCGGAGTCCGCGACCTGGATCTCGTTGATGACTTCCTTGACGCCGTCGACCTGCCAGACCAGCCGGATGGCTGTCACCCGCTCCTCCGGCGTCGGCACCTGGCCGGTCACCAGCACCCGCCCCTCGGTGACGGTGAGGGAGAGGCGGTTGTACATCTCCAGATCTTCGCGCAGCCAGAGATCGTTGATCGAGATGCGGATCGCCTGGTCGCTGATCGCGTCCGACACGCTGCGTTCCTGCGCCGCCGCCGTCCCGCCGGCGGCCGCCGTCCCGGCGACGCCGAGGGTGACCGGATCGCAAGCTGTGGTCAGGAGGATCGTCGCCAGCGCCGCGCCCGCTCCAACGCCGCCCTTCCCGAAACGCCCTGCCCGTCGGTTCATCGTCACCATCCCACCCTCTGAAGATCGGCGGCGTCTGCCTGCCATGCGTTCACCATATGCATCGGCCATCGACGCGGCGCCACCGCCATCACGTCGAAGCGGACGCTGCCGCCGGATTGCGGCGCGAATTGGGCCGGATGGGCTCCGATCCACGCCATGGCGGCGCGCGCCAGACGCGTCCGTTGCCGGCCCGTGATGGCATAGAGGGCGGCCCCATGGGAAGCCCTCGCCTTCACCTCGATGAAGACCAGCGTCCGGCCGCGCCGGGCGACGATGTCGATCTCCCCGGCCGGGGAGCGGAACCGCCGGGCGAGGATGCCGTACCCTTTCAGCCGCAGCAGCAGGATGCAGACCGTCTCCGCCCGCCAGCCGAAGCGCCAGGCGCGCCGCCTGTCAGTCATCTGCGGCCGCTTTCGAGAGCGCGAGCGCGCGCTGATAGACATCGCGCTTCGGCTTCCCCGTCCGCGCCGCCACCGCCGCCGCGGCGTCCCGCACGCTGGCGCCGGCCAGCGCCTCCGCCAGCATCGAATCCAGATCGTCGGCCGCCACGGCCTCCGCCACCGGCGGGCCGACGACCAGCACGATCTCCCCCTTCGGCGGCCCGGCATCGGCGTAATGGACGGCCAGCGCGGACAGGCGGTCCCGCCGCACCTCCTCATGCAGCTTCGTCAGTTCCCGCGTCACGGCGGCCTCCCGGTCGCCCAGCATTTCCGCCATGTCGGCCAGCGACTCCGCCAGCCGGCGGGCGCTTTCGAAGAAGACCAGGGTCGCGGGGATCGAGGTCAGTTCGCCGAGGAAGCTCCGCCGGGCGGCGCTCTTGGAGGGCGGGAAGCCGGCGAAGAGGAAACGGTCCGTCGGCAGGCCGGAAAGCTGCAACCCCGTCGTCGGCGCGGATGCGCCGGGCAGCGCCGTCACCGGCAATCCGCGGGTGTGGGCGTCGCGCACCAGCTTGAAGCCCGGATCGGAAACCAGCGGCGTTCCCGCGTCGGAGACGAGAATGACGGCGTCGCCGCCCTCGATCCGGTCGAGAAGGAACGGCCTCACGCGCTCGGCGTTGTGGTCGTGATAGGCGATCAGCCGCCCGCTGCCGGCGGCGATCCCGTGGAGCGACAGCAGCTTCGCGGTGGTCCGCGTATCCTCGCAGGCGATGGCGTCGGCGTCGCGCAGGGCGTCCAGCGCGCGCAGCGTGATATCGCGGACATTGCCGATGGGCACGGCGGTCAGATAGAGGCCGGGCGGCATCGGTTTACTTGCCGGGACCCCCCGGCTAGTGTCGGCTTCGATGCCGTTCCGCGGGGCCGCGCCCGCCGGACGGCGATCCTCGTCAAGCGGTGGAGTGGTCCGTGACACGTCTTTCGTCGGTTTTGACTTCTGTTTCGACATCGACTTTCCGGACGAGAGGGCGCGGGGTCGCCCTGGCCGCGTGCCTGGCGCTGCTCGCCGCCTGCGGGACGACGACCGTAGCGGAGCCGTCGCGGCCGGCGCAAGCCGTCCAGCCCCAGACTTCCACGCCGCTGGAACCGTTCGGCACGGGCGGGGTCGATCGCTTCGGCCGTCCGATCCTGGAGGAACGGACCCAGGTCGCCCTCCTGCTGCCGCTTTCCGGCCGGGGCGAGGCGGTCGGCCAGTCGATGCTGAACGCCGCCCAGATGGCGCTGTTCGATTCCGGCGTCGACACGCTGGAGTTGATGCCCCGCGACACGACGGAGACGCCGCAGGGCGCGGCCGCCGCTGCCCGCGCCGCCATTGGGGAAGGGGCCGATCTCGTCATCGGGCCGCTGTTCGGCGACCATGTTCCGGCCGTCCGGACGGTGGCACAGCCCGCTAACGTCAACGTCATCTCCTTCTCCACCGACCGCAGCGTCGCCGGCGGGAACGTCTTCCTGTTCGGCTTCCTGCCGGCCGACCAGGTCGACCGGGTAGTGGAATACGCGATCGGTCAGGGCATGACCCGGTTCGCCGCCCTGGTGCCCAGCGGGGCCTATGGTCAGGCGGTGGCGAACGCGCTTCAGGACTCCGCCGCGCAACGGGGCGCGACGGCGCGGGTGGAATATTTCGACCCGTCGAACACCGACTATTCCGACGCCGTCCGCCGCGTGTCGCAGGGCGGGCCGATCGACGCGCTGATGCTGCCGGTCACGGGGCTGCCGCTGCGCGGCATCGCGCCGCTGCTGGACTATTACGAGATCGACGCCCAGCTTCTCGGCACCGGGCTCTGGGACATTCCGGGCATCGGGCGGGAACCGGCGCTCAACGGCGCGTGGTTCGCCTCTCCCCAGCCCGACCTCCGCGCGGGTTTCGAGCAGCGCTATCAGGCGGCGTTCGGCGAACCGCCGGAACGGCTGGCAACGCTGGCCTATGACGCGGTGGCGCTGGCAGCGGAACTGACTCGGAGCGCGCCGCGCGGCCAGCCGAAATTCGACACCGCGACGCTTCAGGACCCGGCCGGCTATGTCGGCATCGACGGCATCTTCCGTTTCGGTCCGGACAATCTGGCCCAGCGCGGCCTCGCCATTCTGGAGGTCACGCCGTCGGGGCCGGTGGTGCTGGAGCCGGGCGCGCAGAGCTTCGCCGGCCCAGCCTTCTGATCATCGCACCCTGATCATCTCACCAGCGCCGCCAGGACCCCGTTCAGCCGCTGCCGGCCGGCGGGGGTGGCGCGAAGCCTGTCGCCCTCGACGGTGACGAAGCCGCCCCCGACCATCCGCTCCAGGCCCGCCGGATCGACCAACTCGGCGGCTGGCCGGTCCAGGGCGACGCCCTCGGTCAGGCGCAGCCCCATCATCAGCCGCTCGGCGTCCCGCAACTCGTCGGGAATGGACTCGCGCGGATGTTCGGCGTGGCCGTCGCGCTCCACCCGCTCCAGCCAGATCTCCGGCGCGCGATGGGTGCGGGTCCCGAACTTCCGGCCGTTAAGCGTCAGCCGACCATGCGCGCCAGGGCCGACGCCGACATAGTCGCCATAGCGCCAGTAGGTCAGATTGTGCCGGGATTCCTCGCCCGGCCTGGCATGGTTGGATATCTCATAGGCAGGCAGCCCCGCATCCTCCAGTACCGCCTGCGTCGCCTCGTAGAGCGCCGCCTGCGTCTCCTCGTCCGGCAGGGTGAATGCGCCCCTTCCGTAGAGGGTGTGAAACTTCGTCCCTTCCTCGATGGTCAATTGGTAGAGCGACAGGTGCCCGACCGCATGGTCGAGCGCCCGACGCAGTTCCGTCTCCCAAGCTGGCACGGTCATGCCGGGCCGGGCGTAGATCATATCGAAAGAGAAACGATCGAAATGCCGGGCGGCGACGGCCACGGCCGCCAGCGCTTCCGCCGCGCTGTGCTCCCGTCCCAGGAAGCGCAGATCGGTATCGTCCAGCGCCTGGACGCCCAGAGACACCCGGTTGACCCCGGCCGTGCGGAAGCCGGCGAACTTGTCGGCCTCGACGGAGGTGGGATTGGCTTCCAGCGTGATCTCCAGCCCCTCGGCCGTCCGCCAGCGCGCAGAGACATGGTCCACGAACGCGGCGACGGTCTCAGGCGGCATCAGCGACGGCGTGCCGCCGCCGAAGAAGATCGAGGTGACCGTGCGGCCGGATGTTTCGGAATGGAAATGATCCAGTTCGCGCACAAGCGCCGCCCGCCACTTCTCCTGATCGACCGTTTCCCGGACATGGGAGTTGAAGTCGCAATAGGGGCATTTCGCCCGGCAGAACGGCCAATGGACGTAGATCGCGAAGCCGGGGTCGCTCATCCCGCGAAACAACGCGCCACGAGTTGCCGGAAGGCGTCGGCGCGGTGGCTGCCGGCATGCTTGACCGCAGGGTCGATCTCTCCATAGGTCAGCTCGTGACCTTCCGGCATGAACATCGGATCGTAGCCGAAGCCCCTGTCGCCGCGCGGCGGCCAGACCAGCCGCCCGTGGGCGCGGCCTTCAACCGTCTCGCAATGCCCGTCGGGCCAGGCCAGCGCCAGGGCGCAGACGAAATAGGCGGCGGGGTCGCGGTCGCCCAGCGCCTCGTTCAGCCGCCGCATCCCGTAGTCGAAATCCCGCCTGCCGTCCGGCAATTCCGCCCAGCGGGCGGAATAGATGCCGGGCGCGCCGTCCAGCGCCGGCACGGCAAGGCCGCTATCGTCGGCCAGCGCCGGCCGGCTGGTGCGCTCCGCGACATAGCGGGCCTTCAACTCGGCATTGGCGATGAAGGTCGTCCCCGTCTCTTCCGGATCATCCAGCCCGAACTCTCCGGCCGACGGGAAGGCGCCGACATAGGGGCCGAGGAGTTGGGATATCTCCCGGATCTTGCCCTTGTTGTGGCTGGCGATGACGAGCGTGTCGCCATCGAAGCGGCGGGGGGTGGTGGGGGCCGTATCGTGCATGGCGCTTAGATAAGCTTGCTTGTGAAAATCTCCAAGTTCGGCGGCCGCGGGCTTGCCATGCTGGAACCGCGCGCCGATCATCGCGCCGGACCGGATATCACGGAAGAATGGGGAGAAGATCGATGAAAGTGGCATTCCTGGGCATGGGGGTGATGGGTGCGCCGATGGCGGGGCATCTGGTGAAGGCCGGGCACGAGGTGACGGTCTATAACCGCACCGTCGCCAAGGCCCAGGCCTGGACGAAGGAGAACAAGGGCGGGTCGGCCGCCACGCCGGCCGAAGCCGCAAAGGGGGCGGAGATCGTCTTCGCCTGCGTCGGCAATGATGACGATGTCCGCGGCGTGGTCTATGGCGATGCGGGCGCGTTCGCCGGCATGGAAAAGGGCGCGCTGTTCGTCGACCACACAACCGCGTCGGCCGGGCTGGCGCGGGAGCTGGACACGGCGGCGCGGGAGAAGGGTTTCGCCTTTCTCGACGGGCCCGTCTCCGGCGGTCAGGCGGGCGCGGTCAACGGCCAATTGACGGTGATGGTCGGCGGCGAGAAGAAGGATTTCGACCACGCGAAGCCGGTTATCGACTGTTTCGCGAAGGCCACGACGCTGATGGGCCCGGCCGGGGCCGGGCAGCTTACCAAGATGGTCAACCAGATCTGCATCGCCGGGCTGGTGCAGGGCCTGTCGGAAGGCATGAACTTCGCCCAGAAGGCGGGGCTCGACGGCGATCTGGTGCTCGATGTCATCTCCAAGGGCGCGGCGCAGAGCTGGCAGATGGAGAATCGAGGCCGGACCATGCTGAAGGGCGAGTTCGATTTCGGCTTCGCCGTCGACTGGATGCGCAAGGATCTCTCGATCGTCTTCGACGAAGCCCGCCGCAACGGCGCGCGTGTGCCGGTGACGGCGCTGGTCGACCAGTTCTACGCCGCCGTCCAGGCCCATGGCGGCAACCGCTGGGACACGTCCAGCCTGATTCAGGTGCTGAAGGGATGAGGCTTCACCCCAGCGCGGCTTTCTGGGCCTCCACCAGTTCGGCGATGCCCTGCTTGGCCAGCGCCATCAGGGCCAGGAACTGCTCCTCGCTGAACGGGTCGGTTTCCGCCGTGCCCTGGATCTCGACGATTCCGCCCTTGCCAGTCAGCACGAAATTGGCGTCGGCGTCGGCGGTGGAATCCTCCGCATAGTCCAGATCCAGGACCGCCTGGCCCTTATAGAGGCCGCAGGAGATGGCGGCGACATGGTCGGTGAGCGGGTTGATCCTTACGGCCTTGATCGCCATCAGGTGGCGGATGGCCATGTGCAGAGCGACGTAGCCGCCGGTGATCGCGGCCGTGCGGGTGCCGCCATCGGCCTGGATCACGTCGCAATCGACCTTGATCTGGATTTCGCCCAGCGCCTTCAGGTTGGTCACGGCGCGTAGGGACCGGCCGATCAGGCGCTGGATCTCCTGTGTCCGGCCGGACTGCTTGCCGCGCGCGGCTTCCCGGTCGGTCCTCTTGTCGGTGGCGCGGGGCAGCATGCCGTATTCCGCCGTCACCCATCCCTTGCCGCTGCCCTTCAGCCAGCCCGGCACGCGATCCTCGACGCTGGCGGTGCACAGCACATGGGTGTCGCCGAATTTGGCGAGGCAGGAGCCTTCGGCGTATTTGTTGACGTCAACCTCCAGCCGGATGGCGCGCAGCGCATCGGCGGCGCGGCCCGACGGGCGGTGGGATCGGCTTGCGGTCGCGGACGGCGCGGCGGTCATCGGATGGTGCTTTCCTTTGCTCCCGGAATGGCGCGCAAGCTATCCTCTGAAGGCGGTGTCGTCCACCTCGCACGGGAGATGGGAACCGGTGCCGTTGACGCCGCCGATTTCGGCCCCACATAGCGAGGCGCCAAGCCATGGGACCATTGACCGGACTGCACCACCCCCCCGGGGAGATGATCGCCGAACTGAACGAACGGTCGCGCGAGATCTTCCGCCATATCGTCGACGCCTATTGCGAAACCGGCGAACCCATCGGCTCGCGCACGATTTCGCGGCGGCTGGGCATGGATCTGTCGCCGGCGACCATCCGCAACGTGATGGCCGATCTTGAGGAAGCCGGGCTGCTTTACGCGCCGCACACCTCCGCCGGACGGCTGCCGACCGATCTCGGCCTCCGCCTGTTCGTCCACGGGCTGCTGGAGATCGGGGACCTGGGCGAGACCGACCGGAACAATATCGAGGCTCAGTGCGCCGCCGTCGACCGCACCCTGCCGCAGGTGCTGGACGAGGCGACGACCGTCCTCTCCGGCCTGTCGAGTTGCGCCGGGCTGGTGCTGGCGCCGAAGACCGACCGGCCGCTGAAGCATATGGAGTTCGTCAATCTGGCGCCCGGCCGCGCGCTGGTGGTCATGGTGACGGAGGACGGGCTGGTCGAGAACCGGGTTGTCGAGGTGCCGCCCGGCCTGCCGGCCTCGACCCTGGTCGCCGCATCGAATTATCTCAACGCCCGTGTCATCGGGCGAACGGTGGGCGAGGCGCGGGCCGAGGTCTCCAGCGAGATGGAGCGGCAGAAGAACCAGCTCGACGAGCTGGCGGCGAAGGTGGTTGAGGCTGGCCTCGCCACCTATGCCGGGGACCAGCGCTCCGGCGGTACGCTGATCGTCAAGGGCCAGTCGCGGCTTCTCTCCGATGTCACGGCGGTCGAGGATCTGGAGCGCATCCGGAGTCTTTTCGACGCGCTGGAGACGAAGGAGGCGATGCTCCGCCTGCTCGACGCCGCCAACACGGCGGAGGGCGTGCAGATATTCATCGGGGCGGAGAACAGCCTGTTCAGCCATGCCGGCTGCTCCGTCATCATCGCGCCCTACAAGGACGGGCGGGAGCAGATCGTCGGCGCGATCGGGGTCATCGGCCCGACGCGCCTCAACTACGCCCGCATCATCCCGATGGTCGACTACACCGCCAAGATGGTCGGCCGTCTTCTATGGAACAAGAAAGACGAGCACAGAGCAGCATGACCGATACCAGCACCCACAAGACCGAAGCCGACGCGGTCGAGACCGAGGAGGTCCTGCCGCCGGAGGAGGGCGCGGCCGAGGAGGCGATGGCGCTCGATCCCGTGGAGGTCCTGCGCGAGGAGAACGCCAAGCTGAAGGACCAGATGCTGCGCGCGCTCGCGGATGCGGAAAACACCCGCCGCCGCGCGGAGCGGGAGAAGGAGGATACCGCCAAATACGCGGTAACGAAGTTCGCGCGCGACATCCTGAACGTCGCCGACAATCTGCGCCGCGCGATGGAGGCCGTCCCCGACGATGCGAAGCAGGGCAACCCGGCGATGACGGCCCTTGTGGAGGGCGTCGAGGCGACGGAGCGCGAGCTTCTGGACGCGTTCGGGAAGCATGGCGTCACTCGGATCGACCCGTTGGAGGAGAAGTTCGACCCCAACTTCCACCAGGCGATGTTCGAGGTGGAGAATACCGGCCGTCCGCCGGGCACGATCGTCCAGGTGATGGCGGCGGGCTACGTCCTCAACGGCCGCCTGCTGCGCCCTGCCATGGTCGGCGTCGCCAAGGGCGAACCTCCGAAGGTCGACACGACGGCCTGAGGGGAGGGTTCGGTACAGCCTCCCCTCACCTTGAGCCTGTCGAAAGGTGTGTGCCCACATGGTTTGACAGGCTCACCATGAGGAGGTGGGAAACGCAAGAACCCTCACTCCGTGACCTGCGCCTCCAAAGCCTCCATATCGTCGTCGGAGAAGCCGAAATGGTGGCCGATCTCGTGGATCAGGACGTGGGTCACGACATGGGCGAGGTCTTCGCCCGTGTCGCACCAATAGTCCAGGATCGGCCGGCGATAGAGGAAGATCAGGTCGTTGTGGGTGCGGCTGGCGGAGACGCTCTGCTCCCCGAACGGCGTGCCGACATAGAGGCCCAGAAGGTCGAACGGGCTCTCCAGCTCCATATCCCGGCAGGTTTCCTCGTTGGGAAAATCCTCGACCCGGATGGCGACGCCCTTCACCATGCCCGCCAGTTCCGGCGGGATCGATTCCAGCGCGACGTCCGCCATGTCGATCATATCTTCCAGGGTCGGCGGCGTGATCGGGCGTTGCATGATGGGGCGGGTCCGTCGGCTTTTCACGTTCGTCGCCCCTATCTAGCAGGAGGACGCCGCCATGGCCCAGAAGCTTGATCCCGCCGCCCGCACCCGAGCGCTGGCCGACCTGAAGGGCTGGTCGCCGATCGAGGGGCGGGACGCCATCCACCGACGCTTCACCTTCAAGAATTTCTCCGAGGCATGGGGCTTCATGACCCGCGTCGCCCTGATGGCGGAGAAGATGGATCACCACCCGGAATGGCACAATGTCTACAACCGCGTCGACGTGGTGCTGACGACCCACGATGCCGATGGGCTGACGGAGAAGGACATCGCGCTGGCCGCCTTCATGAACAAGGTCGCGGACTGAGAGGGCGTCAGCCGGTCATGCGGCCGGCGACGATCTCCCAATCGACGATGTTGTCCAGAACGGCGGCGACATGCTCCTTGCGCCGGTTCTCATAGTCCAGATAGTAGGCGTGCTCCCACACATCGATGCCCAATAGCGCCGTCTGGCCGTGCGCCAGCGGATTATCGCCGCCCGGCGTGCTCATCAGCGCGACGCCGTCGCCATCCTGGATCAGCCATTGCCAGCCGCTGCCGAAGATGTCGCCGGCGGCTGTGGTGAATTCCTCCTTGAACGCATCCATGCCGCCGAAAGCGGCGCCGATCCGCTCGGCCAGCGCCCCTCCAGGCTCCGTCGGCCCTTCCGGCGTCATCTGCTCCCAATAGATCTCGTGGTTCCAGGCCTGGCCGGCATTGTTGAAGATCTTACGGCTTTCCTGATCGTCCGCCGTCGCCTGGATGATCTCCTCCAGGGACATGTCGGCCATCTCGGTGCCCTCAATCAGGCCGTTCAGCGTCTCATAGTAGCCGGCATGGTGCTTGCCGTAATGAAGGCCGACGGTGCGACCGGAGATCACGGGCTCCAGCGCCGCCTCGTCATAGGGCAGCGGCGGCTGGGCGATCGCCCCGGCGTTCTGCGCCAGCGCCGGCGTGGGGAACCTTATCGCCGAAACGGCCGCGGCGGCGGCCAGGCCGCCAAGGAAGCGCCTGCGGTTCAGCGGAAGGGAAATGGCGGCGAGCGTGTCTGTCCGGATCATAGCTACCTCTCCCATGTTCAGCTTTGCCTCCGACCGCGTTAAAAGGCGCGGACGCCTTCGGGTTCCCCGGTCGGACATATGGAAACGGCAAGACATGACGATCACGACGCCCGAACTGGAGACGAAGCGCCTCCGCCTCCGCGCCTGGCGGGCGGAAGATCTGGAGCCGTTCGCCGCCCTCAATGCCGATCCGGAAGTGATGGAGCACTTCCCGGCGACGCTCGACAGGGTGGAGAGCGACACGCTGGCCGCCGGCATCCAGGCGCATTTCGCCGAACGCGGTTTTGGGCTGTGGGCGGTGGAAGCGCCGGGGGCGGTTCCGTTCGCCGGCTTTGTCGGACTGTCCGTGCCACGGCGCACGCTGCCCTTCACGCCCTGCGTGGAAGTCGGCTGGCGGCTGGCGCGCCATTGCTGGGGCCGGGGCTACGCGACGGAGGCGGCGCAGGCCGCGCTCTCCTTCGGCTTCGGGACGCTGGGCCTGGAGGAGATCGTCTCCTTCACGGCCGCCGGCAACCTCCGCTCCCGTCGGGTCATGGAAAGGCTGGGCATGAGCCGCGACGAGACGGACGATTTCGATCACCCCGCCCTGCCGGAAGGCCACCGGCTGCGCCGGCACGTCCTCTACCGGCTGGGTCAACTTACTCCTGTTGGTCATTCCGGCCCCCGAGCCGGAATCCATAGGCCCTGACCGCTTCAGCGACGGCGAAGGACCAGATGCGGTCCCCGCCGGCTGCTATTTCGGCGCCAGCCGCACCGCGCCGTCCAGACGGATCGTCTCCCCATTCAGCAGTTCGTTCTCCGCGATGTGCAGCACCAGCCGCGCATATTCCTCGGGCTGGCCCAGCCGCTTGGGGAAGAGAGTGGTGGCGACCAGGCTCTCCTGGACCTCGTCGGACATGGACAGCAGCATCGGCGTGCCGATGAGGCCGGGGGCCACCGTCATCACGCGGATGCCGAATCGGGCCAGTTCGCGGGCCATCGGCAGGGTCATGGCGACGATGCCGCCCTTCGACGCGCTGTAGGCTGCCTGGCCGATCTGTCCCTCATAGGCGGCGACCGAAGCGGTGTTGACGATCAGCCCACGCTCTCCGGTCGGCAGCGGTTCAACCTCCGCCATCGCGGCGGCGGCCAGCCGTCCGACATTGAAGCTGCCGATCAGGTTGACGTCGATCACCCGGCGGAACAGGTCGAGCGGATGCGGCCCCTCCCGTCCCACCACGCGTCCGGCATCGGCGATCCCGGCGCAATTCACCGCGATACGGGCGACGCCATGAGCCTCCCGCGCCGCCGCCAGCGCCTCCCTTATGCTCGCCTCATCGGAGACGTCGCCGGCGAGGGCGAGGCCGCCGATCTCTGTCGCGACGGCCTCCGCCGCCTCCGCATTGCGGTCGATCAGCGCGATTTTCGCGCCCGCGCCGGCGAGAGCGCGGGCGACCGCCGCCCCCATGCCCGATCCGCCGCCCGTGACGATGGCGGCCAGCCCTTTGACGTCCATGCCCGCTCGTGCTCCCCTGTAGATTGGTTGATGTCCCGGGGTGATAGCACGCACCCTTCGGGCTGGCGACCGCGCCCGGCATGTTCCGTGACGAAGGGAGAAGCAAGTCATGCAGTTCCTGGTGATCGCCCGAGATGGCGAGGATCCCGACGCTCTGGACCGCCGGCTCAAGGTGCGGGAGGCGCATCTCGCCGGCGCGCGGAAGCTGGCCGCGGAAGGCCGGATGGTCGAGGGCGGGGCGATCCTCGACGATGACGGAAAGATGGTTGGGTCGGCGGTGATCGTCGACTTCCCGGACCGCGCCGCCCTGGACGACTGGCTGAGGAACGACCCCTACGTGACCGGCGATGTCTGGCGGAAGATCGACATCATGCCCTTCCGCATCGCGCCGCTGCGGGACATGACGTAAGGCCCGCCGGTCAGCCGTAAAGGTGCAGCCGGCCGCCTTCTTCCTTCAGCCATGCGCGGGCGGCGGCGACGTTGGGATCAAGGCTTTCCACCAGCGCCCAAAAGCGGGGGCCGTGATTCATCTCGATCCGGTGGGCGACCTCATGGGCGACGACATAGTCGATCACCCAGTCCGGCGCCATGATCAGGCGCCAGCAATAGCTGAGCCTGCCATCGGCTGAGCAGCTTCCCCAGCGAGACCGGGTGTCGCGCACCGTCACCGCGCGGATGGTGACGGGCAGCCGCGCCGCCATGGCGTGGGAGCGGGCGGTCAGTTCCCTTTTCGCCTCCCGCTTCAGGAAATCCGTCACCCGCCGGGGCAAATGGGCCGCCTCTCCACCGACGCAGAGCGCGCCATCCTCCGGCCGGACGGCGATCCGCCGCCCCGGTTCGTGCCGGATGAGGTGGGGCTGCCCCCTGAACGGAACGGCCGCGCCATCCTCGAACGGCCGGCGAACGGGGATGGCGGTGAGGCGCGGGGCCAGCCAGCCCATATGGCGCAGGACGAAGTCGCGGACATGTTTTTCGGCGACGCCTGGCGGGACGACGACCCTCGCCCCGCCATGGGCGGGATCGATCTTGAGGCTGAGCCGCGTCGCCCTCGGGTTAATCCGCAGTTCCAGCGGAGCTTCCAGCCCCTCGACCGAGAGCGCGCGCGTTTCCACCCGCCGTTTCGGCGCGGAACGTCGGGGCCGGAGACGAAGGGGCATGCGCATGGTCCCGACCCGGATACAGGCCGCCCGGCGCGATGTCCAGCGCGGTTGACCGGGCGCGGAGGCCGTCTCTAGTCTCCTCGACAATCGCCCTTCAGCAGGAGATACGCCCTTGGCCGGAAAGTCCCACGTCCTCGCTATCGATCAGGGAACCACCTCCACCAGGGCGATCATCTTCGATCATGCCGGCCTGCCGGTCGCCACCGGCCAGAAGGAACTGCCCCAGCATTATCCCGCCGATGGCTGGGTGGAGCACGATCCGGAGGATATCTGGGCCGATACGCTCGCCGTCTGCCGGCAGGCGCTGGACCGGGCGGAGCTGGACGCCGCCGCGATCGCCGCCATCGGCATCACCAACCAGCGGGAGACAACTATTCTGTGGGACCGGGCGACGGGGAAGCCGGTCTACAACGCCATTGTCTGGCAGGACCAGCGGACCGCCGCCCGCTGCCGCGAACTGGTGGAGGCGGGCCATCAGCCGATGGTGCAGGAGAAGACGGGCCTGCTGATCAGCCCCTATTTCTGCGCCACGAAGCTGGCCTGGATCCTCGACAGCGATCGGGCCCTGCGGCGACGGGCGGAAAAGGGCGAGCTGGCGTTCGGCACGGTCGACACCTTCCTTCTCTACCGGCTGACCGGCGGCCGGGTCCACGCGACCGACGCCACCAACGCCTCATGCACGCTGCTGTTCGACATCACCGCCCAGGATTGGGACGACGAGTTGCTGCGCCTGTTTGACATTCCGCGCGCCCTGCTGCCGGAGGTGATGGACAGTTCCGCCGCCTTCGGCGTCGCCGGGCGGGAGCATCTGGGGGCGGAGATCCCCATCACCGGCATGGCCGGCGACCAGCAGGCCGCGATGTTCGGCCAGGCCTGCCTGGAGCCGGGCATGGTCAAGTCGACCTACGGCACGGGCTGCTTCGCGCTGATGAATATCGGCGACAAACCCATCCTGTCGAAACACCGGATGCTGACGACGGTCGCGATCCGGCTGGCGGGGAAGCCGACCTACGCGATCGAGGGGTCGATCTTCGTCGCCGGCGCGGCGGTCAAATGGCTGCGCGACCGGCTGGGGATCATCGACAGCGCGGCCCGCACCGCCAGCATGGCGGTGGAGGTGCCGGACAGCCACGGCGTCTACATGGTCCCGGCCTTCACCGGCCTGGGCGCGCCGCATTGGGACTCCGACGCCCGCGCCGCGATCCTGGGCCTCACCTTCGACGCCGGGCCGGCCCATATCGCCCGGGCGGCGCTGGAAAGCGTGGCCTACCAGACCCGCGACCTGATGGACGCGATGATCGCCGACAGCGGCGGCCGGCCGGCGGCGCTGCGCGTCGATGGCGGGATGGTGGTCAATGACTGGGTCTGCCAGTTCCTGGCCGACATGCTGGACATCCCGGTCGAACGGCCCCGGGTGACGGAGACGACGGCCTTGGGCGCGGCCTTCCTGGCCGGTCTCCATGAAGGCGTCTACCCCGATCTGGGCGCCGTCTCCGCCGCCTGGAAGCGCGACCGCCTGTTCGAACCACGCATGGACCCGGCCCTCCGGGAGCGGCTGTTCGAAGGCTGGCAGAAGGCGGTGAGGTTGACGCGAGGGCAGTAGGCGACGGTGCGGAAGGGCGGCATCCCATGGATTCCGGCTCGGGGGCCGGAATGACGTTGTTTTTGTTGGTCATCCCCGACCTGATCGGGAATCCATAGGAACCCGAAGCATCCAGGTATAGGATTTATTTCTTATAACGGCTCTGCTATCGTCCCTCCGATAACGACGGAGGCAGAAAGTAATGTCGGATCATCTGTTGCCGGAAGCGCGATATCGGCCGTCGCCGAATCGGTCGGGGGCGCTAGTTGGGCCGCGGTTCGTGGTTGTCCACTACACCGCCGGCGCTTCGGCGGAAGGAGCCGTTGCGTGGCTGACGAATCCGGACGGGCCGGGGAAGCCGTCGGCGCATCTGGTGATCGGGCGGGACGGCGCGCTGTGGCAGCTCGTCCCGTTCGACCGCGTCGCCCATCATGCCGGGCAGTCGCGCTGGGCCGGTCTTTCCGGGCTGAACCGCCATTCGATCGGGATCGAGCTGGTCAATCTGGGACCACTGACGGCGCGGGAGGATGACGGGTTCGCCGACGCCTATGGCCGGCTGGTCCCGGCGGCCGGGATCGTACGCGCGGCGCACAGGCATGGCGGGCCGCGCCGCCCGTGGCAGGCCTATCCGCCGGCCCAGCTCGACGCGCTGGAGCGGGTTCTGACCATCCTTCGCCGCCGCTACCCGACGCTGGAGGATGTCGTCGGCCATGACGACATCGCGCCCGGCCGCAAGATCGACCCCGGCCCGGCCTTCCCGATGGACCGGTTCAAGGCGTTGTTCCGACACGCCGATTTCGTTTCGGATGTGAAAGGTACAGCGTGTCGATGATTAGGTCTGGTCAAGCGAATGTTCGAAAGGCAACATCCGGGTTGTCACAAAAACTTCATCTTCGTTACATCGGACCGCAACCGGCGGCGTAACAAATGCCGGCGTTCAACGGACATTCAACGGGAGGTTTCCGAGATGACTATCCGCTTCACGCTCGCTGCATCGGCGATCGCGCTTCTGGCCGCCGGCCCCGCTTCCGCGCAAACGGAGATCCAGTGGTGGCACGCCATGGGCGGTGCGCTGGGCGAATGGGTCGACGATCTGGCCCAGGGCTTCAACGAGAGCCAGGACGAATATGTCGTCGTCCCGACCTACAAGGGCTCCTACCCGGAGACGATGACCGCCGCGATCGCCGCCTTCCGGTCGGGCGAACAGCCGCACATCGTCCAGGTGTTCGAGGTCGGCACCGCGACCATGATGGCGGCCGAAGGCGCG
Source organism: Inquilinus sp. CAU 1745 (assembly GCF_039839375.1). NCBI lineage: Bacteria > Pseudomonadati > Pseudomonadota > Alphaproteobacteria > Rhodospirillales > Rhodospirillaceae > Inquilinus > Inquilinus sp. CAU 1745. The sequence goes on from NZ_JBDOQU010000003.1 coordinate 47,840, forward strand.
GTCTATCCGGTCTACCAGCTTATGCAGGATACCGGCACGCCGTTCGACCCGAGCGCCTACCTGCCGGCCGTCGCGGGCTACTACACGACGTCGGAGGGCGAGATGCTGTCGCTGCCCTTCAACAGCTCGACGCCGGTCATGTACTACAACAAGGACGCGTTCGAGGCGGCGGGGCTGGACCCCGAGAGCCCGCCGGAAACCTGGCCGGAATTCGCGGAGGCGGCGGCCGCCCTGGTCGAGAGCGGAGCTACCTCCTGCGGTTTCACCACTGCCTGGCAGGAGTGGGTCCAGCTTGAGAATCTCTCCGCCTGGCATAATGTGCCGATCGGCACGCTGGGGAACGGCTTCGGCGGTCTGGGGACGGAACTGCTGCTCAATTCCGACCTCCAAGTGATGCATATCAGCGCGCTGAAGGATTGGATGGACGAGGGGCTGTTCAAATATGGCGGTCGCCAGGGCAGCGCGGAGGGCTTGTTCTTCTCCGGTGAATGTGGCCTGTCGTTTAGTTCGTCGGCAGCTTATGCCGGCATCGCGGCTAACGCCGGCTTCGACTTCGGCATCGGCATGCTGCCCTATTGGCCGGACGTCGAGGGCGCGCCCCAGAATTCCATCATCGGCGGCGGCACCCTCTGGGTGCTCCAGGGCCGGGACGAGGAGGACTATGCCGGCGTGGCGGAGTTCTTCAACTATCTGTCATCGCCGGAGGTCCAGGCCGATTCCCACGCCCGGACCGGCTATCTGCCGATCACCACGGCGGCCTACGAACTGGCCCAGGAGCGCGGGCTCTATGAGGAGCGGCCGGGCTTCGATACCTCCATCCGGCAGTTGACCCTCAACCCGCCGACGGAGAATTCCAAGGGCCTCCGCTTCGGCAACTACGTCCAGATCCGCGAGATCATCAATGAGGAGCTGGAGGCGGTCTGGGCCGGCGACAAGGAGCCGCAGGCGGCGCTCGACGCCATCGTCGAACGCGGCAACGAGTTGCTGCGCCAGTTCGAGGAAGCCCACAGCTAATCCCTGATCCGGCAGCGGGGACCGTGATAGTCGCGGTCCCCGTTCTCCTTTCCGGCCGTTCAGGCGGATGTCCATGCACAAGCGCGTGACCTTCAACAACCGGGTGCTGCCCTATCTGCTGGTGACGCCGCAGATCCTGATCACGCTCGTCTTCTTCATCTGGCCGGCAAGCCAGGCATTGTGGCAGTCGACCCTGCGCCAGGACCCATTCGGCCTGCGCACCGCCTTCGTCGGGCTGGCCAATTTCGAACGGCTGTTTACCGACCCGCACTATTACGCCTCGCTGCAGGTGACGGTCGTCTTCAGCACCGCCGTCACCCTTCTCAGCATGTCGGTCGCGCTCTTGTTCGCGGTCGCCGCCAACCGGGCGATCCGCGGCGCCACGGCCTACAAGACCCTGCTGATCTGGCCCTATGCCGTCGCCCCGGCGGTGGCCGGCGTGCTCTGGCTGTTCATGTTCGCCCCTTCGGTCGGCATCGTCTCCTACATGCTGGCGACTCTCGGCTATAACTGGAACCACAGCCTGAACGGCGGCCAGGCGATGACGCTGGTGGTGATCGCCGCGGCGTGGAAGCAGGTCAGCTACAATTTCATCTTCTTCCTGGCGGGCCTCCAGTCGATCCCGCGCAGCCTGGTGGAGGCCGCGGCGATCGACGGGGCGGGGCCGGTCAAGCGGTTCTGGACCATCGTCTTCCCGCTCCTGTCGCCGACGACCTTCTTCCTCATGGTCGTCAACGTGGTCTACGCCTTCTTCGAGACGTTCGGCATCATCCATGCCGTGACCAGCGGCGGCCCCGGATCGCCCGGCGCGACCAACATCCTGGTCTACAAGGTCTACAGCGACGGCTTCATCGGTCTCGATCTGGGCGGGTCGGCGGCGCAGTCGGTGATCCTGATGGCGATCGTGATCGCGCTCACCATCGTCCAGTTCAAATATATCGAACGCCGGGTGCATTACTGAGATGGTCGAACGCCGCCCCCTCCTGACCTTCCTCAGCCACCTCGTCATCTGGCTGGGGATCGCGCTGGTCGCTTTCCCGATCTACGTCACCTTCGTCGCCTCGACCCATGAGCTGTCGGCGATCATGCAGGCGCCGATGCCGCTCGTCCCCGGCGGATCGATGGTTGAGAATTACTGGCGGGCGCTGACGGGGCAGCTCCATACCGTCTCGGGCTCCACGCCCGCCTGGTACATGATGTGGAACAGCCTGGTGATGGCGCTGGTCATCGCCACCGGCAAGATCGCCATCTCCATCCTGTCGGCGTTCGCGATCGTCTATTTCCGCTTCCCGTTCCGGATGTTCTTCTTCTGGATGATCTTCATCACCCTGATGCTGCCGGTGGAGGTGCGCATCCTGCCGACCTATGCGGTGGTGGCCGATCTGGGGCTGCTGGACAGCTATGCCGGCCTGACCGTGCCGCTGATCGCCTCGGCCACCGCGACCTTCCTCTTCCGCCAGTTCTTCCTGACGATCCCGGACGAGCTGGCCGAGGCGGCGCGGATGGACGGGGCGGGGCCGATGCGGTTTTTCAAGGACATGGTAGTGCCGCTCAGCGCGACCAACATCGCGGCCCTCTTCGTCATCCTCTTCATCTATGGCTGGAACCAGTATCTCTGGCCGCTGCTCATCACCGACGACCTGGAAACCATCGTCGTCGGCATCCAGCGGCTGATCAACGCCGGCGACGCCCAGGCGGAATGGAATGTCATCATGGCGACCACGATGCTAGCGATGATCCCGCCGGTCATCATCGTCGTCCTGATGCAGCGCTGGTTCGTCAAGGGCCTCGTCGACAGCGAGAAATAGAAGCGAAATGGCCGATATAGAAATCCGTTCGGTGCGCAAGACCTATCCGGGGGCGAAGGAGGAGGTCATCAAGGGCATCGATTGCAAGGTCGCCGACGGGGAATTCCTCGTCATGCTGGGGCCCTCGGGCTGCGGCAAGTCCACGCTCCTGCGCATGGTCGCGGGGCTGGAGGTTATCTCCAAGGGGGAGATCGCGATCGGCGGCCGCGTGGTCAACAATCTGGAGCCCAAGGACCGGGACATCGCCATGGTGTTCCAGAACTATGCGCTCTACCCCCACATGTCGGTCTTCGACAACATGGCCTACGGGCTGAAAATCAAGGGCGTGGCGAAGGCGGAGATCGAACGCCGGGTGAAGGAAAGCGCGGGCCTTCTCGGCCTCGCCGATTTCCTCGACCGCAAGCCGCGCCAGCTTTCCGGCGGGCAGCGCCAGCGCGTAGCCATGGGCCGCGCCATCGTGCGGGAGCCGAAGGTCTTCCTGTTCGACGAGCCGCTGTCCAACCTGGACGCCAAGCTGCGCACCCAGATGCGGGTGGAGATCCGGAAGCTCCAGGGCCGGCTGGGCATCACCAGCCTCTACGTCACCCATGACCAGGTGGAGGCGATGACGCTGGGCGACCGGCTGATGGTGATGAATGGCGGCGCGGCGGAGCAGGTGGGAACGCCGCTGGAGATCTACCACAAGCCAGCCTCGATGTTCGTGGCCGGCTTCATCGGCTCCCCCGCGATGAACTTTCTGCCGGGCAGGGTGACGGCCGATGGCGCGGCCGTGGAGCTTCCCGGCGGCCAGGTCGTGCAGACCGACCGGGTCCGGCAGGGCGCTGCGGGCCGGCCGGTCACGATTGGCGTGCGGCCGGAACATCTGCGCCCGGCGGGGGAGAACGACCAGGGCCACACCTTCGTCGTCCAGGTCGATCTGGTGGAGGCGCTTGGGGCCGATACGGTCGTCCATGGTGCGGCCCCGGGATTCGTCGAGCCGATCCTGGCGCGCCTTCCGGGCTCCGCCCAGGTGAAGGTCGGGGACCGGCTGGACCTGGCGATCGCGGAGGGGGAGCTTCATCTGTTCGATCCCACGACAGGCCGCGCGTTGCCGTAGACTCCCGCGCCGAACCGCCCCTCACCCAACCCTCTCCCCGGCGGGGAGAGGGCTTTCCAGTGGGGTGAGGGTCAGTCGGCGACGCGTACCACGAGCTTGCCGAAATTGCGTCCTTCGAGCAGGCCCATGAAGGCTGCCGGCGCGTTCTCCAGCCCGTCGACCATATCCTCACGCAGCTTCACCCGGCCAGACTCCACCCATTCGCCCATTTCCCGGCGGAAGGCGTCGAAGCGGTCGCCGTAATGGTCGAGGATGATGAAGCCCTGCATGCGGATGCGCTTCTGCAGCACCGTGGCCATCAGCCGGGGCAGCCGGTCCGGACCGGACGGTGGCGCGTCATCATTGTAGTGCGCGATGAACCCGCATACCGGCACGCGCGCGCCAATGTTGAGCAGCGGCAGCACCGCGTCGAAGACCGCGCCGCCGACATTCTCGAAATAGACATCGATGCCGTCCGGGCACGCGGCGGCCAGACGTTCCGCCAACTGGGGCTCGCGGCGGTCGATGCAGGCGTCGAAGGCAAGCTCCTCGACCGCATAGCGGCACTTGTCGACGCCGCCAGCTATGCCGATCACCCGCGCGCCCTTCAGCTTCGCGATCTGGCCGACCACCGAACCGACCGCGCCGGTGGCCGCGGCGACGACCACCGTCTCCCCCGGCTTCGGCTGGCCGATATCCAGCAGGCCGACATGGGCGGTGAATGCCGGCATGCCGAGCCCGCCCAGTGCCAGCGACGGACGCTCCATATCGCCAAGCGGGAGCAGATCCTGACCGTCCGACAGCGCGTAGTCCTGCCAGCCGGCGTTGCCGAGCACCAACTCGCCGGCCCGGAATCGCGGATGGCTGGAGGCGACGACGCAGTTGATCGTACCGCCCACCATGGGCTCGCCCACCGGCACCGACGGCGCGTAGCCGGGACCCACTTCGTCCATCAAATTGCGCATATAGGGGTCGAGCGAGAGGTAAAGCGTGCGCAGCAGCACCTGTCCATCGCCCGGAGTCGGAACGGGAGTTTCCTCGATACGGAAATCCTGCGGCGTCGGCGCGCCTTGCGGGCGGGCGGCGAGGACGATCCTGCGGTTGGGGGCGTCACTTTGCGGCAAGGTTCTCTCCTGTGGTATGTTGAAGAAATAGACCGGTCGTCTAGAAGCGGGATTGGATATGCCTTCCGCTCAGGCGTCTGGAGGCAGACCCAGCATTTGCCGCGTGTCGGCCATGGCCGCGTCCAGCGGCGCGCGGTCGCGGGCGATCTTGGCCAGCAGGCTGGCGCCGAGCCAGCGCTGATAGAGCGCCGCGGCCACCGCGCGGGCATCCTGCACCGTTGATAGAGAGCCGTCACTCCGGCCCGCTTCGATGCAACGCGCCAGGCGGTCGATCACGCGCTTGGTGCCGCGCTCCAGCGCCGTGCGCATACTCTCGGACAGATCGCAAACCTCAGCGCCCAGCTTGACGACGAAGCAGCGGCTCTGCGCCTCGTCTCCGGTCTGCGATTCGAGCCAATCATGGAAATAGCCGATCAGCCGCTGCGCCGCCGTTCCCGGCTGCGCCAGCAGAGCGTCCATTCTCGCCAGATTGTCGGTGAAATAGTCTTCAAGCACCGCTTCGCCAAAGGATTCCTTGGATTCGAAGTAGTGATAGAACGAGCCCTTCGGCACCTGCGCCGCCGCCAGGACCTCCGCCAGGCCGACCGCCGTGAAACCCTTGCTCAGCAGCAGCGGCTGGGCCACTTCGAGGATGTGCCGGCGGACATCGGTGAGGGCTGCGGTGGCGTTCATGGCGAGCATCTTAGAGCCGATTAGACCGGTCGTCTAGTGGGGCGCCGCATACTCGTCCGCTGAGCTGGCCGAACCCCCTCTCTCCCCGGAGGGGCGGGAGGGTGAGGGGCTAACCTCTACTCGCACACCTCGTAATCATCCCGGTGACGATCCACGGCCTCTTCGAGATAGGCGGTCAGTTCGGCGGCGCTGTATCCCAGCACCGTGTCGAACTGCTCCCGCCGGGCCTGGCAGTAGCCGCCGGTGGAGATGCGGGAGGCGACCATGCTCTCGCTGTTGGCCATCTCGGTCAGGTAGGTGTCGAATCGGCGCGCCCGATTGCCGCCAAGATGGCGGGCCAGCAGGGAGCCGATGGTGTTCTGTCCTTCCCGCAGCCTCTCCTGATGAGCGACGGTGAAGCTGGCGTAGCGGCTGAAGAGGGCGGGATCGCGGTAGGAGACGGGGCAGGTCAGGCCCGTCACCATCATTTCCGTCCTCAGCTTGGCGAGCTGGTCGGCCATCATCTCCGACCGGCTCACGCAGGTTCCCGGCGGATAGTTGGGTGAATAATCGACCAGTTCCGGAAAGATGCCGAATTCAGGCGGCGGCGGGGGGGGCGACGGCAGCTCGGCTGTCTGTTCGGTGGATTCGCAGGCCGCCAGCGCGAGGCTGAAGGCGAGGGCGGCAAGGCCGAGGCGCAGCGTCATGAACCGGTTTCTCCCCCATCGGATCGGACGTTGTGCCCTTATACAGAACACATAATGGAAAATGAACAGTTAATCGCAAAGCGATCTGGCAGAAAACTCTTTTAACATGCTGTTAAGAATAGGATTTCTGGCCAATATCGTTGCGTATACGGATCAATCAGCGTCCAGCTCCAGCGCTTCGGCCCCCAGCGCCGTCAGCCGCCATGCCTCGCCGTCGGCTTCGATCAGCCCCGCCTTGCCGGTTTCCCTGATCGTGGCACGGACGCGGTAGAGCGGCAGCCCCGCCGCTTCGGCCAGCGCCTCGGGCTCATGGGGCCGTTCGCCCAGCAGCCCCAGAACGGCCCTGGCCACCACGCTCAGCGTCCCGTCGGGATTGATGCAGGCCATAATGGCGGCCGTCAGTCCTTGATCTCGGTCCGGCAGAACCACCAGTCGACATAGTCGTAGCCGGCATCCTTGCGGGCGGCGGCGTCCTCCACCGTCCTCGGGGCGGGGACGATCACCTTGTCGCCCGGCTTCCAGTTGGCCGGCGTGGCGACCTTGTGCTTGTCCGTCACCAGCAACGCATCGACGACACGCAGCACCTCCTCCATGCTCCGCCCCGTGGTCAGCGGATAATAGATCATGGCGCGGACGATGCCCGCCGGATCGATGAAGAAGACGGCGCGGCTGGTCTCCGTCCCCGACTGGTCGGGCATCATCATGCCGTAGAGTTCGGCCACCTTACGGTCGCTGTCGGCGACGATCGGGAAGGGGATCTCGACCCCGAACTTCTCCTTGATCGTCTGGGTCCAGGCGATGTGGCTATAGATGCTGTCGATCGACAGCCCCAGAAGCTCCACCCCCCGTTCCCGAAGCGCCGGGGCGATGCGCGCGAATTCCACGAACTCCGTCGTGCAGACTGGCGTGAAATCGGCGGGGTGGGAGAAGAACACGAGCCAACGTCCGCGGAAATCCTCCAGCGACAGGCGGCCATGGGTCGTCTCCGCCTCGAAGACCGGGGCCGGCGCGCCCAGGCGCGGCAGGGCGGCGGGAGCCGGGGCAGTCGGCGTGGGGGCGATGGTGGTGTCCATCGGCGATCCTCCATCGTTAGGGGCTCGTCCGGTTCTACCCCAACGACCCCGGGCGCCGCCAGCGCTCTGGCGGGAAAGGAAGCGACCCGCTATCATCCGCGGGCGCTCCCCGGCGGCCCGAACCAAGCTATGAGAGAGGGCGAGCTCCCGTGCGGCGATTCCTGACCCTGGTCCTGTTCATGGCGGCGGCGATTGCGGCTTCAACCGGCCCGGCGGCGGCGCAGATCGACCTCATCCAGCGCAATGCGCTGATGGAGGCGGTGAAGCAGGACGATCTGGACGCGTTGCGCGCCGCCCTCATCCGCAACGCCAGCCCCAACGTCGTGGACGGAGAAGGGCGGACGCCGCTGATCCTCGCCGTCACCAATGGCAATCCGGGCATGGTCCGGGCGCTGGTGCAGGCCGGCGCCTTCGTCGATCAGGCCGACAGGCTGGGCGGCACGCCGCTCTTCCGGGCGGCGGCGGAAGGCGCGGCCGACATCGTATCCTTCCTGATCGAATCCGGGGCGTCGGTCGATCAAGAGGACCGCCAGGGCATGACCCCGCTGATGGCGGCGGCGCGCGGTGGCCACGCCGAGGCCGTGCGGCTACTGATCGAAGCGGGTGCGGATGTCGACCGGCTGGATTACACCGGCCGCAGCGCGCTGATGTGGGCGGAGGGCTCCCGGTCCCGCGAGGTGGCTGAAATCCTGCGCGGGGCCGGAGCGAGCTGATCGTCGGCGGTGGTCCTCAGACCACCAGATGCGCCGGCAGATTGACGCCGCCGACGCGCCAGGCCGGGGCATCGCCCTCCGCGCCGATCAGATCCAGCCGGGTCAGCGACACATGGTCGATGACGAAGGCCAGCGCCCGTTCGGGCTCCAGCGCCAGGGCCTGGGCCAGCGCCGCGCGGATCGTGCCGCCATGGGTCACGGCGACGATGTCGCGGCCGGCATGGTCGCGGGACAGCCGCTCCACGACCGCCGCCACCCGTTCGGCAAGGTCGACGAAGCTTTCCCCGTTGGGCGGCCGCGTCTCCGCCGGGCTCAGCCAGAAGGGGTGGCGCGCGCCCAGCGCCTGATAGATCTCGGCATGGGGCCGGTTCTGCCAGTCGCCGAAATTCTGCTCCATCAGGTCCGGCTCGACGATCGGCGGCTCGTCATGGCCGCCATCGCGCATCAAGGCCTCCGCCGTCCGCCGCGTCCGCTGAAGGGGCGTGGTGACCCAGATCGCGTCGCGCGGCAGGCGCGGGCCCAGCCCGGCATAGGGCCGGCCGTCGCTGATGTCGGCCTCGACATCCAGCTGGCCGTAAATATGGCCGCTGGGATTGATGACGGGGGCATGGCGGATCCACCACCAGCGGGTCGTCTTGGTCATCGGCAGGCCACCAGGGTCAGCAGGAAGAAGATCTCGGCCGCCTGTTGCGCGGCGCCGAGCACGTCGCCGGTATAGCCGCCGAGCTGTCGCCGGGCAATCCAGGCGACCCCGAAGGCCGCCGCCGCCGCCACGGCGATGGCCGCCAGGCCCGCGCCGATCCCGATCGCGACAACCGCCGCCAATATCGCGAGCCCCCCGGCGGTCAGGGCGATGCCGAGCGCCGGCCGGCCGGCCGTCGCGGCGATGCCGTCCCGGCGGGCCGGATCGAAATGGCGGGTCAGGAAGGGCAGCAGCGCGCGCGATGCGGCCCCGGACGCGACCAGTGCTGCGGCTGTCGCCGCCGGATCGCCGATGGCGGCGATCGCGCCGATCCGCGCCGCCAGCCCCAGCATCAGCGCGATCGCGCCATAGCTGCCGATCCGGCTGTCGCGCATGATCTCCAGCTTGCGGTTCCGGTCGCGCCCGCCGCCCAACCCGTCGGCCATGTCGGCCAGCCCGTCCTCATGCAGCGCGCCGGTCAGCAGCGCCTGGACGGCGACGGCAGCGATCGCCGCCAGCACGGGCGGCAGCCCGACGCCATGGGCGACAAAATAGACCGCCCCGCCGGCGAGGCCGGTTCCCGCCCCGACGATCGGAAAGGCGCGCTGGGCGCTGGCGTGCAGGCCGGGCGGCCATTCGCCCCGCCATCGCAGCGGCAGCCGGGTCAGAAAGATTGCGGCGGCGAGGATATCGCGGGCCCAGGAACGGAAGGCGCTGTCCATGGCGGCGGAAGATCGGCGGTTATGCCCGCCCCGTCCAGAGCTATCGTTTTGACGCGCGGGCCTTCGGCGTGGCAAAGACCTCGCCTGCCCTTCCCGTTCCCCAACCGATCGCGATCCGCCATGCCCGACGCCCGCCCGGCAATCACCTTCGACGAAATCCGCGATCTCGTGCGTAAGCTGCCGGGGCCGGACCTAGAGGCCGGCACCGCAGCCCGCCTTCGGGAAGGCCAGCTTACCAAGCCGGCAGGGTCGCTCGGCCGGCTGGAGGAGATCGCGTTCTGGATTTCCTCCTGGCAGGGCCGCCATCCGCCGGACATGCGCCATCCGCGCGTCGCCGTCTTCGCCGGCAATCATGGTGTCGCGAAGGCCCGGCCCGTCTCCGCCTATCCGGTGGAGGTGACGGCCCAGATGATGAAGAACTTCACCGATGGCGGCGCGGCGGTGAACCAGCTCTGTCGGATGGCCGACAGCGATTTGCGGGTCTATGAGCTGGACCTCGACACGCCGACGAACGATTTCACGGCCGGCCCGGCGATGAGCGAGCAGGGCTGCGCGCAGGCCATGGCCTACGGCATGATGGCGGTCGACCAGGGGCTGCACCTGCTCTGCCTGGGCGAGATGGGGATCGGCAACACGACCGCCGCTTCGGCACTCTGCACCGTGCTGTTCGGTGGGTCGGCGGCCGACTGGGTCGGCCCTGGCACCGGAATCGACCGGGATGGCATCGACCGCAAGATCGAAGCGATAGAGGACGCGATCGCCGCCAATAAGGAGGCGCTGACCGATCCGCTGCAGGTGCTGCGCTGCCTGGGCGGGTTGGAACTGGCGGCCATTGTCGGCGCGATCCTGGCGGCGCGCCTGGCGCGGACGCCGGTGCTGCTGGACGGTTTCGCCTGCACGGCGGCAGCGGCCGTCCTGTGGTCGATCGACCGGAAGGCGCTGGATCATTGCCTGGTCGCCCATGTCTCCGCCGAACCCGGCCATCGCCGCCTGCTCGACCGGCTGGGGCGGGAGGCGATCCTTGATCTCGGAATGCGTCTCGGCGAAGGCTCCGGCGCGGCGCTGGCGATCAACGTCGTGCGGGCGGCGGTGGAATGCCATGCCGGCATGGCGACCTTCGCGGATGCCGGGATCAGCGGCCCCGCCTGACCTGGGGCCGGACCTTGGCCGGCGGCAATCCGCCGCGGATTTGCCCATTGCTGTCGGCCGAAACCGCCTCCCGCATGGTCTTCCGATAGGGTAGGTCATCAAGGAGTGGTTCGCGACGATAAGGAAAGGTGAGAATGGAAGGGAAGGAGCGCCACGCGCCCTGGCTCCGCTCTACGGGCCGGGTCAGCCTGCGGACGCTGATCCTGATCCGCTGGGTCGCCATCGCGGGCCAGCTCGCCGCCGTCCTGGGCGTCGCCTTCGGGCTCGGCTACCCCCTGCCGCTCGGGCCGCTCCTGGCGGTCATCGGCGTGTCGGTCCTGCTGAACGTCGCCGCCACCCTGCAGGGGCGGACCAGGCTGCGGCTGGGCGACCGGGACGCCGCCCTCTATATCGCCTACGATCTGCTCCAGCTCACCGTCCTGTTGTCGCTGTCGGGCGGGCTGCTCAACCCCTTCTGCATGATGCTGCTCGCGCCGTTGACCGTATCGGCAACCATCCTGTCGCGGCGCAGCACGGTCGCGCTCACCGCGCTCACCCTGGTCTGCACGCTGGTGCTGGGGCTCTGGCACTACCCGTTGCCGGGCCCGGCCGGGGACATGAATCTGCCGGCGGTCTATGTCTTCGGCATCTGGCTGGCGATGAGCGTGTCGGCGGTCTTCGTCGCGGCCTATGTCCACCATGTGGCGGAGGAGGCGCGCCGGATGGGCGATGCGCTCGCCGCCAGCCAGATGGCGCTCGCCCGCGAACAGCGCGTGTCGGCGCTGGGGGCGCTGGCGGCCGCCGCGGCGCATGAGTTGGGCACGCCGCTCGGCACCATCGCGGTGGTGGCGAAGGAACTGTCACGCGATCTGCCGCGGGATAGCGCCCTCGCGGAGGATGTGACGCTGCTCATGAGCGAGAGCGAACGGTGCCGCCGCATCCTGGCAGACCTCGCCAGCCAGCCCGATATCGGCGGCGGCGATCCTTACGAGAAGCTGCCGCTCCCGGTGCTGGTCGAAACTGCGGCCCAGCCGCATCTGAGGCCGGAAATCATCCTCGATATCGACTCGGATGACGCCGGCGATCCGCCGGCGATCCGCCGGACGCCGGAGCTGCTCCACGGCCTCGGCAATTTGCTCCAGAACGCGCTCCAGTTCGCCAGGGCCGAGGTGACGGTCCGCACCGCCTGGTCGGCCGACCGGGTGACGCTGACGATCCGGGACGACGGACCGGGATTCCCGGCCGGACTCCTCGCCCGCATCGGGGAACCCTATATATCGGGAAGGGGCGAGGGCCGGGTCGCGCGATCGAATGACGGCGTGCATATGGGGCTCGGCATCTTCATCGCGACGACGCTTCTGGAGCATGCCGGCGCGACGCTGGACTTCTCCAACGGCCGGGACGGTGGCGCCAAGGTTGTCGTCTCCTGGCCGCGTGATATCCTTGAATGAGCAGCCCGGAAGGAGGGCTCTGACGACATGCAGTCCATGACAGCCGAAACCCCCAGGCCCCTGCCGGCGCGCAATGCCGGGAAAAGCCTCCTGATCCTCGACGATGACGCGCCCTTCCGGAACCGTCTCGCCAGGGCGATGGAGAAGCGGGGGTTCGAGGTCGTGGTCGCCGACACGATGGCCGTGGCGATCGATCTCGCCCGCCAGGTCGCGCCCGCCTTCGCGGTGCTGGACCTCCGGCTGGGCGACGGCAACGGGCTGGCGGTCGTGCCGGTCCTGCGGGAGGAACGGCCGAATTCCCGCATCGTCGTCCTGACCGGCTACGGCAACATCGCCAGCGCCGTTTCCGCCGTGAAGGCCGGCGCGGTCGACTATCTCTCCAAGCCGGCCGACGCCGACCAGGTGGAAGCCGCCCTGTTGGCGGATTCCGAAGACGCCCTGCCGCCGCCGCCGGACAACCCGATGTCCGCCGACCGGGTGCGGTGGGAGCATATCCAGCGCGTCTTCGAACAGTGCGACCGCAACGTTTCGGAAACGGCGCGCCGGCTGAAGATGCACCGCAGGACCCTCCAGCGCATCCTCAACAAGCACGCGCCCCGGGGCTGATCGAGGGGTGAAGTTTGCGGCTGAAAACGGCCGCCGAAAGGGCCGTTCTGGCGCTTGACAGGCCGGGTTCGCCGGAACATAGTGCGCGCCGCTTCGCCGGGGGCCATCAGGCTCCTTTCCCGACCGAAGCGTTCAGCGTGGGGCCGTAGCTCAGTTGGGAGAGCGCTAGAATCGCACTCTAGAGGTCGTCGGTTCGATCCCGATCGGCTCCACCATTTAAATCAAGACATGGAACCGCTATCGCTTATCTCAGGTAACCTGAGCGAGATCGGCGAGTTGTTCGAGGGCGCGAGCGATATTCCAGAGCCTGCTGCCTGTTGCAACAGGCACCATCGCAGGACAAGTTTGCGGTCCACTGCAACCGAGCGAAGTTTGGCGACAAATTGGACCACGAGTCCAGGAGCCCGCAACCCAACTCTGAGACGCGAGGATGGCTAATCCCTTGCCGACAGGCTTAAAAAGGAAAATCTCAGATCAGATCATCATCAGAAGAACCACGGAAATTCGCATGAATATCGAGTTGACTTGATTGGCATAAGTTGTATTTACACAAAATACAACTTAAAGCGCGGGAAATATTTTGCTCGAACCAATCACTAATCGTGTAGCTCTTGCGGGAGCCATACGCGACCTGCAGGAAAAATTTTCCGGGGCTCCGGATGCAGCGCGAGTCGGACGTCGGACTCGCTGGAATCTCCTCGATCGAGGAATTTGGGCGGATTTCTGGATAAACAAGCGTGACCAAAAATATTGGACAGAGTTTGGTGTCGGTCGCGGCGGTGATGACGACGACCGTATCGTCCAGATCAATGCTCCACTGGTAGGAAGTAACCCCAACCTTACGGGGTTAATCGCTAAAGAGGGTGGGGAGAGATGGCTATGCCACTGGGGCTTCCTTAAGGCAAAGCCCAAAAGCATCACGAATACAATGTTCGATGAGGTGTTCGATCTTGATCGAGAGCGCGAGACAGTTTGGTTCAACGGTGAAAAATCGAGAGACTTTTATCGCGTGGCTTGTCTTGATGCGCCCGAGTTTCTTGATGACTTGGATGATTTTGTCCGAGCCTGCTGGCGGGTGCGGGAGTATTGGAATGAACGTGAAACTGGCCGACGACCGCGCGCCACCAAACATTCCTTGTTCGACAGGAAACTGCCGCGCCGCTATTGCGTTCCGCCTCGCGACCCGCTGGAGGTCAATTCGCGCCACGATGCGGTAGTGACGGCCCTCGCCGATCAGCTATACGCTATGGGTTGCGATCCGTCTGACAAACGCATGTTGCGCCGAGGGCCCGACCTGTTCTTTGGGAGTGAAGAGTCCACGGTTGCACTGTTTGAAATTAAGACAACTGTATCTCCCTATAGTATATATACGGCAATTGGTCAGCTCTTTTTTTATTCCAAACTTCTCAATGCACCAAAAATGACCGTAATCGTTCTCCCTGATTATCCGTCTGATACTGATACCCAAGTGCTTCGCACACTCGAGATCAAGGTGCTGAGATATGATGATGATGGGAACAGGGTTGAATTCTTGGATGACGTGGCGGAACTGCTCGATCTCATTGGGCGAGATAGATAGCCAAGCCGTTCGGTCACCTTTCTCACGTCCATTCATGGCGCGCTGAAGCTCTGGCCACGTTAGCGCCGTTCGGTCGAGTTGAACGGCTTCCTCCTCGGTCATGAGGTCGGCTCTGGCCACTCATCCAAGGATTTAATGCAGGTGCCGCAGCTTGTCCGGATTGCGGACGACGTAGATGGCGGTGATCTTGCCGTCTTCGACTTCGAACGCGGTGGTCTGGAACTCGCCGTCGCTCTCGCGCGTGACGAAGCCCGGAAGACCGTTGACGGAGCTCATCCGAACGAGTTCGGAGCCGTGTTTCAGGAACAGCGCCGCCAGCGCCTTGTGGAACTTCATCACATCGTCGAAGCCCAGGACCGGCTGTTGAGCGGCCGAGCGTTTGCCCCCGCCGTCGGCATGCATGCTGACATCCGCCGCGAGCATTGAGCCCAGCGCGGTCATGTCGCCGCTGCGGGACGCATCGAAGAAGGCGCGGGCGAGCTCCAGGCCGCGCTCCTTCTCCAGCGTGTAGCGCGGGCGCGCCTCGCGAACGTGGCTGCGGGCGCGGGCGGCCAGCTGACGGCAGGCGGCGGCGTCGCGCCCGATCGTCTCCGCCACCTCCTCGAAATCGGCTCCGAACACATCGTGCAGCAGGAAGGCGGCGCGCTCCAGCGGCGAAAGGCGCTCCAGCGCGAGCATCAGAGGCAGGGTGACGTCTTCTTCCTCTTCCTCGTCGACGATCGGGTCGGGAAGCCAGGGGCCGATATAGGTCTCGCGCCGCCGCCGCGCCGATTTGAGCTGGTCGAGGCAAAGCCGGGTCACCGTGCGGCGCAGGAAGGCCTCGGGCTCGCGTATCTGGGCGCGGTCGGCCTTCATCCAGCGGATGAAGGCCTCCTGCACCGCATCCTCGGCGTCGGCGACCGAGCCGAGCATGCGGTAGGCGACGCGGGTGAGCGTGCGGCGCAGCGGATCGAAGCTCGCCGCCGCATCATCCAGCGCCGCTTCCATCAGGCCGCCGCCTTCACCGGATCGAGCCACAAATTGAAGCCGACGGCGAGGCGGTTCCATCCGTTGATGACGTTGATCATGAGCGTGAGCTTCACCTGCTCCTCCTCGGTGAACTGGGCCGCCAGCGCTTCGTGGGCGTCCTCGGCCGGATGATCCTCGGAAAGTCGCGTCAACGCCTCGGTCCAGCCGAGCGCGGCGCGCTCGCGCTCATTGTAACATGGCGCTTCCCGCCAGGCCGAGAGCAGGTAGATTCGCTGCTCCGTCTCGCCCTTCGCGCGGGCCTCGGCGGTGTGCATGTTGATGCAGTTGGCGCAGCCATTGATCTGGGAGGCGCGGATCTTCACCAGTTCGATGAGGCTCGGCTCAAGGCTGGCGGCGACGGCGACTGAGGTGCCCATCCAGCTTTTCATGAGCGCGGGGGCGGCGGCGAAAGGATCAAGCTTGGCGGTCATGGGTCCGATTCCTTTGGTTGGTTTCGGTAACATGACGAGGCAGCTCGGTCCCATGTGACATGCGGGCGAAAAAATTCATGCGCTCGATGCTTTATCCCGCGCACGCTCGTAGGCCGCTGTCAGATCGGCGAGGACGGACGAAGCATGCCGGCCGCCGGCGCCGCCGATCGGATCCTCGATGTGGATCAGGCGCAGCTCGTCCATGAACCGGTCCCACATCGGCGTTCCTCCCTCCTCAAGGAGTCGCGCCCGAATGCTGAGTTCTTCGCTGACGGGTAGATGCCGGCGCCCCCATGCGCCGATCATCGCGAAGACCGGGACCAGCTGGATCGCCGGCTCGGTGAGGCTGTAGATGGCTTTCTGGCTGTGGCTGGGGTCGTCCTGCCTGGACAATAGCCCGAGGACGACGAGCCGCTTGAGCCGCGCGGCGAGTATGTTCGAGGCGATCCTCTCCTCGGAATGCGTCAGAAGATCGCGGAAATGCCGGCGGTTGCCAAACATGATGTCGCGAATGACGACGAGGCTCCATCGGTCGCCCAGCACCTCCATCGTCAGATTGATCGGGCAGCCCGACCGTCGCTCGATATCCAAATGTGCGCACTCCCCCGAAAAAACCGGTTGCAATATAGGATTAGTTATGCGACATCACAACTGATTGTGAAATGCAATCGGTCATCGGAAAGGGATTTGCCATGTCCAAACTTCGAGTTGCCTGTTTCAGCCTGTCGCTCGACGGCTTCGGCGCCGGCCCTAACCAGAGCGTCGACAATCCGCTGGGCGAAGGCGGCGAGGCCCTGCACGAATGGTTCGTCCCGACCCGCACATTTCAGCGGGTGCACGGAAAGGAGGGCGGCACGACAGGCGTCGACGACGACTTCGCGGCGCGGCAGTTCGAGAATATCGGCGCGTGGATCATGGGCCGAAACATGTTCGGACCGGTTCGCGGATCCTGGCCCGATGAAAACTGGAAGGGATGGTGGGGAGACAATCCTCCCTACCACTGCCCCGTCTTCGTGCTGTCGCACCATGAACGCGCGCCGGTCACCATGGAGGGCGGTACGATCTTTCACTTCGTGACCGACGGCGTTGAAGCGGCGCTGGAGCGCGCGGTTCAAGCCGCCAACGGCAAGGATGTGCTGATCGGCGGAGGGGTGGCGACGATCCGGCAATATCTGCGCGCCGGGCTTGTCGACGAGATGCACTTTGCGATCTCACCGATTCTTCTCGGCTCCGGCGAACACCTTCTGACCGGTCTCGATCTGCCGTCGCTCGGTTACCGTGTGAGCGAACACGTCGCCACGGAACACGCCACCCATGTCGTGCTGACCAGGTAGGAAGGTTGGACGCTAAAGCCCGCTCGATTCGGGGCGGGCCGCGTCCGTGGCCTGCTCCTGCCCCATATAGATGTCCATCAGCTGCGCGTCGTCGCGGACATCGTCGGGCGTGCCGGCGAAGCGTTCCTCTCCGGCGGCGAGGATGTAGAGCCGGTCGGCGATCGGCAGGGCCTCGCGGATATTCTGCTCGACCATCACCACGCCGATATCCTGGGCGCTCAGGGCGCGGATGCGCTCCAGCGTCTCAGACACCAGGGCGGGGGAGAGGCCGGCGGACGGCTCGTCCAGCAGGATGAAGCGCGGTTCGGGCATCAGGGCGCGGGCGAGCGCCAGCATCATCTGCTCTCCGCCGCTGAGCGATCCGGCCGCGACGTTCGTCCGCCGCTTCAGCGAGGGGTACTCCTCCAGCAGGGCGTCGATCCGCCGGTCCATCCGGCGGCGGTCGGAGATCACGTAGCCGCCCATCTTCAGATTGTCGATCACCGTCAGCCGCGGGAACACCCCTCCGCCCTGGGGCATCATCACCAGCCCCTCCCGCGCCACCGCATGGACCGGCAGGTTGCCGATGTTCCGCCCGTCCAGATCGACCGTTCCCTGCCAGGCGGGCAGTGCGCCAGCGATGGCTTTCAGCAGGGTGGACTTGCCGCTGCCGTTCGGGCCGAAGACGCAGGTGACGGCGCCGCTGTCCGCGGTGAGCGAGACGCCGTGGACGATCTCCTGCCGGCCATAGCCGGTGACGATGCCGGTGGCGGAAAGGCGGCTCATGCGCGCCGCCCCAGATAGGCCTGCATCACCTCCGAATTCGCGGCGATCTCGTCGAAGCTGCCCGTGGTGACGACCTGTCCGGCATCCATGACGATGATGCGGTCGCAGACATTGCGGACCAGTTCCATGTCATGTTCGATCAAGGCGAAGGTCACCCCCTCGCCGCGCAGCCGGGCGACGGCGTCCAGGATGATCGTCCGGATATTGAGATGCACGCCGGCCGTCACCTCGTCCAGCAGGACCAGGCTCGCCTTGCGCATGACCGCCCGCCCGAACTCGACCAGCTTCTGCTGCCCGCCCGACAGGTCCGAAGCGCGGTGGTCGCGGACGTGGTCGATATGGAGCAGCCGCATCACCTCTTCGGCGCGGTCTCGCGCGCCGTCCCAGCAATCCTGCGCGGCGGCGGCCAGAAGATTGTCCATCACGGTCATGTTGTCGAACAGGGCCGGGATCTGAAAGGTGCGCGCCAGTCCGGCGCGGGCCACCCGATGGGCCTTCCAGCCGGCGATGTCCCGGCCTTCGAACAGGATCTGTCCGGAATCGGGGCGGATGCCGCCCGACACTAGGTTGAACAGGGTCGATTTCCCGCTGCCATTGGGCCCGATCAGGCCCAGCACCTCCCCGCGGCGGACCTCCAGGTCGACGCCGTCGGCGGCATGGATGCCGCCGAAGCTGCGCCGCAGGCCGCGCACGGCCAGGATCGCCTCTTCGCCAGTCACCGCCGGTCTCCCGGCCGGCGGAGCGCACGCCACAGGGCGTGGCCGGCATGCGGCGTTTCACGGCGAGCGAACAGACCGGCGAGACCGTTGGGCAGGAACAGCACGACCGCGATGATCGCGAGGCCCAGGATCGCGATATAGGCCGTCGTGTCTCCCCAGCTCATCCAGAAATAGCGGTTGATCATGAACAGCGCCGCCGCGCCCAGCGCCGGTCCACACAGGCTGCCCAGGCCGCCAAGCAGCACCATGACCACCATCTGGTCGGTGATATTGCCGCCCAGCACGCTGCGGGGGTCGATGAAGGTGACCCAATAGGCGAAGACGCTGCCGAACAGGGCCGCGAAGGCGGCGCTGAGGACGTAGGCCTGCAGCTTCACAATGGCGGTGTTGATGCCCATGGCCTCGGCCGCCGGCTCATGGTCGCGCAGCGCCTTGACCTTGAAGCCGAAGCGCGAGCGTTCGAACAGCAGCCAGGTGACGGCGTAGGTGACGGCCGCCGCAGCCAGCATGGCGTAATAGAAGAACCGCTCGTTGAGGAAGGGCGGCAGGCTCAGCCCGGCGACTCCGCCGGTGATCCGGGAGACCGATGCGAACTGCATCAGCATCTCCGCGAACGCCCAGGTCGCGATGGCGAAATAGGCGCCGCGCAGCCTGAGCGTCGGCCCGCCGATCACGGCGGCCACGGCCATGGCGGCCAGGATGCCGATGGGCACCGTCGCCGCGAAGGGCCAGCCGAACGCGCCGCCCATCAGGATGGCGCTGGCATAGGCGCCGATGCCGAAAAAGGCGGAATGGCCGAAATCGATATAGCCGGCATAGCCGCCGATCATGTTCCAGGAGCAGGCGAGGCCGGCCCACATGCACACGCCCGTGGCGATGCGCAGCCAGTAGGCGTCTATCATCAGGGGCAGTGCGAGGGCGGCCGCGAACAGGATCGCGAGAAACACCCGACCCAGCAGCGTCGGCATGGCCGGTTGCGTCAAAGCCCGCGCCCCAATATGCCCCGGGGCGACACCAGCAGCACAAGGTAGAGCGTGCCGAAGATGGCGAGATGGGAGTAGCTGGCGCCGACATAGGTCGCCACCACCGCCTCCATGACGCCGAAGAAGATCGCCGCGACGATCGCCCCGCCGACCGATCCCAGCCCGGCGAGGACGGCGACGAAGAAGGCGAACAGCGTGTAGCGCAGGCCGATCTCCGGATTGACCGAATAGATCGCGGCCATCAGCACGCCGGCCATGCCGGTCACGCCGGCGTAGAGCCCGTAGACGTTGGCGCTCAGCCGCTCGACATTCACGCCCATCAGCGCGGCGTTGTGTCGGTTCTCCGCTGTCGCCCGGATGGCGAGCCCATAGCGCGTGCGGTAGAGGATGAGGAAGAGGACGATCGCCACCGTCGCGGCGAAGGCGAAGGCGGCGACACGCAGCAGCGGCACCGCGATCGGGCCGATCAGCAGGCTTTCGCCGCTGAGCACGGTTTCCACGCTCCTGGTGTTGAAGCCCCAAAGCGTCAGCGCGCCGCCCCTGAAGAGGGTGAACATGCCGAAGGTGAGCGCCAGCGCCATGAGCTCCGGCCGGGCGTAGCGGCTGTTGCGGACCCGGTAGACGACAGGCCCGATCAGATAGCCGGCCGCGCCCAGCACCAGGAAGGCGACGGGAAGTGCCAGCAGCCCGTCGACCCCGAACGCGACGGACAGCCAGTAGGCGAGATAGCCGCCCAGCACCACCCATGCCCCGACCGCAAAGTCGATGACGTGGAGCACGCCGAAGGTCAATTGAAAGCCGATCGAAAACGACGCGATGACGCCCCCGATCAGGATGCCGTTGAGCAGGGTCTGGAGCAGAAGGTCCACCAGCTCTCCCCGCTCAGCCCCGCCCCTCGAACAAGATCACTGCCACGCCGGCAGCGGATAGGTGAATTCCGCCGCCGCAGCCTCCTCCGGTCCGACGGCGACCACCGCCCCGTCCTTGATCTGGATCAGGACCGGGCTCGGCTGGATATTGTCATGATAATGGTCGCCATCCTGCTCGAACTTCACGGGCCCGTAGAAGGTGGTGATGTCGGTCGCCGCGATGGCGTCCTTCAGCGCCACCTTGTCCTCCGCGCTGAAGGGCGGGACGATGCCCAGCCTCCGGACGGCGTCCCCCAGGACGAGTCCGCTCGCGGAGCAGGCGGCTTCGGTGTAGTCGGGATAGCTGCCCCATCTGTTGTAAGCCGCCATGCTGTAATCCTCGGCCGTGCCGAAGAGGCTGTCCTCATAGGGCACCGACGGCAGCCATACGGCGATGCCGCTCGTGCCGTCGGCGTCGCCGCCCAGTTCCTGCGCAAAGGCCGGAATCGTCACGCCGTAATGCATGATCAGCGATTTCGGCCGGAAGTTCAGGGATCTCGAAGCCTTGACGGTGTTGATCAGCGCCGCCTCATGGCCGCCCACCGCGACGATGTCGGGGTTGAGGGCCGCGATCTTCGATATGACCGGCGTCATGTCCCCCGTGGCCGGGACCAGCTCGAAGGCCAGGACCTCCAGACCGATCTCCTCGGCCCCCGCCTGGAAGCCTTCCGCCGTCTCCAGGGAGAAGGGCTCGTTGATCCCGATGACCGCGATGGTCGTGGCCTTCGGTTCGGACAGGTTGGTCAGCACCTCTATCGACTGTCCGGCCGAATTGTCGACCGCCGGGATCATGCCGAAATTGAACTCCGGCCGCGCCTTCCAGACATTGGGCGATTCCGCCGAGCCCGAGATCATGGGGACCTGATATTTCTCGCAGATCGGCTGGACCGCCAGCGTGACGCCGCTGGTGTAGGGGCCGAACAGCGCGTCGACCTCCTCCCCCACGATCAGCCGCTCCGCGGCATCGGCGCCGGTGGCCGGATTGCTCTGGTCGTCGCCATAGAACATCTCGACCGGATAGCGCTGGCCGCCGATCTCGACCCCGCCCTGCTGGTTCACGGTCTCCGCCCACAGATCGTAGCCCCTGCGGGTCAAATTGCCGCCGAAGATGTTGGCGCCGGAGAGGGAGGTGATGACTCCGACCTTCAGGGCCGGCTGCTGCGCGCGGAGCCCGCGAAGGGGAAGTCCGCCCGCCGCGACCGCGCCCGCCGCGACCATGCTGTACCTGCTGAACTGCCGCCTTGTGATCCGGCCTCTGTTCCGTGACATGGTCGCTTTCTCCCCCTGTCGGTATTTTTCGTTCGTCCGTACCGTGTATTTCACTCTGGCAAAGTGGTTAACGCCGATCAAGGCGCATTTTCCGATCCCGATTGCGCGCGGGCGGTTAAGCAGCGTTTAGCGGTTGCTGTTCTATATAACGGACAGCGGTTGCCGTTTCCCCGGATATGCAATGCTTGAAACCACGAGCCGCCTCCTCGATCTCTGGCGGGCCAGATGCAACGGCCGGGACATTCCCGATCGCGCCAATCTCCATGCCGAGGATTTCGCGCCCTGGATGGGCCGCCTAGTCATCTGCGATGTCGAACGCGACCCACGGCGTTTCCGGTTGCGGCTGATCGGCACCGCGGTCCGGGAACTCGACGGGCGCGACTATACCGGCTGGTATTTGGACGAGGCGCTGGAGGAGCCGCTGCGCCGGCATGTGCTGGAACAGTGGGCGCTGTGCGCCGACCGGCGGCGTCCGGTGCTGATAAACAGCGCCTCCTCTCCCCATCCGGCGAAACAGATCGAGATGGAGAAGCTGATGGTGCCTTTCTCGACCGGCGCCGACGCGGTCGGCCAGATCCTCACCTATTTCCACATCCGCCGCGCCAACAACCGCTCCGCCACCCGCTGGCCGACCCTCCAAGAGATGGAGGTTCCAGGCTTCTCTTCGGTCAGGGCGATCGAGTGACCGGTGGGGAGATGGTCACGGAGCCGTCAATCCCAGCCTCTCCCTGATCTCCGCGATGGCGGCGACGCGTTCGCGATTGTTGGCGGCGATGCTACCGTCGGCGTGACGCAGGCTGTTTTCGAAGCCGACGCGGGCGTGGCCGCCCAGCGCCATCGCGGCGGCCAGCGCCGCCGTCTCGCCCCGGCCGAAGGCGCAGACGCTCCAGCTTGCGTCGAGGCCGGTCGCGGCGAGGGTCGAGAGGAACCCGGTCAAGGCCCCCGGGTCGGACTCCTGGTTCGCGACGTAGCGGCCGAGCACGAACAGCAGGTCCGCCCGGCTGGACGGCAGAACGCCCGCCGTCATCAGCCGCGCCGCCCGCTCGATCTCGTCGGGCGCGTAGAGGATGTGTTGGACGGCGATCTCCTCCTTCGCCGCCCAGTGGTAGAGGTCGCGCGCGAGGGTCAGGGACGGCCCCTCATCCTCCGGACACAGCTCCTTCAGCGCGATGCTGACGGCGCGCGGCCGCACGGCGCGGACGATCGCCGCCTGCTCCTCCGGCCGGTAGCGCCCCACCGCCTCGGTCGTGATCTGCACCAGCAGGTCCGGTCCGGCCTCGCGGCGGATCGCCGCTGTCGCTTGTCCGTAGAGTTCCGCGTCCAGCACATGGGCGCCGTCCCGGTCGCGGACATGGACATGGATCGCGTCGGCGCCTGCCTCCCGGCACTCCGCCGCTGTGCGGGCGACTTCGGCCACCGTCATCGGCAGGGCGGGATGGTCTTCCTTTGTGCGGCGCGCGCCGTTGGGCGCGACCATGATCGTCCGGCCCGCCGGGCGGGCGTCCGCCTCAGCCATGGGCGGGGACGGGGAGGGCGGCCGTCAGCGCGGATTCCAGCCGGTCGACGATCATGCCGACATGGCTCTCATCTATGATGAAGGGTGGGGCGATCAGGATGTGGTCGCCTTGCTCCCCATCGATCGTGCCGCCCATCGGGTAGCACATCAGCCCTTCAACCATCGCCGCCTTCTTGATCTTCGCCGCCAGCTTCAGGGCGGGATCGAACGGCGTCTTCAGGCCCCGGTCGGCCACCAGCTCCAGCCCCAGGAACAGGCCGCGCCCCCGGATGTCGCCGACATGGGGATGGTTGCCGAACCGCGCGACCAGCGCGTCCCGCAGCCTATCGCCCATGGCGCGGACGTTCGACAGCAGGTCCCGCTCCTCGATCTCCGTCAGGACCGCGTTACCCGCCGCGCAGGCGGTGGGGTGGCCGGCATAGGTGTGGCCGTGCTGGAAGAAGCCGGTTCCGCTTTCGATGGCGTCGTAGATCGCGGCCGACACCAGCGTCGCGCCGATCGGCTGATAGCCGGCGCCCAGCCCCTTGGCGACCGCGATCATATCCGGGCAGATGTCCTCCTGCTCACAGGCGAACAGCGTGCCGGTGCGGCCCATCCCGCACATCACCTCGTCCAGGATCAGCAGCACGCCATGACGGTCGCAGATCTCCCGGATGCGGCGGAAATAGCCCTCGACGGCCGGCACCGCCCCCATGGTCGCGCCGACCACCGGTTCGGCCAGGAAGGCAGCGACCGTCTCCGGCCCCAGCTCCAGGATCTTCGCTTCCAGGCTGTCGGCGGCGCGCTGGCCGTATTCCTCGTCGCCTTCGCCCGGCTCCTTCCAGCGCCAGGCGTGGCAGGGATCGACATGATGCATCGCCGGCGACAGCAGCGGTTCGAACTGTGCGCGCCGCCACTGGTTGCCGCCGGCCGACAGCGCGCCGATCGTGTTGCCGTGATAGCTCTGCCGGCGAGCGATCACATGACGCCGCTTCGGCTGGCCGATCTCCAGGAAATACTGGCGGGCCAGCTTGATCGCCGCCTCCATCGCCTCGGACCCGCCGGAGACGAAATAGACACGATCGATCCCCTCCGGCGCGCGGGCGGCCAACCGCGCGGCCAGCCTCTCCGCCGGCTCGCTGGTGAAGAAGCCGGTATGGGCGTAGGCGAGCGTGTCCAACTGCCGCTTTATCGCCTCGATGACGGCCGAGTCGGAATGGCCGAGGCAGGAGACAGCCGCCCCGCCCGACGCGTCCAGATATCGCTTCCCTGAGGCATCGACGATGAACGCCCCGTCACCGGCTGCCGCGACGGGAAGGTCCGCCTTCGTGTGGCGGGGGAAGACGTGAGCTGAGATCATGATCGGGGGGCGATCCTCAGATGCGGGCCGAGGCCGGGACCGGGGCGGCCTCCGGCGAATGCGCCTTCCGGCGGTACTGCAGCCAGGCGACGAGGCCCAAGAGCAGCAGGGCCGGGATCCAGAACACGCCCGCCGGCATGCGATCGTTGCGGACCTGGACGGAATCTATCCGGACGGGCCGGTCCTCCAGATAGAAATCGTAGTCCTTGAACTCCTCGAACAGCGGGGAGGTTGGGAACGGCTCCTCCAGCCTCACCTGGTCGCCCTCGACCACCGGGATGATTCCCGCCTGCTCCAGCCGCGTCGCGCCGTCCGCGCCGGCTTCGCCCAGCGGGACCAGAACGGTCAGGTCGCGGGGCCGGCCGGTCATGTAGTCGGGGCCTCTGATGGCGAGGCGCAGGACCCCGTTCGTCGGGATTTCCGCCGCCGCCTCCGTCACTTCCGTCGGCGGCAGCGTTGCGAATTCCGGTTCGACCTGATTGAGCCAGAAATCCGGCCGGAACAGGGTGAAGGCGATCATGCAGAGGGCGAGGGATTCCCACCACCGGCTGCGCGTCACGAACCAGCCCTGCATCGCGGCGGCGACCAGAAGCCCGGCCGCCAGCCCCGTCGCGATCGTCAGCACCAAGTCCAGGGGACCCTCAATGCCGATCAGCAGCAGCTTGGTGTTGAAGATGAACATGAAGGGCAGGACGACAGTTCGCGATTCATAGATGAAAGCCTGGATGCCGGTCTTGATCGGGTCTTCGCGCGCGATCGCCGCGCCGGCGAAGGAGGCGAGGCCGACCGGCGGCGTCACATCGGCCATAAGACCGAAATAGAAGACGAACAGGTGGACCGCGATCAGGGGCACCACCAGCCCCTCCTGAGCGCCGATCTCCACCACCACGGGGGCCATCAGCGTGGCGACGACGATATAGTTGGCGGTCGTCGGCAGCCCCATGCCGAGGATGAGGCTGATGATCGCGACCAACGCCAGCATGATCAGCAGGTGCCCGCCGGACATGACCTCGACGAACTGGGTCATGACCTGGCCGATGCCGGTCAGCGTCACGGTGCCGACGACGATGCCCGCCGTGGCCGTTGCCAGCGCGATGCCGATCATGTTGCGCGCGCCGCCGATGAAGCTCTGGACCATGTCGTCCAGTCCCAGCATCGCCGCGCCCGCCAGCTCCCGGCTTCCTCGGAAGAAGGCCATCAGCGGCCGCTGGGTCACGACGATGAAGATCAGCGATATCGTCGCCCAATAGGCCGACAGGCCAGGCGACAGGAACTCCACCATCAGGCACCAGACCAGCACATAGATCGGCAGCAGGAAGTGCAGCCCGGTCAGCAGGGTCGGGACCAGTTGGGGAAGCTCCGTCAGCGGGGCGTTCGGATCGTCCAGTTCAAGGTCCGGCTGGCGCGACGAGAGGAAGACAAGCCCGACATAGACCGCGAGCGTGCCCGCCATGATTCCCCAGAAGGCGGTGTCGCCGAAGATCGCCTGGGTGAACTTCACCGCATAGTAGATCGCGCCCAGCGCGATCAGCAGGCTGGCGATGCCGATGCCCATGCGCATGAGGCGGACCAACCGGGGCCGGTCCGCGCCAGGGCGCGGCATGCCGGTCATGCCCAGCTTCAGCGCCTCCAGATGGACGATGTAGAGCAGGGCGATATAGGTGATGATCGCTGGCAGGAAGGCGTGCCGGATCACTTCGGAATAGGGGATGCCGACATACTCCACCATCAGGAAGGCGGCCGCGCCCATCACAGGCGGCATGATCTGGCCGTTGACCGACGAGGCGACCTCGATCGCCGCGGCCTTCGCGGCGGGATATCCCACGCGCTGCATCAGCGGGATGGTCAGCGACCCGCCGGTCACCACATTGGCGATCGAGGAGCCGGAGACGAGGCCGTTCAGCCCCGACGCGACGACGGCCGCCTTGGCCGGCCCGCCGCGCAGATGGCCCAGCAGGGAGAAGGCGACCTTGATGAAGTAGTTGCCGGCGCCGGCCTGGTCCAGCAGCGCGCCGAACAGCACGTAGAGGAAGACGAAATTCGCCGAAACGCCCAGCGCGATGCCGAACACGCCCTCCGTCGTCAGCCATTGATGGGACATGGCCTTGGCGAAGGACGCGCCCTGCCACTGGATGACGTTCGGCACCCAGGCGGCGTTGCCGAAGAAGACGTATGAAAGGAAGACCAGAGCCGTGATCGTCAGCGCCGGCCCCAGCGCGCGGCGTGTCGCCTCAAGCAGCAGCACCATGCCGATCCCGGCGGAGACGAGGTCCATCGTCGTCGGAAGGCCAGGCCGCTGCGCCAGGTCACGGTAGAAGATCGAGATATAGGCCGCCGCCAGCGCGCCGGCGATGGCGAGCAGCCAGTCTGTCGCCGGCACCCGGTCGCGCGGGCTGCGCTTCAGCGCTGGGAAGACCATGTAGGCCAGGAACATGCCGAAGGCGAGATGGATCGCCCGCGTATGCGTGTCGTTGAGGACCGGCAGGATGTTGGCGAAGGTGAACTGGAGCGGCGAGGCGATCCAGATCTGGAACACCGACCAAGCGAAGGCGGTGACCGCGATCAGCTTCGCGACGAAGGGGCCCGGGTGGCGCGCGCCCGTCTCCGTGGCGGCCAGCGCCTCAAGTTCCGCCGTCCGGTCGTCGTCGGTCCTGGTCATCGCGATGCCTCCCGCCATGCCGCTTTTCGCGGGCCCTGCAGCAATTTCTTCTTTTTTGGTAAGGCGCGGAAGGGGCCGAAGCCCCTTCCGCCGGCCGGATTACATCCAGCCCTGCTCTTCATAATACTTGACCGCGCCCGGATGCAGCGGGGCGGACAGGCCGCTGGAGATCATCTCCTCCGGTGTCAGCTCGGCCAGCGCCGGGTGCAGCGACTTGAACTCCTCGAAATTGTCGAAGACCGCCTTCACCAGCGCGTAGACCACCTCGTCGGACGTGTTCGTGGAGGTGACCATGGTGGCGCCGACGCCGAAGGTGTGGGTGTCCTCCGGGTTGCCGTTATACATCCCGCCGGGGATCACGGCCTTGCGGTAGTACGGAAACTCCGAGACAAGCTCGTCGACCGCCGGTCCGGCGATGTCCACCAGGACGGATTCACAGGTGGTCGTCGCCTCCTGGATCGAGCCCGACGGATGGCCGACGGTGTAGACGAAGGCGTCGATATTGTTGTCGCAGAGCGCCGCGCTCTGCTCCGCCGGCTTCAGTTCGGACGCCAGGGAGAAATTCTCCGTCGTCCAGCCCATCGCCTCCAGGAGGACTTCCATGGTGGCCCGCTGGCCGGAGCCGGGATTGCCGATATTGACGCGCATCCCTTCCAGGTCGCGAAGGTTTTCGGCCCCGGTTTCGGCCCGGGCGACCACGGTCATCGGTTCCGGATGCAGGGAGAAGACGGCCCGCAGATCCTCAAACGGACCAAGATCGGCGAAGTTGTCCTCGCCATGAAAGGCCTTGTACTGGATGTCCGACTGGACGACGCCGAAATCCAGCTCGTCGGCGCGGATCGTGTTGACGTTGTAGACCGAGCCGCCGGTCGATTCGACCGAACAGCGGATGCCGTGCTCGCTCCGGTCCTTGTTGACCAGCCGGCAGATCGCGCCGCCCGTCGGGTAGTAGACGCCGGTGACGCCGCCGGTACCGATGGTGATGAACTGCTGGTCCTGTGCCTGCGCGCCGCCGGCGGCCGCGACGGTCGCGGTCAGCGCCAGCGCCAAAAGCCTGTGCTTCATGACTAAAGCCTCCCTCTCGATTTGTTTGTTCGCTCCTCATCGAGGAGACGCGTCGAAGCCGGCGATTGCAAAACAAATGTTGCCTCTATGTCAATATAGAATACATTCGTTTCCATAATGTGCCGGACAATCCGGGCTTTGGACGCGCTGAACGCGTCGACGAAGACGGGAATCCGCAGCCGGCAATCAACGAACGTATGCAAGGATTGGGGAAGGATCGATGCCTGAGGATCGTCAACCCTCTCCACCCCGCGCCGAAGGTCCCGACGCGTTGCGGCAGGCGCTTTTGGCGCGCTATGAGGATCTGAGCCCCCAGGCCCAGAAGCTGGCAGGATTCGTGCTGGAGAATCCGGACGAGGTGGCCTTCCTCTCCGTCCGCCGCCTCGCCCATGTCGCGGGGGTGAACCCGTCGGCGGTGATCCGTCTGGCGCAGGCAGCCGGCTTCGACAGTTTCGAGGCGTTCCGCGAGGTATTCCGCGCGGCGCTCCAGGCGCGGAAGGTCCATTACGGAACGCGGGCGGCCGCCCTCCAGCGGGAGGCGCGACAGGGCTCCCAGGGCGGGGAGCAGGGGACCTTCCAGACGGTCGCACGATCGGCCATCGCCAATATCGAGGCGTTCTTTCAGCCCGAAATGGCGGTGTCGCTGGAACGCATCGCCAAGGGGATCGTCACCGCTCCGGCCGTGCATGTGGTGGGAGTGCGGTCGTCACGCTCGCTGGCGGTCTACTTCGCCTATGTCGGCCGCATCGCGTTCCCACACATCCGCCTCGTCCCGACGGCGGAGAGCATGCTGATCGACGAACTGGCGCTCGGCGCGCCCGGCGACATGCTCATGGTCTTCACCTTCGAACCCTATTCGGCGGAGATGGTCCGCGCCGCCCGGCTCGCCCAGGGCGCCGGCATGCGGATCGTCGCCGTCACCGACCGCCCGACATCGCCCATCGCGCGGGACGCCTGGGGGGTGCTGTCGATCCCCATGGAAAGCCCGCACTACCTGCCGTCGCTGGTCGCCTGCCAGGCTGTGTGCGAGGCGCTGCTCGCCACCATGGTCAGCCTCTCCGGCCGCCCGGCGATAGACAACGTGACCAGCTTCGAGGACCGGGTGCGACGGGTAGGAGGGTATGTGGAGTAGGCGGGGTTTCGCCGCCCTTCTCCCTCATGGTGAGCCTGTCGAACCATGTGTGCCCCGCTCCTTCAGCCAGAACCGTCATGCTGAACTTGATTCAGCATCCATGGGACTTCGAGGCTGGCAGGGGTGCGTCCGTTCTTCTCCGCCGGTGAAGCGGCGGCGATCCATGGATTCCGGATCAAGTCCGGAATGACCAAAAAGGGGAAGGGTGAGCCTGTCGAACCATGTATGCCCCGCATTCTCCGGCGGGCTCAGGAGGGCATCAATAGCCCGAGATATACTCCCGCAGCGACTGGGCCTCGTGCTCGACCTCCTCAAGGCGGCTCTTGACCACGTCGCCGATGGAGATGATGCCGGCCAGCGCGCCGTCCTCGACCACGGGGACGTGGCGGATGCGGCGGGCGGTCATGGTGGCCATGACGCTTTCGATGCGGTCGCGGCGGCCGCAGGTGACGACAGTCCTCGTCATCATCGTCTCAACCGGCGCGTCCAGCGCGGCGTCGCCGCTTTCGGCGATCACCCGGACGACATCGCGTTCGGAGAGGATGCCGTCGACCTTCCGGCCGTCGCGGCTTATGACGATCGCGCCGATGCGCCTGGCGGCCAGCGTCCTCGCTATCGACCGGATGCTTTCGTCCGGCCGGGCGGTAGTCACCTCCGTGCCCTTGATCCGCAGGATGCTCTCGACAGTCATCGGCGCTCCTCCTCCTGACAGGCGGGGCCGTCGCCGGCGTCGATCGGTGGAAGCACGGGCGACGGACGGCCTTGTTCTTCCCTTGTTCGTAGGTGAAACGCCCGGACCCGGCCGAACGCTCCCCTTTATGGAAAGATGGTAATACGCCGCCGCCCTTAGCGTCGATGGTGAAATCGGGGGCGAAATCACGAGGTGGGGCGGGGCCGCAGATAGGGCGTCAGCCTCCATTCCAGCGCGCGGACCAGCCGCGTCGCCAGGAAGTTGATGGCCAGATAGATGGCGCCGGCGACCAGGAAGACCTCCAGCACGGCATAGGTGCGGGAGATAATCTGGTTGGCGATGCCCGTCATCTCCATCAAGGTGATGGTGCTGGCCAGCGAGGTCGCCTTGACCATCAGCACGACCTCGTTGCCGTAGGCCGGCAGGCCCTGGCGGATGGCGACCGGCAGGGTGATCCGCCGGAACGCCATGAAGGGAGACATGCCGCAGGCCTTCGCCGCCTCCAACTGCCCGTTGGGCACCGAAAGGATGCCGCCCCTGATGATCTCCGACGTATAGGCGGTGGTATTCATCGCCAGCGCGATGATGGCGCACCAGAAGGGCTCGCGCAGGACGACCCAGAGCCCGATCGATTCCCAGAAATCGACATACTGCCCCAGGCCGTAATAGATCAGGTAGATCTGGACGAAGAGCGGCGTGCCGCGGAAGACATAGACATACCAGTAGGCGAGGCCGGAGAGGATGGCGCTCCGCGACAGCCGCATCAGCGCGACGACTACGGAGCCGACAAGGCCGACCAGCAGCGACAGCACCACCAGCCGCATCGTCTCATAGGTCCCGCCCAGGATCGTCGGCAGGCTTTCCCACATCAGCGCGAAGTCCATGGGTCAGGCCCTCCGCACGCCGCGGTCGTAATGCCGCTCTGCCGCCTGGAACAGCCCCTGGCTGACCGAGGTCATGACCAGATAGAGGAATGCGGCCGTGACGTAGAACAGGAACGGCTCCCGCGTGGAGCCCGAGGCGACCTGTGCGGTGCGCATGAGTTCGGCGAGCGAGGTGACGGAGACGAGCGCCGTGTCCTTAAGCGTCAGCTGCCACACATTGCCCAGCCCCGGCAGGGCGAAGCGCAGCAATTGCGGCAGGGTGATGCGGCGGAAGATCAGGGACGGGGTCATGCCCATCGCCATTCCGGCCTCGATCTGGCCCTTGGGCACCGCCAGGATCGCGCCCCGGAACACCTCGGTCGAATAGGCGCCGGAGATAACGCCGACCGCCAGGACGCCGACCAGGAAGGGCGGCAGCTCCAGATAGCCCGTATAGCCGAAGATCCCGGCTGCCTTCATGATCGCCTGGGACGATCCGAAGAAGAAGAGGTAGATGACCAGCAGTTCCGGCACGCCGCGGAAGACGGTGGTGTAGACGTCCGCGATCCCACGCAGGGCTTTGCTGTCCGAAAGCTTCGCGCCTGCGCCCAAGAGGCCGATCGGCAGGCCCATGGCGAAGGAGAGGACCGCGATCAGGACGGTGATCCCGGCGCCCCTCAGCAGGTTGTCGCCCCAACCCGTTTCGCCGAAGGCCAGCAGTTCAAATATCAAGACGTATGTCCCGGAAATGGCGAAGGCGACCGTCCGCGCGCCGGGACGGCCGCCTTCTCCTGCATCCTTCGGCCGGTCAGCCGCAGATCGCCGGATCGGCCCGCATGGAGGTATCGAAACCGAACCATTCGGTCGCCAGCTCCGCAAGGCTTCCGTCGGCCTTCATCTCGCACAGGGCGGAGTTGAGCCGGGCCAGAAGCTCCTCGTCCTCCTTGCGGACGCCGATGCCGACGCCTTCGCCGAAGACGGCGAAGTCCTCGCCGGTCAGGCTGGGTCCGAACTGGTCGAAGCCTTCACCGTCGGCGGATTCAAGGAACGGCGCCCAGGCCGGGCCGTCGGCCAGGCCGGCGTCGACGCGGCCGGAAGCCAGGTCCAGGTTCAACTGCTCCTGGGTGTCGTAGAGGCGGATGTCGGTGTCGGGGATGTTCTCCTCCAGGAAGGCCTGATGGATCGTCGAGACCTGGACGCCGATGCTCTCACCCTCCAGGGCCGCCCTGACCTCCTCGAAGGTCTCCGCCGACTGCAATTCGCTGTCCTCAGGCGCGACGAACCAGGCCGGGGTGGTCACGTAGCCCTGGGTGAAGTTGATCCGCTCCCGGCGCTCGTCATTGATCGACATGCCGGCCATGATGACGTCGTAGCGGCCGTTCAGCAGGGCCGGGATGATGCCGTCCCAATCCTGCGGGATGAACACGGCCTCGGTGCCCATGCGTTCGGCCAGCTCGCGGCCCAGCTCGATCTCGAAGCCGACCAGCGAGCCGGACGCGTCGGTGTAGTTGTACGGAGGATAGGCGCCCTCCGTGCCGACGCGCAGGGTTTCCTGGGCCTGGACGGCGGTCGCGGCGAACGCCAGCGCGCCGACGCCGATAAGGGCGGTAATCTTGTTCACGATCGTTGCCTCCTGTTGGTCGGGTCGTTGATTGGTAGATTGAGTGCGACCCGCATTGTGACAAATTTCCGACAATCGGGGTCGAGGTCAAGCCGGACGGTCGGAGGCGGGTCAGAAAGTGGTCGCCAGGAACTGTCGGCAGCGCTCGGAACGCGGATTCTTGAACACCTCCTCCGGCGATCCCTCCTCCTCGATCCGGCCGCGGTGGAGGAACAGGACCTTCGACGACACCTCCTCGGCGAACCGCATCTCATGGGTCACCAGAAGCATGGTGTTGCCTTCCTCCGCCAGTTGGCGGATGACGCGCAGCACCTCGCCCACCAGTTCCGGGTCCAGGGCAGAGGTCGGCTCGTCGAACAGCATCACCTTGGGCCGCATCGCCAGCGCCCGCGCGATCGCGGCGCGCTGCTGCTGGCCGCCGGAAAGATGGTTCGGATAATGGTCGCGCTTGTCGGCGATGCCGACCTTCTCAAGCTGGGCCTCCGCGATCTCGATCGCCTGCTTTCGCGGCATCTTCAGCACATGGACCGGCGCCTCGATCACGTTCTCCAGCACCGTCATATGGCTCCAGAGGTTGAAGCTCTGGAACACCATGCCCAGCGAGGCGCGGATGCGGTCGACCTGTTTGTGGTCCGCCGGCCGCGCCGTTCCGCTGCGGTTCTTCTCCATGCGGATCAGCTCGCCATTGACATGGACCTGGCCGCTGTCCGGCGTCTCCAGCAGATTGATGCAGCGAAGGAAGGTGCTCTTGCCCGATCCCGACGAGCCGATCATGGAGATCACGTCGCCCTGACGGGCATTCAGATGGACGCCCTTCAGCACCTCCAGATCGCCGAACCGCTTGTGCAGATCCTCCACCAGAATGGCGGGAACGGCATCCTGGCCGTCGGCGGTGAAACCGGAAGGGGTATGTGCTTGCACGCGCGTCGTCGTCTGTGAGTTCGGGCTGCGGCCATGCGACCGTCGCGAGGGCCGATAACGGAACATGCTTCGGCTATCGGCGTCAACGGAACAAACCAACCGCCCCTCACCCTCCCTGCTTCCGCCGGGTCCCTCCCTCTCCCCGGAGGGGCGAGGGTAAGGTGAGCCCTCTCCCCGCGGGGAGAGGGTTGGGTGAGGGGCATTGGTTTCACTCCGCCGGAAGCGCCTCCAGCCTTTCCTCGATGATCCCATGGGCTTCCGTGCCGGGCTCGAGCTGGCCGAGGGCGCGGCGCCAATGGGCGCGGGCGTCGTCGTAACGCTGCTCAGACGCGGCGCGGACTCCGAGGAACCAGAGCGCGCGCAGATTGTCCGGGTCCAGCGCGTGGATGCGTTCCATCAGCGCGGCGAATTCAGGCGTCGTCTCCCGCCCGTCCTCCATGGCGAGCCAGGCGTCGGCCTGGGCGCTCAGCACCACCGGGTCGTCGGGCGCCAGCGCCGCCGCCCGATCGAAGGCGGCAAGCGCCTCCGCCTCCTGTCCCAGCACGCGCCGCGCCTCGCCGAGGCGGAGCCAGCCTTCCAGATCATCCGGGTTCTCCTCCAGCCGGGCGGCCAGACCGTCGACCATGCCGCGGATCATCTCCGCGCGCTCCTCCCCGCTCATCGCAGCGGCCGCCTCGACATCCTCCGCCGTCGGGCTGGGGGGCGGCTGGAAGGCTATCTCGGGCGGCGGCACGTTCAGCCGGGCAGCGGCGTCGGCGATCCGCTCTTCTATCAGCGCGCGCCAGGGAGCGTCGGCCGGCGTGTCCTCGGCCAGCGCCACCCAGCGCTCCAGCGCGCCGGCCAGATCGCCCGCCTGGAGGCGCGCCTGGGCCAGATAGAAGCGGGCGCGAGGATCGTCTGGCAGCCGTTCCAGCACGCTCTCGAAGGCCAGCCGCGCCTCCTCCGTCACGATGCCGCTGCCGGCCCGGACCAGCGCCTCGGCATAGGCGCTGGTGACCACGGGGTCGCCTTCCGTCAGGCCGACCGCCCTTCCATAGGCCTCGACCGCGCGCTGCAAATCGCCCATGGCCGACCGGATCTGCGCCAGCTCGACCCACAGCAGCGGGTTCTCCGGCTCGTCGACCAGCCGGCGCTCCAGCGTCGCGGCGTCGGCCGCCAGCGCGGCGCGGGCCTCCATCGCCGCGCCGTCGCGAGCGGCGAAGGGCTGGGCGGGCAGGCCCGGCCGGCCGACGGGCAGGTAGATCGCCAGCGCGGCCAAGGGGATGGCGATCATCAGCGCCATCGCCGCCCATCGCGGCCCTCGGCCACCGGGAGTTCCGATCGTCCTCCGGTTCCTCGACGCGGCCAGCATCCGGCGGCCGATCTCCGCTCGCGCCGCCTCGGCCTGGTCGTCCGTGACCAGCCCCCGCGCCCGGTCCCGGTCGACCTCCGCAAGCTGGTCGCGATAGACCGCCAGATCGTGCTCGGCGCGGGCCGGCGCCTCCGTCCTCGCCTTCATCAGCGGGGTCAGCAGCAGCGCCACCGCGCCGGCCGTCAGCAGGGCGGCGACGATCCAGAAGATCATGCCCGCCGGTCCTCTTCGGCCAGCAGGGCGTCGACCGCCGCCTTCTCCTCCTCCGTCAGGGGTGCGGTCTCGACCCGGCCGCGCCGCATGCGCAGCGCCAGCGCCGCGCCGCCGGCCAGCAGCAGCGCGGCCGGGGCCAGCCACAGGATCAGCGTGTTGGCCTGGAAGGGCGGCCGCAGCAGGACATAGTCGCCGTAGCGGTCGGTGATGTAGTCCAGCACCTCCGCGTCGGTATCGCCCGCCACTAGCCGCTCGCGCACCAGCACGCGCAAATCGTGCGCCAGATCGGCGTTGGAATCGTCGATCGACTGGTTCTGGCAGACCAGGCAGCGCAGTTCCTGCGATATCTCGCGCGCTCGGGCCTCCAGCGCCGGGTCGTCCAGCCGCTCGCCCGGCTCCACCGCCAGCGCGGGCGCGGCTGCCAACAGGAACAGGACGGCCAGTAGCGCCTTCATTCGGAAAGCTCCGTCAGCAGCGGCATCAGCTCTCGCTCCAGCACGTCCGGCGTTATCGGCCCAGCATGGCGGTAGCGGATGCGGCCCTGCGTGTCGACGACGAAGGTTTCCGGCACGCCATAGACGCCCCAGTCGATGGCGACGCGCCCCTCCCGGTCGGCCCCGATCAGATCGTAAGGATTGCCGTGCCGGTCCAGCCAGGCCAGCGCGTCGGCCGGATCGTCGTTGTAGTTGACGCCGTGTATGGTGACGCCTTCCTCCTCCGTCAGCCGGGTCAGCAGCGGGTGTTCGGCAAGGCAGGGCACGCACCAGCTCGCGAAGAAATTGACCAGCATCGGCTTCCCGCCGAGATCGTCGGCGGAGAGACCGCTCTCCATCCCCGGCAGGGGAGGCAGGGCGAAGTCGGGCACCGGCTGGTCGATCAGGGTCGACGGCAGCACCGACGGGTCCTCCCCGCGCAGCAGCGGCACCGCCACGGCGACGGCCAGTCCCGCGAACAGCAGCAGGGGCAGGATGAACAATATGCGCTTCATGAGACGGGTCGGATCATTCGGCAGGCTGGGGCGCCGGCGACGCGTTCCGCCGGCGGACCGGCGCGCCGACGCGCAGCCGCCGGTCGCTGAGGCTCGTCGCTCCGCCCGCGACCATGATGATGCAGCCGATCCAGATCCAGGGGACCAGCGGGTGGTGATAGGCCCTGACCGTCCAGCCACCCTCGGTCTCCTCTCCCAGCACGACATAAAGGTCGGCCAGCCAGTTGGTGTGGATGGCCGCTTCGGTCGTGTTCATCTGGGCGACCGGATACCACCTTTTCTCCGGCGTCAGCAGGGCGACTGCATCTCCGTCACCGTCGGTGACGCTGAAACGGCCGATCTCGGTCAGGTAGTTGGCGACCCGAAGCTGGTCGACGCCTTCGAATTCGATCTCATAGCCCGCGATCTCCAGCCGGTCGCCGGGGGCCAGCCGCTCGATCCGCTCTGACTGGAAGGCGGTCGACGCGGTCATGCCGGCGATGGCGATCCCCAGCCCGGCATGGGCGATGGTCATGCCCCAGGCGCTGCGCGGCAGCCCCTTCGCCCGGCGCAGGCTTTCCGCCGCCGGGACGCGGAAGAGACGGATGCGATCGGCCAGCTCCGCCAGCGCGCCCAGGAACGCCCAGGCCGCCATCGCGACGCCCAGGAGCGCCAGCACCGGTCCGCCGACGGTCAGGTAGAGCGCGGCCATGACGATGACCGCCGTCATGAGCGCCGCCATCTTCAGCCGTCCCAGCGCGCCCATCAGGTCGGCGCGCTTCCAGGCCAGCAGCGGCCCGACCGCCATCGCCGCAACCAGAGGGACCATCAGCGGCACGAAGGTCGAATTGAAGAAGGGCGGGCCGACCGATACCCGTCCGCCGCCCAGCGTCTCCAGCAGCAGCGGGTAGAGAGTGCCGATGAAGACGGTCGCGGTCGCCGTCGCCAGCAGCAGATTGTTCAGCACCAGCGCGCCTTCCCGGCTGATCGGCGCGAACAGGCCGCCGGCCTTCAGCGCCGGGGCCCGCCAGGCGTAGAGCGTCAGGCCGCCGCCGATGGCCACGACCAGCAGCGCCAGGATGAAGACCCCGCGCTCCGGATCCAGCGCGAAGGCGTGGACGGAGGTCAGGACGCCCGACCGCACCAGGAAGGTGCCCAGCAGCGACAGGCCGAAGGTCAGGATCGCCAGCAGGACGGTCCAGCTTTTCAGCGCGTCGCGCTTCTCCGCCACGATCGCGGAATGCAGCAGCGCCGTGCCCAGCAGCCAGGGCATGAAGCTGGCGTTCTCCACCGGGTCCCAGAACCACCAGCCGCCCCAGCCCAACTCGTAATAGGCCCACCAGGAGCCAAGCGCGATGCCCAGCGTCAGCGCGCACCAGGCCGCCAGCGTCCAGGGCCGGACCCAGCGCGCCCAGGCGGCGTCGACCCTGCCTTCGATCAGCGCGGCGATGGCGAAGGAGAAGGCCATGGAAAAGCCGACATAGCCCAGATAGAGGAACGGCGGATGGAAGGCGAGACCGGGGTCCTGCAGCAGCGGGTTGAGGCTGGCGCCGTCCGGCGGCGGCGGGTCGACACGCAGGAACGGGTTGGATGTCATCAGGATGAACAGCAGGAAGCCGACCCCGATCATGCCCTGCACGGCCAGCACCCGCGCCTTCAGCGTCGGCGGCAGATTGCGGCCGAACCAGGCGACCATCGCCCCGAACAGCGCCAGGATCAGCACCCAGA
This sequence comes from Inquilinus sp. CAU 1745, assembly GCF_039839375.1. Lineage (NCBI taxonomy): Bacteria > Pseudomonadati > Pseudomonadota > Alphaproteobacteria > Rhodospirillales > Rhodospirillaceae > Inquilinus > Inquilinus sp. CAU 1745. Next base: position 85,656 of record NZ_JBDOQU010000003.1, read on the forward strand.
GCAGCATGGAGCCTTCATGGTTCCCCCAGACGCCGGCCAGCTTGTAAAGCATCGGCTTGGCCGAATGGCTGTTCTGGACGACGTTCAGCACCGTGAAGTCGGAGGTCGCGTAGGCGATCGTCAGCGCCGCGAAAGCGATCAATATGGTCAGGAACTGCCCCGTTGCCGCCGTGCCGCCCGCGCCCATCAGCGCCGGATCGCGCCGCGCCGCGCCCCACATCGGCAGGACCGACTGCGCGATCGCCAGCAGCAGCGCCAGGATCAGCGCGAAATGGCCGATCTCCGCCGTCATGAGCCGGGTCCCCCGGCGGCCGGTTCCAGGCTGCCGGCGGCCCGGTCGCGGAAGCGGTCGGCGCTTTCCAGCGCCTCGGCGACTTCCGGCGGCATGTAGGTCTCGTCATGCTTGGCCAGCACCTGATCGGCGACGAATACGCCGTCTTCTCCGATCCGGCCCTCGGCGACCACGCCCTGGCCTTCCCGGAACAGGTCCGGCAGCAGCCCGGTATAGGTCACCGGCACCTCGTGCGCGGTGTCGGTCACGGTGAAGCTGACGGTGACGCCGTCGGCCAGCCGCTCCACGCTGTCCTCGGCCACCAGCCCGCCCAGCCGGAACCGGTCGGCCGGCGGGCCGCCGCGCTCCACGATGTCGGTGGGGCTGTAGAAGAACAGCAGATTGTCCTGGAACGCGGTCAGCGTCAGCGCGGCGGCGGCGCCCACCCCCAGCGCGGCGAGGCCCAGCAAATAGAGGCGGCGCTTCTTACGCGTCATCGCCGCCGGTCCCGCGCCGGTCGCGCCGGCGGCCGCGCGTCGCCTCCAGCGCGTCCAGAAGCGTGCGCCGCGCCTTGAGCGCGCGCAGGCTGCCCACGGTCAGCGCGATCATGACGATGGCGGCGACGGCGTAGGCGCTCCAGACGAAGGCGGCATAGCCGCCCATGGCGAGAAAGTCGCTCATTCGCGGACGAGAGGCGGTCGTTTCGTTTCGGATACGGGCATCGGCCCCTTCACCTACAGGGCGGGCGCGCGGGTTTCGAGGTCCGTTTTACCGGTTGCGACCCCGCGCCGCACGGACTTTTCCGGACTTGTCCAACCTCAGCGCGCGGCCCGCGACAGGCGCAGCGTCTGGATCTTGCGGTTCAGGATCTCCGTCCTCGTGCGGACAAGGGCCAGCATGACGAAGAAGGCGGTGAAGGCCAGCGCCATGACCAGAAGGGGCGTCAGCATGGACGGGTCCAGCGCCGGCGCGCCGATCCGGCTGACGCTGGCGGGCTGGTGCAGCGTGTTCCACCAGTCGACGGAGAATTTGATGATCGGCAGGTTGACCACCCCGACCAGCACCAGGATGCCTCCGGCCCTCAACCCCCGGGTCTGATCGTCGAAAGCGTTCACCAGCGCCATATAGCCCAGATAGAGGAAGAAGAGGATCAGCACGCTGGTCAGGCGCGCGTCCCACACCCACCAGGTGCCCCACATCGGCTGGCCCCACAGGCTGCCGGTGATCAGGCAGATGGCCGTGAAACCAGCGCCGACCGGGGCCACGGCCTTGCAGAACAGGTCAGCCAGCGGGTGCCGCCAGACTAGCCCCACGGCGGCGGCCGCCGCCATGTTGGCGTAGACGAACAGCGCCATCCAGGCCGCCGGGACATGGACATACATGATCCGCACCGTCTCCCCCTGCTGATAGTCCGGCGGGGAGGCCCAGAGCGCGAGATAGAGCCCGGCGGCGAGCAGCAGCACGGTCGCGCCGACGCTCCAGGGCAGGAGGACGGCGCTGAGGCGCAGGAAACGGGCGGGGTTGGCGAAACGGTGCATGATCGAACTCTAGATGGTCCGCGAGGGGTGAATTTCCATCATTCCAGCGCCTGCCTCAATGCCGCGGCGGCGGCGATCGGGGCAAGCGGCAGGCTCGCCGCCAGAAGCCCTGCCAGCAGCAGCAGGTGCGGCCGGGCGGGCAGGCCTGTCAGCGACGCCTCGATGGCGCCGACGGCGAAGATCAGGACCGGCGCGAAGAGTGGCAGGATCAGGAGGGAGATCAGCACGCCTCCGCGCCGCGCGCCCAGCGTCAGCGCCGCGCCTATCGCGCCCAGCAGGCTCAGGGTCGGCGTACCCAGCGCCAGCGTGGCGACTAGCGGCGCGAAACCCTCCGCCGGCAGGTTCAGCAGCAGGGCCAGGATCGGAGCGGCCAGGATCAGCGGCAGGCCGGTGACCAGCCAGTGCGCGGCGACCTTCGCCAGCACGACCGCCTCCAGCGGCAGGGGGGAGAGCGCCAGCAGATCCAGCCCGCCATCCTCATGATCGTTGGCGAACAGCCGCTCCAGCGACAGGAGGGATGCCAGAAGGGCGCAGACCCACAGGACCCCCGCCGCGATGCGGGCCAGGATTTCGCTTTCCGGGCCAACGGCCAGCGGGAACAGGGCCACGGTCACGACGAAGAACATGACGGCCACGGTGGCGTCGGTGCCGGCCCGAAGCGCCAGCCGCGCGTCGCGGCGGACCAGAAGGAGGAACTGGATCATTCCGTCCCCCAGGAGGACGCCGGATCGACCGAAAAGGCATCCAGATCGATATTGAGTGCGCCGGGCAGCGCCACCGGCATATGGGTCGCCAGCACCACGATCCCGCCCCGGTCCCGGTGGCGGGCGACCATGACTTCAAGCCGGGAGACCGATGCGGCGTCCAGCCCTACCGTAGGCTCGTCCAGAAGCCAGAGCGCACCCGGTGACGCCAGAAGCCGCGCCAGCCCCAGTCGCCGTTTCTGGCCGGAGGAAAGATAGCGGCCGAGCACGTCGCGAAGCGGGGAGAGATCGAAATCCTCAAGCGCGCGTTCGGCGCGCGCTGCGGCTTCTCTCGGCTCGTGCAGCGCCGCCCAGAAGGACAGCGTCTCGAACGCCGTCAGCCCCGCCTTCACCCCGTCGGCATGGCCGACATAGGCGATGCGCGCCCGATGGGCGTCCGAATCTTCGGAGATGGGACGGCCGCGCCAGGACAGGGTCCCGGCGAAGGGCCGGGACAGGCCCGCCAGCAGGCGCAGCAGGCTGGACTTCCCGCTGCCGTTCGCCCCGGTCAACGCCAGCGCGTCCCCCGCCTCGATCGCGAAGCCCAGACCATCGAACACCATCCGTCCGCCGCGCAGGCAGGCGAGGTCAGTTGCGGCGAAGGTCGGCGGGGAAGGATCGGCAGTCACGGGGAAAGGCATATAGCACGAAGGGCGGCAACGTCCGGCCCAAAAGCAGGACGGACTCCGAAGAGCCCTCTTGCGAATATCGGATTTTACCGTGAGGCGCGCATCACGGTACACTTCGTGGTTGAGATGGCCAAGGGGATGAGATTATGAGGCGAATTTCTCTGATTGCCGCGATTGTCACATCCTTGCTGGCGCTGACGGCGTGCAAGGATGGTAAAATCTATACGCTTTACAGGAACTCCCCGCTTGATCCCTCAATGCGCATCCACATGGCGACGTTCGACGCAGGCGAGCCCGGCGACTATAACCAAGCTAACTGTGAGATAACCAAGGACCTGTTCATTAACTTTCCGGGCGTTACTGCCCGGTATTGGTGCGAGAAAGGACGGTACCGGGAATAAATGCCGTCCGTAGCCATGCCAATCCTCACGTCACGATCGATTTCATGCGTATTCGATAACTCCAGCGACGACCGGGCGTTCGACGGCGGTTCAAGGCATCGGGTCTGTGGCAAGTATCGCAACTCAAAAAGAAGGGCCACCGCGGGGGCTATGCGGTGGCCGAAGCGCGACCAGTCCGGGGGAGGCTGGCGGAGACGGTGCGCGCGTCTCCTGTCTTCCGGGGAGTCGACGAACCGCCTGAGCGCTTCGCCCATGGTCAGGGGACCATATTGCTTGTGGATAAAGTCGCCGCCGAAAGTGGCGAAACTAAGATGGTTGGTTAATTGGTTAACAATCTTTGATATAGATTGATCGTTGCTCAGTTTGAGCAGCTATCTTTGTCCAGACACCCTAGATTGCATTCAACCGTTGACTTATACCGGATTTGAATTCAGTCATTTCATATGAGCGTTCAATTCGTTGCATATATTGATGAAGCAGGTGACGAAGGGTTTGGTAAGCTTAAAGCCGAAGCTTCTTCAGCCCAATCGAAGTGGCTTGTGCTAGGAGGTATTTTAGTACGATCTAATATAGATAAAAATTTGCCCGAATGGCGCGACGATATAATGAGTAAATTTCCTAATAAGAAGAATCGCGATATTCACTTTCGTCATTTGAATCATGCTCAAAAAGTCGTAGCCAGTGAGTATTTATCAAATAAACAATTTGGAATTTGTTGCGTATGTTCAAACAAAATTACTTTGCTTGATTCAAGTCAGTCCGTAAAAATTTTTAAACAGAAAGGGTATTTGTATAATTATCTGACCAGATATTTGCTAGAAAGATTGACGTGGGCTGTACGCGATTTCGCCAACCGAACAACTCAGTCCACAGAATTGAGAATAGTATTCTCTCGTAGAAGCGGCACAGACTATCAATCCATGCGAGAATATTTAATTCTGATGCGTGACGGCCGTGAGCGGATACGGCCAATCAGAAGCATAGATTGGACAGTATTTTCACCTGATAACATAAAGGTAGAAAACCATTCGCGTTGGGCCGGACTCCAACTCGCTGATGTCGTCACAAGTGCGACGGCTGCGGGGTTGGAGCCCAACATCTTCGGCAATTATGAGCCGCGTTATGCTACTGCCTTTGCTAAACGCTTTATCTCCAGACAAAGAAGTATCCTTGACTGTGGTCTAACGCTTATTCCCCAAATAGGAAAATCCCCATTGGATGCTCAACAGCGCGATTTCATCAATGGATTATGTGAGAAGTGGCAGGCCCCTGGACCCTGATGCACGCCGCTAGGACGCTGCTGCCGCGAAGGCAACTCGAGCTTTCTCCAGCGCTTGCCTGCCACCTATAAAACTAGGCTCTTTTTGATTGAGAATCAAGGGGTTGATAACTTATTGAAGTGATTCGATTTTTTGACTCATCGAGATTTTTTCGTCTCCGGAAATCAGAAAATGATAGGATCCTCTAAGGCAACGACCCGATCCCTTTCGATGCTGCGCCGAAGGGCCTGTTTCTTCACCGGTTCGGTAACCAGGTCCACATGACGGTCGAGGATGACGGAAAGTCGGATGCCCAAGGTTTCCATGGTCCCGAAATAGGCCAATCCCTGTTTCGCGTCGTCGCGCAGCTTCACGACGATATCCACGTCCGATCCTTCCGAGTCGTCGCCACGCGCGACGGAGCCGAAAAGCGACAGGCTCGCGACGCCGGAAGCGGCAAGCTCGTCACGGTGGCTTCTGAGCGTCTCCACGATTCGATCGCGTATCATGGCCCTGATCCTACACCATATCGCGCCATGGGATCATCGATCGTCGCTCACCCCAACGTCCGGCGGTCGTCGATGGTTTTGCCGTCATTGGGCAGGGAGCCGGGGGCGGCGAGGGTCACCGTGCCGCGCAGCTTGGTGAGCGATTGCAGCGTCTCCGCGAGTTTCTCCGCCAGCCCCGGCGAAGGGTCGGCAGCCTCGGCGGTGAGGGTCATGCGATCCTGGCCGTCGGGCGCGTCGACGGTCAGGCGGCCTCGGGAGAGATCGTGACGCTTCAGCGTCTCGGCCACCTGGCCCGGATGGACGAACATGCCGCGGACCTTGGTCGTCTGGTCGGCTCGGCCCATCCAGCCCCTGATCCGCCGGTTGGTGCGGCCGCAGGGGCTGGTTCCGAGCAGGAAGGCCGAAAGGTCGCCGGTCGCGAACCGGATCAGCGGATAGGCGGGAGAGAAGGTGGTGACCACGACCTCGCCTACCTCGCCCTCCGGCGCCGGGTCGCCGGTGCCGGGGCGCACGATCTCCACGATTACGCCCTCGGCCAGCACCAGCCCCTCCCGCGCCGGCGTCTCATAGGCGACGAGGCCCAGATCGGCGGTGCCGTAGCCCTGGAAGACATCGATGCCGCGCCCTTCGTAGAACGTCTTCAGGGGCGGCAGCAGCGGCCCGCCGGAGACATGGCCGATGCGAATCGACGTGGTGTCCAGCCCCAGCTCGTCCCCTTTCTCCAGGATGATCTTCAGGAAATCCGGCGTGCCGATATAGCCCTTGGGCCTTATGTCGGCGATGGCGCGGGCCTGAAGCTCCGTATTGCCGACGCCGGCCGGCACCACCGCGCAGCCCAGCGCCTGGGCGCCCGTCTCGAACATCGCGCCGGCCGGGGTGAAATGGTAGGAAAAGCAATTATGCGCCACGTCGCCCCGGCGGAATCCGGTGGCGTGAAGCGCGCGCGCCGTCCGCCAGTAATCCTCGCCATCGCCTTCCGGGTCGTAGATCGGGCCGGGGGAGGCGTAGATGCGCCGGGCGCGGCCGGGCGCGACCGTCGCCAGCCCGCCGAAGGGCGGATCGGCGCGCTGCATCTCCGGCAGGTCGGATTTGCGGATGACCGGCAGGGCGGCCAGCGCCTCCCGGCTCACGATCGCTTCCGGATCCACCGCCTGGAGCAGCCGCGCATAGGCCGGCGCATGGGTGCGGGCATGGGCGATCTGGCCCGGCAGGGCCGCCATCAGCGCCGCCTCCCGCACCTCCGGATCGCGGGTTTCCAGCTCGTCGTAATGATCGGTCATCGCGGCGTCTCATCCTCCGGCGGCCAGGCATCGCCCCAGCCTGCCTGACGGGCGGCGCGATAGGAAGGCTTGTCCCGCTTGCCGACCGTCAGCCGCTCGAGCCGGCCCGCCCGGCAGAGATCCAGCGTCACATGGCCCTGCCGGCGCATCGGCGCGCGGACGATCCGTGCTTCGGCGGGGCGGGCGGCGAGCTCGCCCTTCGCCACCGCGACGTAGCTGAATTTCTCGATGTCATGGTCCAGCGTCCCGGCCACCAGCCGGCGATGGGTCGTTCCCCGCCGGAAGCGGGTCGGCATGTGGCACCAGTCATCGTCGGACATCGGACAGGCCAGCGCGTGGGGGCAGGGCGCGACGGGCTGTCCTCCCACCTCGATCAGCAGCGCCCGCGCACGCCTGACGGCGTCGAACCCGCGCCGGCTGCCGGCCTCTATCACGATCACGCCCATCCGCGCCGCCGCGAAGGCCTGTGCAACCACGCGGTCCAGCGCCGGGGGCTCCAACTCGTTCAGCGCATAGCCGATCGTCACCAGGTCCACCGGCGGGAAGGACGTCGCGGTCAGGTCGCCTATGGTCCAGCGGAGCGCGGCCAGCGCCTCGTCCCCCGACAGGTGGGTCAGATCGCCGCCGATCGCCGCCATGCCGGCATCGCGCTCGATAGCCGCAAGGTCGGTGAGGGTGGGAAAGGCCGTGCGGGCGGCCCAGACCATCGCCCCGGTCCCCGCTCCGAGATCGAGCAGGCTTTGGGGCCGCGCACCCACCCAGCGCGCCGCGACCTCCGCCATCGCCGCTTCCGCCGCCGCCAGCGTCGCCGGCATCCGGGTCAGCGCATAGGCCCGCCGCTCGCCCTCGCCACGCAGCAGCGGCCCGGGCGGACGCTCCGCCGCGCGGTAGCGGGCGGTCAGCGCCGCCGCGTCGGCGGGATCGGGGTGGGGGATGTCCAGGCGTTCCAGGGCCGCCGACAGCCGGTCGCCGGCTCCGACGCTCATCCGCCGGTTTCCGCCGTCTCCGCCCCGTGCCAGTCGATCCGGCGGGTGGCGTACATCACCGCGCCCAGCCCGACGAACAGGCCGATCGAACCGATCATCAGCGCCAGATCCTCCAGTTGCAGCAGCAGGTAGAGCGCGGCATACAGCCCCGCCAGCACGGCCGCAAGCAATCCGGCCGGCCGCCACCCGCCCATGACCGCGCGGGCATAGAGTCCGATCTCCGTCACGATGGCGGCCGTCCCCAGCGCGTAGGCGGGGCCGAAGCCGAACCTTTCGGCGAAGGACAGCAGCAGCAGGTAGAAGATGCAGAGCGCCAGCCCGACCAGGCCGTACTGGATGATGTGGACCCGCCGGCCGCGCGTCACCTCAAACAGGAAGAGCGCGGTGAAGGTGAAGACGACGAACAGCATGCCGTACTTCGCCGACCGCTCGACCTGCTGATAGGTGTCGACGGTCTGGTAGAGACGCACGCCGAAGGTCGATTCAGGCATGGCCAGGAACGGCGCGTCCCCTTCCACAGAGGAAAGCCAGCTTTGCGGATAGGATCGCCCGAAATAGGAGACCGACCATTGCGCGTCGAACCCTTCCTCCGTGATCGTGGAGCCTGAGGGCAGGAAGGCGCCGATGAAGCTGGGGTCGGGCCAGGGGGCGGCGACGGAGAGGTCGGTCTGGCGGCCGACCGGCGCGATCATGAAGCGGTCGGACCCGCGAAGGCTCAGCGACGTGGCGAAAGGCAACGCCTGCCCGCCCAGCGTCTCCAGCCCCGGTGTCCGCGCCCTGATCGCGCCATAGTCGGACCCGTAGGCCGGGCTGCCGCCGGGGACGAGGTAGTCGACGCCGCTGCTCGGCAGCGGCATCCGCACCCCCGGCTCGAACGGTATGGCGCGGTCGCCGACAGTGATGGAGATGCCGTCGTCGACGCTGCGCTGGTCGGTCAGCAGGAGGATGACCTCCGCCTGTCGCCACAATATCTCGACCTCGCGATCGGCCCAAAGATCGGCGGTCGGCGGGGTGATCGCGCCCTCGATCGACAGATCGACGGTATAGACCGCCGCCTCGAACAGGCCGCGCCGCCGGACCTCCGGCGCCAGCGTCGCCTCGGCCGATAGCTGGTCGGGCAGCACATAGGCCGTCTGGTCGATGACGGATGTCCGGCCCGTCGACGGGTCGGTCAGCGTCTCGCGATAAGGGATCGCCAGGATCGGCCCGATCACCGTCTGCGGATCGCCCCACGACCTTCCGATCTCCGCCACCGCCTGCCGGTACCGGCCCTGGCGCTCATGGATCACGTCCTCGATCATGAACAGCGGCAGCAGCATGACGACCGTCAGCACGCCGATCATCACGACCTTGAAGAGGGGCGACCGGACAAGGGCCGCGCGGCGGGACGGTCTGGGCGTTTCGGCGGTCATGGCGCGCAATTCCTCGGCCTTGGGACGAACGCCAGGATCATCGCCTGTCTCTCACGGCGATTTTGCGGCGGGAACCGGGCGGAATCACAACCAACGCTTGCGGCGTTTGAAGCTCTTCAGGTTCTTGAAGCTCTTGCGGGCTTCGCCGCCGCCGCCGAGGTAGAATTCCTTCACGTCCTCATTGTCGCGCAGCGCCTCGGCCGCGCCGTCGAGCACGACTTTGCCGTTCTCCATGATATAGCCGTAGCTGGCTGCCTGGAGCGCCATGCGGGCGTTCTGCTCCACCAGCAGGATGGTGATGCCAAGATCGCGGTTCAGCTTGCCGATGATGCCGAAGACCTCCTTCACCAGAAGGGGGGACAGGCCCATCGACGGCTCGTCCATCAGGATCAGCTTCGGCCGCGCCATCAGCGCTCGGCCGATCGCCAGCATCTGCTGCTCCCCGCCCGAAAGATAGCCGGCCAGGCCCGTCCGCTCCTTCAGCCGGGGGAAGTATTCGTAGACGCGATCGATGTCGTCGGCGATCTCCCGGTCACGGCGGGTATGCGCGCCCAGGCGCAGATTCTCGTGCGCCGTCATGTCCGCGATGATCCGCCGCCCCTCCATCACCTGGAAGATGCCCTTGCGGACGATCGCGCCGGGATCCTGTCCGGTGATCGTCTTGCCCCGATAGGTGATGGAGCCGCGCGTGACCTCCCCATCCTCGGTCTTCAGAAGTCCGGATATCGCCTTCAGCGTCGTCGATTTGCCGGCCCCGTTGGCGCCCAGGAGAGCGACGATCTGGCCTTCCGGCACCTCCAGGCTGAGGCCGCGCAGCACCAGGATCACGTCGTTGTAGACGACCTCGATATTGTTCACCGACAGGAGCGGCGGGGTCGCCGGGGCGGCGGCCTTCGGAGATTCGGCGGTCGCGATGTCGGTCATGCTCTTTCCCTGGAAGGAAGGGCGGGGCGGCCGGCCTGCGGGCCGCCCCTCTCCGGCTCAGTAGCCGATCCACTCCGGCCGGCGCTCCAGGGTGATCGTCGCGACCTCCTCAAGCGCCATCGTGCCGTCGGCCATCAGCTCAGACACCGACTTGTCGCCGGTCGGGCCGGTGACGCTGCCCTGGTAGATCGCGGTGGTCATCAGCCCGCGATGGTCCTCCGCCGTCCAGGTGGAGGGGTAGCAGACGCCCTCCAGCCCTTCGGGCACCCAGTCGGACTTGACGTACATCGCGTCGCGGATGCCGGGGCCGGTCAGTTCGCCATTGGCCTCGATCGCCATCTCCATCGCCTCGACCATGTACATGGTCGAACAGATGCCGGTGATGTAGGAGAGCGACCGGTAGGTCTCCCCTGACGGGTCGGACATGGCGGATATCTCCCGCACCGTCTCCATCCCCGGATTCTCGTCGGTCCAGATCGAATCGGTCCGGACCGCGACGACAACGCCGTCGGCATTCTCGCCCGCCGCCTTCATGACGTTCTCGTCATAGCCCCAGACGTTGGAGACGAATTGCGTCTCCACCCCCGCCGTGGCGCAGGAGTTGAGCAGCGAGATCGTGGACCCCGCGATGTTGGCGACGTAGGCGTAGTCCGCCCCCTGCTCGTTCAGGGTCAGGCATTGCGGCGTGAAATCGCCGGGGGCGAGGCTGTAGGTGATCGGGTCCAGCACCTCGAAGCCCAGCTCCTCCGCATATTCGGAGCACGCCTCCTTCGGGCTGTTCGGATAGGGGTGGTTGTCGCCCATATGGACCCAGCTCGGCTGACCCTCGCCGCCATTGGTCTCCCAATCCTCCATCGCCCACTGCGCCAGCGCCCGGCAGGCGTCGGAATAGGAGGGGCCGTAGAAGAAATTGTAGGGCGCGGCCTTGGTCGACCGCTCGCCCTCGCCCGTCGGGTCGGTCAGCGCCCCGGAATAGGAGGCGGAGTAGTAGGGCACCTCGTCCCGCGCCACGAAGTCGATCAGCGCCTCGGTGTCGGCCGTGCCCCAGCCCTGGATGGCCGCCACGTCGTTCTGCGCCCAGCGCTGATAGGTGGAGACGGCGCGCGGCGCCTGATAGGCGTAGTCCACCTCCTCGGCATCGATCTGCCGGCCGGCGACGCCGCCATTGGCGTTCACGTAGGCGATGGCGTCGCGGATGCCGGCGGCATAGTCGACGCCGATGGAGGCCGTGGCCCCGGTCAGATCCGCCAGATGGCCGACAAAGATGTCGTCCTGTGCGGCGGCCAGTCCCGGCGCGGTCAGCGCCGCCGTGGCCAGAAGGCCGATCTTGAGCGTCCGTTTCATTCGCGTTTCCTCCTCCAGTGAAGCCCGTCCCGATCTGACGCCGGGGTCGGGCAGTTGATCCGCCCCTTACTCAATAGGAGAAGGGGTAGAGTTTCCAGTACGCCTTGATCTGTCGCCAGCGATGCGCCAGCCCGTCCGGCTCAAAGATCAGGAACAGGATGATCGCCAGGCCGATCGCGATCTCCTTCATGAAGTTGATCGCCCCGCGCAGGCCCAGCGCGGTATCGATGAACGATCCCTCCAGCCCGCGGGCGATCCAGTCCATCAGCTCCGGCAGCAGCGTCATGAAGGCGGTGCCCATCAGCGTCCCCATGATCGATCCCAGCCCGCCGATGATGATCATGCCCAGGAACTGGATGGAGAAGAGGATGGTGAACGCCTCCACCGACACGAATTTCAGGTGATGGGCGTAGAGCGCGCCGCCGATCCCGGCGTAGAAGCTGGCGATGCCGAACGACATGATCCGGTATTTCGTCAGGTTGACGCCCATGATTTCGGCCGACAGGTAATGGTCCCTGACCGCGATCAGCGCCCTTCCGTCGCGCGTCCGCATCAGGTTCGTGGCCAGCAGGAACATGACCACGACATAGGCCAGCACGATATAGAAATAGGTCTCGGCGTCGTAGAACTCGAACCCGAAGATGGTGAGCGGCTGGGCCAGCGATCCCGCCACCCCGCCGGTGAACCAGCCGGCGCGGGCGAAGAAATCCTGCAGGATGAACTGCGCGGCCAGCGTCGCGATGGCGAGGTAGAGCCCCTTGATGCGCGCCGCCGGCACGCCGAAGATCAGCCCCACCGCCGCCGTCATCACCCCGGCCAGCGGGATGGAGAAGAAGACCGGGATCGCGAAATTGTTCGACAGCCAGACGCTGGAGAACGCGCCGAACCCGAAGAACACGGCGTGGCCGATGGATATCTGGCCGGTGAAGCCGACCAGGATGTTGAGGCCCAGCGCCGCGATCGACAGATAGCCGATAGTGACCAGCAGGTTCATCCAGTAGCCGTCGAAGACCAGCGGCGCCAGCGCCGCCAGCGCCACCAGCACGATCACCGCGTTGCGGCTGAAGGCGTCGTCGAAGATCGTCGTGTCGCCGGAATAGCTGGTCCGGAAATCCCCGCAGGGGCGCATGCTGACGCCGGCCATGGGCTAGAATTCTCCGGCGCCGGAAAAGGGAAGGGCGGGGCGGGGCTTCGTCATATCCGCTCGATATCCTTGGTGCCGAACAGCCCGTAGGGCTTGATCATCAGGATGATGATGAGGGCGTAGAAGGGCGCGACGGAGATCATGTTGCCCCAGCCCAGGAACTCGACGTCCAGATAGTGGGCGAAATTCTCCAGAAGGCCGACGATCAGCCCGCCGATCACCGCGCCGATCACGCTGTCCAGCCCGCCCAGTATGACCGCCGGGAAGACCTTGATGCCGAACAGCGACAGGGCGGAGGAGACGCCGTTGACCACGCCGACCACAACCCCCGCGACGGCGGAGACGAGCGCGGAGATCGCCCAGGCCATGGCGAAGACCTGTTTGACGGACACGCCCATGGACTGCGCCGCCTGCTGGTCGAAGGCCGTGGCGCGCATCGCCAGCCCCATCCGGGAATATTTGAAGAACAGGCCGAAGCCGATCATGATCGCGACGCTCACGACCATGGAGACGATGTAGACCGTCTGCACGCGCAGCCCCAGAACCGTCACCACCTCCGTCTCGAAGATGCGGGGGAAGGGCTGGGCCGAGACGCCGAAGATCCACTTCATCAGCGCCTGGAAGGTCAGCGACAGGCCGATCGTCACCATGATGACGGCGATCGTCGGCTCCCCGATCATCGGGCGCAGCACCACGACCTGGAGCAGGATGCCGAAGGCCACCATGAAGGCGAGCGTCAGCAGGAAGCTGACGACGAAGGGCAGTTGCAGGTCCGTCAGGATCCACCAGCAGACCCAGGCGCCGATCAGCAGGAACTCGCCTTGCGCGAAGTTCACCACCTGGCTCGCCTTGTAGATCAGCACGAACGACATCGCCACGACGCCGTAGAGCGTCCCGATGATGACGCCGTTGACCATCAGCGCGCCCAGGAAATCCAGGTTCAGGTCCATCCCGCTACTCCGCCGCCTCCCTGACCGTATCGCTCTGCAGATCGACCACCTTCAGCGAGGTGCGGATGCGCTGGGTCGTGCCGTCCTGGAAGGTGATGGTGGTGTCGACCGGGATCGCGCCCGCGCCGCCATAGATCGCGTCGATGATGTCGCCGTACTTCTCCCCGATCACGCCGCGCCGGACCTTCCGGGTCCGCGTCAGTTCACCATCGTCGGCGTCCAGCTCCTTGTAGAGCAGCAGGAACTTCCGGATGCGCTGGGCTTCGGGCAGGGAGGCGTTCACCTGCTCCACCTCCCGCCGGAGCATCGCATAGACCTCCTCCCGGCTCGACAAATCGGTATAGGTGGTGAAGGCGATGCGGTTCTTCTCCGCCCATTTCGACACGATCGGGAAGCGGATGCAGATCATCGCCGCCAGATAGGGCCGCTCATGGCCCAGGATCACAGCCTCGGCCACGAAGGGCGAGAATTTCAGCTTGTTCTCGATGAATTGCGGGCTGAACCGGTTGCCGGTCGCGGTGATCGCCAGATCCTTGATCCGGTCGATCACCACCAGATGACCGGCCTTGTTGAAATAGCCGGCGTCGCCGGTATGCATCCAGCCATCCTCGATGTCGGCGACCGACTCCTCGGGATTCCGGTAATAGCCGGCGAACATGTTCGGGTGGCGGGTCACGATCTCGCCCACGCCGTTGGCGTCCGCCCCGTCGATCCGGATCTCGACCCCCTTGTCGAAGCCGACGCCGACGGAATCGAAATCCACATCCTCCGCCTTATGGATCGTGTAGGCGCCCAGAAGCTCCGTCTGGCCGTAGAGCTGGCGCAGCGGCACGCCCATCGCCAGGAAGAAGCGGAAGGTCTCCGGCCCCAGCGCCGCGCCGCCGGTCGCCGCGGATTTCAGGCGGGAGAAGCCCAGCCGGTCGCGCAGCGCGCGGAACAGCAGGGCGTGCGCGGCGGTGGAGCGGCGGCGGCCGTCCAGCGCCTTCATGCCCATCTTCATGCCGGCGTCGAACAGCGCGTTCTTCAGCGGGCTGGCGTCCATCATGCGCGAGCGCACGTCGGCGGCGATGCTCTCCCAGACGCGCGGGGCCAGCAGGATGAAAGTCGGCCCCACCTCCCGAAGGTCGTGCATCATGGTTTCCGGCTCTTCCACGAAGTTGACCTTCATGCCGGACAGGAGCGCCATGCCCATGGCGTAGATCTGCTCCATGATCCAGGGCAGCGGCAGGACGGAGACGTATTCGTCCTCCGGTCCCTTGGGGTCGACGCCCAGATAGCTGGCGCAATGGTTGATCAGCGCCGCCCCGGTCAGCATCGCCAGCTTGGGATGGGCGGTGGTGCCCGACGTGGTGCACAGCACCGCGACCTCCCCGCCCGAGCCGGCGGCGACCATGGAATCGTAGCGGCCGGGCTCCGCCTTCAGCGCGTCCTCGCCCAGCTTCATGAAGTCGCGAAGATCGATCAGGCGCGGATCGTCATATTTCCGCATCCCCCGCGGGTCGGAATAGACGATGTGCCGGACCGACGGAATGCGGTCGCCAAGGCCCAGAAGTTTGTCGATCTGCTCCTCGTCCTCGGCCATCACCATCGCCACGTCGGCATAGGAGATCAGGTAGGCGACCTCGTCATCCAGCGCGTCGCGATAGATGCCCAGCGACATGGCGCCGGCGCCGTGGGCGGCGACCTCGCCCGTCACCCAGTCCGGCCGGTTGTCGCCGATCAGCCCGACCACGTCGCCCTTGCCGATGCCCAGCGCGGCCATGGCACAGGCGAAGATCCCCGCGCGCTCGTGATAGCCGCGCCAGGTGATCGACCGCCATATGCCCAGATCCTTCTCCCGCAGCGCGATCCCGTCCGGCCACCGCTCCGCATTATGCGCCAGCAGCTTCGGCAGCGTGTCGAACCGCCCGGTGTCGGGAAGGCCGGTGTCGGGAAGGGCCGCGCCCGATCCGGCCGTCATGCCGCCGCCCCGTCGAGATCGGCGTCGTCGTCGGTCTCGCCCAGATAGGCGCGCTTCACATGCTCGTCCTCCATCACCGATTCCGGCGTGCCCTCGGCGATCCTGCGGCCGAAATCCAGCACCATGACGCGGTGGGAGATATCCATGACCACGCCCATATCGTGCTCGATCATGATGATCGACATGCCCCACTCCTCGTTGAGGTCGAGGATGTAGCGGGCCATGTCCTCCTTCTCCTCGAGGTTCATGCCGGCCATCGGCTCGTCCAGCAACAGGATGTCCGGCTTCAGCGCGATGGCGCGGGCCAGCTCCACCCGCTTGCGCAGCCCATAGGGCAGGGTGCCGGCGACCGCGCGGCGGACATGTTGGATCTCCAGGAAGTCGATGATCTCCTCGACCTCCCGGCGGTGAGCCAGCTCCTCCTTCCGCGTGCCGGTCAGCCAATAGAGCGACCCGGTCAGGAAGTTGTTCTTCAGCAGGTGGTGGCGGCCGACCATGATGTTGTCCAGAACGCTCATATGGCCGAACAGGGCAAGGTTCTGGAAGGTTCGGCCCAACCCCAGATCGGCCCGCGCGTTGGGCTTCATCCGGGTGACGTCGCGGCCATTGTAGAAGATGCGCCCCTCGGTCGGCGTGTAGCGGCCGGAGATGCAGTTGACCATGGAGGTCTTGCCGGCGCCGTTGGGCCCGATGATCGAGAAAAGCTCGCCCTTCTTCACATGGAAGCTGACATCGGTCAGCGCCGTGACGCCGCCGAAACGGAGGCTGATCCGCTCGGCCTTCAACAGCACGTCGTCCTCGCGCTCTTCCGCGCTGGACATGGGCGCCTCCCTGCCCTGTTAATCTGACCCTCTTCGGGTTCCTTAGTATATGCCGGCCCGCCGGACCGGACCCTCATGATAGGTCGATTCGATTTGGTTTTTGAACAGCTTATTTCCTCAACTCCGCGCCGAAGCCTGACTCTCTCCGTCGATGGCTACAGCCTCGCCGCCGAATGGGTGGAGCCGCCGGACGCCTCGGACGAAGAGCCAATCGTGATGCTCCATGAAGGGCTGGGCAGCATCGCTCAATGGGTCCGGCGCGACATCGACGTGCCGGCCCGGCTGGCCGCTTCCACGGGCCGGCCGATCTTCCTCTACGATCGTCTTGGCTTCGGCCGGTCGGACCCGTTGCCGCGCCAGCGGACGCCGCGCTACCTGTATGAGGAGGCGTGGGAGGTGCTGCCGCGCGTGCTGGACGCCGCCGGGATTGAAAAGGCGGCGCTGGTCGGCCACAGCGACGGCGCTTCGATCGCCCTGCTGTTCGCGGCCGGATTTCCCGACCGCGTGACGGCCCTGGTCAGCGAAGCCGCCCACAGCTTCATTGAGGATGTGACGCTCTCCGGCATCGTGGAGGCGCGGGCCGCCTTCCACGCGCCGGACGGCAGGCTGCGAAGGGCGCTCGCGCGCTTCCACGGCGACAAGATCGACGCCACCTTCTCCGGCTGGGCCGATGTCTGGCTGAAGCCGGATTTCGCCGCCTTCGACATGCGCGACGACCTCAAGCGGGTCGTCTGCCCGGTGCTGGCGATCCAGGGAGAGGGAGACGAGTACGGAACCCCCCGCCAGCTCGACGCCATCGCGGAAGCCGTCGCCGGCCCCGTGGAGACATGGCTGGTCGAGGATTGCCGGCACATCCCCCATTTCCAGGCCCCCGACCGCGTCCTGCCCCGGATCGTGGATTTTCTGAACGGTTCGCGTTCCGTCAGGATTTAGACACAGGACATAGACAGTCGGAGCAAAATGGCCCCAAATGCTTGGAGGCGAGAGGCTGGGGGCAATAATGACACAATCAATTAACGCTGGATCGACCGAGCACAAGCTTACCTGGCTTGCAACCATCATATGCATCATTCTGGTGTTGCCTGGGCTCGCTATCGGTAGCTTGTTTGTAGCGGTCTACCGCTTTCTTCTGTACGGATACGTTTCTGCGAGTTGGATACCGCATCTTGAAGAGGTTGCCATGCAATGGTTTCCGAACCTCCTTCACGGTGCGGTCGGCGGCTGGATTGCTATTGCCATAACGGCAAAACTTTTTAAGCAAAGCAATCTAGAGATCGTTGCTTATGCGAGTGCAGCCGCATGGATCGCAACCATGCTCGCCATATCCGGCATGGGTTTTGCTTTAGGAGCCGCCTTTGATCTCACCTTTATTGCGTTGATCGCGCAACTTCTAGGTATTGCACTGGGCCTCTATACCGGGCGTGAGAGTGTGGCCCAGCGATAAACCGAGGAGGTACATGACCAAAGTTTCTCAATCTGTCCAATGGCGAATGTGGTGCATCGATCGTCGACAACGCCAGCGTTCCGGTCCTGGACCGCATCTGTTGCCCCGGTTGTGGTTCGACCAACAGACAATTCAATGTAATGGTCTCCGACTCCTTGTCCTTGACCGACTATGCTCGCATCCGACATCGCCAATTTGACCGCTCGATCCGGAAAGATTTCACAGTGGAAACCATTCAGGGATGGGAACTCCGGAAGAGCGTTGGTGATTTCGTGCAGAAACTGAGAATCATCGACCGTATTAACGGGCGATACGTCGAGAAGATTATGACCAAGAGCGGCGAGATCATCAAAGAAGTAACTTATCCATTAAGAACAAAGATCGGATACGGTTCTGATAAGCCAGAGCTGAAGAGCCCCGAAAGGGACTGACGTTTCGGATAGTTCCAACAGGCGTCGTTCAAAGTCGTGATCATGCAAACTAGGCGTCATCTGGGAGCCGTCGTTCGGCCAGCGCGCTCGCCAGATCGCGCGACATATGGAAGATCGCGATTATAGTTACCGTCTCGGCATCGGCTTCATAGACGATGAGATAGGGCAGGGTGGGAATGCTCAGTTCGCGTGTCTCCGGCAGCCGACCGGGGCGGCCCAGCTCTGGAAACTGGCGCAGCCGGTCCGTGGCTTCGACGATTCTGCGATAGACATTCTCCGCCGCTGTCGGGTCATCGTGCGCGATATAATCGATGATGCCCTTAAGATCTCGAGCGGCAGCCCTCGCGAAGGAAAGCCGCTTCAACGCGACCAGCCATGTTTCGCAGCAATGTCGGCGAGGACGTCGTCAGCGGGCACGGTGCGGCCTTCACGGGAGTCGGCGAGACCTTCCCTGATGCGCTCGATCTGCCAGCCGTTAGCCGCCAGGTACTGCTCTATCGCTTGGTTGACGACGTAGTTGCGGGACCGGTCCATCGCGGCGGCCAGTGCATCGATTTCGGCTACCTTGGCCGTGCGGACGGTGATGGGTTCGGAAGGTTGCGAGGTCATGCGGGGATCTCCTGTAACCATATGTAATCATATAGCATCAGAAGCAGGGGAATGACTCCGCGTTTTGCGCCATCGCGCCCACGGCCTATGGTGCGATGCGGAATCAGGAGAAGCCGATGGCGGCGAACATCATGGAAACAGCGCGAAGTCGGCAATATGCGCTGGTGACCATCCTCATCGGCGTCAGCTTCGCCTTCATCTGGAGTTCCGCCTTCACGGCGGCGAAGTTCGCGCTCGGCTCCGCGCCGCCGATGATTCTGCTGACCGCCCGATTCCTCACATCCGGCGTGATTGCGGTGGCGCTGGCGTATGCGATGGGGCAGCGGCTGCCCCGGCGGGGCGACCAGTGGGCGCGCATCGCCATCCTCGGCATCTGCCAGAACGCGCTCTATCTCGGCCTCATGTTCACCGCCATGACCACGATTTCCGCTGGCCTAGCGGCGATCATCGGGTCGGCCCTGCCGCTGGTCATGGCGCTGATGGCCCCGCTCGTCCTGCGGGAACGGGTCGGGCCGCTCAAGATCGCGGGCCTCGTGCTGGGCTTCGCCGGCGTCGTCTACATCATGGGCAGCCGGATGAGCGGCGGCGGCGAGGACCCGTTCGGCATCCTGCTTTCCTTCACCGGGGTGGTCGGGCTCGCCGTCGGCACTGCCCTGGTGAAGAAGGGCGATTTCGGGACAGGCCTGCTGATGGTCGTCGGCCTCCAGATGTTTGTCGGCAGCTTCGCCCTGCTGCCCTTCGCGCTGGCGCTGGAAAACGTTTCCGAAGTGACGCTCAACCCAGGCTTCCTGGTGGCGTTCGCCTATATCGTGCTGCTGCCCGGCATCGTCGCCACCTTCCTCTGGTTCACCCTGCTGGAGCGCGGATCGGCGACGGACGCGGCCTCCTACCATTTCCTCAACCCCGTCTTCGGGGTCGTCATCGCCTGGATCGTGCTGGCGGAACCGCTGGGCTGGGGCGACGCGATCGGCGTGGCGCTGGTCGCCGCGGGAATCCTGATCGTCAACCGCGCCCGGAAATAACCCTCGCGGGCGCGGCGGCATTTGATAGTGCGGGGAAAAACCATTACATCAAGGCCATTAGGTCTCCCCGATCGAAAGTGTCGACCGCGTGGATCCCACCCTTTGGGAGAGGGAGTGGGCGCCATGCCTGGAGGAAGTTCGCCGTGACGTTTACCGGACACGATACGTTGAAGACACGCCGCACCCTCGAAGTCGAGGGCGAGGAATATGATTATTTCAGCCTGATCGAGGCCCAGAAGACGCTGGGCGACGTCTCAAGGCTGCCCTTCTCCTTGAAGGTGCTGCTGGAGAACCTGTTGCGGTTCGAGGATGACCGCTCGGTCTCCGTGGACGACGTGAAGGCGGTCGCGGCCTGGCTGAAGGATAAGAGGTCGGACCGTGAGATCGCCTATCGGCCGGCCCGCGTGCTGATGCAGGATTTCACCGGCGTCCCGGCGGTGGTTGATCTGGCCGCGATGCGCGAGGCGATGGTCGGTCTGGGCGGCGATCCGAAGCGGATCAACCCGCTGTCGGCAGTCGATCTGGTGATCGACCATTCCGTGATGGTGGACGAGTTCGGCACGCCCCGCGCCTTCCAGGCGAATGTGGAGCGGGAGTTCGAGCGCAACCGTGAGCGCTACGCCTTCCTGCGCTGGGGCCAGAAGGCGTTCGACAATTTCCGCGTCGTGCCGCCCGGCACCGGCATCTGCCATCAGGTGAACCTGGAATATCTCTCCAAGACCGTCTGGTCGGAGAAGGACCGCGACAGCGGCCGCACGGTCGCCTATCCCGACACGCTGGTCGGCACCGACAGCCACACCACCATGGTCAACGGCCTCGCCGTGCTGGGCTGGGGCGTCGGCGGCATCGAGGCGGAGGCCGCGATGCTGGGCCAGCCGATCTCCATGCTGATCCCGGAGGTCATCGGCTTCAAGCTGAAGGGCCGGCTGAAGGAAGGCGCGACGGCCACCGACCTCGTGCTGACCGTCACCCAGATGCTCCGCAAGAAGGGCGTGGTCGGCAAGTTCGTGGAGTTCTACGGCGACGGGCTGGACCATATGACGATCGCCGACCGGGCGACCATCGGCAACATGGCCCCGGAATACGGCGCGACCTGCGGTCTGTTCCCGATCGACCAGGAGACGCTGCGCTACCTGGAATTCTCTGGCCGCGAGCCGAAGACGGTCGCGCTGGTGGAGGCCTACGCCAGGGCGCAGGGCATGTGGCGCGACGCTTCCTCGCCCGACCCGGTCTTCACCGATACGCTGGAACTCGAGCTCGCCGACGTCGAGCCCTCGCTGGCCGGCCCGAAGCGGCCGCAGGACCGGGTGCTGCTGAGCGAGGCCAAGGCCGAATTTGGCCGCCATCTGGCGAAGGAGCTGGGCGTCGATCCCACCGGTGACGAAGGCCGGCTGATGTCCGAAGGCGGCGAGATCGCCGAGGCAAGCCACGAGGACACCGATCCCCTCTCCAATCCGACGCCGGTTGAGGGCGAGAATTTCGAGGTCGATCACGGCCATGTCGTCATCGCCGCGATCACCAGCTGCACCAACACCTCCAACCCCAGCGTGATGGTCGCCGCCGGTCTGGTCGCCCGCAACGCGCGGGAGAAGGGGCTGACGGTCAAGCCGTGGGTCAAGACCTCGCTCGCCCCCGGATCGCAGGTGGTCAGCGACTATCTCGCCGCCGCCGGTCTGGACGACGATCTGGACGCGATGGGCTTCAACCTGGTCGGCTATGGCTGCACCACCTGCATCGGCAATTCCGGGCCGCTGCCCGAGGCGATCTCCGCCGCCGTCCAGAAGGGCGATCTCAACGCCGCCTCGGTGCTGTCGGGCAACCGGAACTTCGAGGGCCGGATCAACCCCGACGTCCAGTCGAACTACCTGGCCTCGCCGCCGCTGGTCGTCGCCTACGCGATCGCCGGGTCGATGAAGGTCGACCTGACGCGGGAGCCGCTGGGCGCGGACTCCGACGGGAAGCCGGTCCTGCTGAAGGACATCTGGCCCTCCAACAAGGAGATCGCGGACACGATCGCCAAGGCGCTGACGCCGGAGATGTTCCGCAAGCGCTATTCCAACGTCTTCGAGGGGCCGGCCGAATGGCGGGGCATCGAGACGGCGGCCGGCTTGACCTACAAGTGGGACATCGGCTCCACCTACGTGAAGTCGCCGCCCTTCTTCGAGAAGATGGACCGGGAGCCCGCTCCCGTCACCGACATCGAAGGCGCACGGACCCTGGCCCTGCTGGCGGATTCGGTCACCACCGACCACATCTCGCCCGCCGGCTCGATCAAGAAGGACAGCCCGGCCGGGTCCTACCTCACCGAACGGCAGGTCCCGCCGCGGGAGTTCAACTCCTACGGCGCGCGGCGCGGCAATCATGAGATCATGATGCGCGGCACCTTCGCCAACATCCGCATCCGGAACGAGCTGGCCCCCGGCACCGAGGGCGGCGTGACGCGTCACCTGCCGTCGGGCGAGGTGATGCCGATCTACGACGCCGCCATGCGCTATCAGGCCGAAGGCGTGCCGCTGATCGTGCTGGCCGGCAAGGAGTACGGCACCGGCTCCTCCCGCGACTGGGCGGCCAAGGGCACCCTGCTTCTGGGCATCAAGGCGGTGGTGGCGGAGAGCTTCGAGCGCATTCATCGTTCCAACCTGGTCGGGATGGGCGTCCTGCCGCTCCAGTTCAAGGACGGCCGGACCCGGTTCGACCTGAAGCTGGAAGGCGGGGAGACGTTCGACATCCTCGGCATCGCGGAAAACCTGAAGCCTCGCGCGGAAATGACGCTGACCGTCAACCGTCCCGACGGGTCGAAGGAGGACGTACCGCTGCTCTGCCGGATCGACACGCTGGACGAGCTGGAATATTTCCGGAACGGCGGCATTCTGCACTATGTGCTGCGCAGCATGATGAAGGACGCCGCCTGACGGTGGCTCGCTGAACTGAAGCCTCCGCCGGCCGTGTCGTCGGCGGAGGCTATCCGACTGGTTCCCCTTCGCGATTTTGATTGAATCGCCCCCGCCATTCTCCAATATGTCTGGCGAGTTTGTTTCTGCCACCGGTGAGGGATGCACGATGGCTCTTGGTCAACAGAACCGCTACGCGACGGTCAATCGCGGACAGACGATCGATCGCGCGGAGATCGATGTCGGTCTTCGGCAGCATATGCTGCGCGTCTACAACTACATGGCGACGGGTCTGGCGATCAGCGGCCTGGTCGCCTGGATGATCGCCCATACTTCGGTCGGCGGGGTCTTCTTCGCGCCGGCGCCGAATGGCGGCATCGCGCCGACGGCGCTGGGCATGATCGGCATCTTCGCCCCGCTGGGCCTGTTGCTGATCGGGATGTTCACCCTCCGCTCGGCCAAGGCGTCGACGGTCCAGGCGCTCTATTGGGGCTACGTCGCCTTACAGGGCATCGGCCTGTCGATCATCCTGATGACCTACACGGGCGAAAGCGTCGTCCGGGTGTTCTTCATCACCGCCGCCGCCTTCGCGGGCCTCAGCCTCTACGGCTACACCACCAAGCGCAACCTGTCGGCCTTCGGCAGCTTCCTGGTGATGGGCCTGATCGGGCTGCTGATCGCCTCGGTGGTGAACATCTTCCTTGGCTCCTCCATGCTGCAGTTCGTGATCGCGGCGGCCGGCGTGCTGATCTTCGCCGGCCTGGTCGCTTACGACACGCAGGCGATCAAGGAGCAGTACTATGAGGGCATGGACAGCGAGACGGGCACCAAGACGGCCGTGATGGGGGCCTGGATGCTCTATCTCTCCTTCATCAATCTCTTCCAGTTCCTGATGATGTTCCTCGGCAACCGCGAATAGGCGGTTCCGCGGCAAATCGGAAACGGCAACGCCCGGCGATCTCTCGCCGGGCGTTCTGCTTTGAGCGGCCTTACCGCAAGTCGCGGCGAAGGCGGCGGAGGTGGTCCGGCACGTCGGTCGGCTGGATGACCGCGCCCCTTATCAGCCCGTCGAAATTCTGCGTTAGCGCCCGGATGTGCTCCGTCGAGCGGAAGACCAGATACATCTGGCCGATATAGATGGCCGCGCGCAGCGGGCCGAAGATGGTGACCGGCACGCAATACCGCTCCAGCCCGTCGAACAGGAACCAGCGGAAGGTCGGGTAAAGCTCCTCCACCAGTTCGATCATCAGATCGAGCTGCCGGGCGCGGATCGGCTTGTCCAGCCGCCGCCAGATGCCTTCCCCCCTGGCGAAGCTCTCCAGCGTCTGAAAGGCGTTGCAGGCCTCCATGTCCGTTTCCGGCCGGCGCTGATACTCCAGCCGTGCGGCCGCCAGTTCGATCGCCTGCTCCGGCCGCGACGCCGCGAAATGCTCCAGCTCGTACTGGATGACCTCCGGCGCTTTCAAAAGGTCGGGGAAGGTCGAGGGGACGTAGCGGATCTTGTAGCCCACGGCCTCCGCGTGCCAGGCGATCAGCCGGGCGTCTGCCGATGTCACGGCATCCCGTTCGATCGACACCTGCTCCCGCACGATATCGGCGCTGATCTGGCCCTTCTGGCTCAACCCCAGCAGCCAGTCGATGCTGACATGCCGCTGGGCCGCGATGGCGGCCAGCGTCTCCACCCTGGGCAGCCGGTCGTTCGACGGCGACAGAAGCTGGGAGAGCGTGGAGCGGTCCATCTGGACCGACCGGGCGAAGGCATTGCGCGTCATGCCGCTGTCGGAGATGACGTGGTTCAGCCTCTCCCGGAACTGCTCCAGAAAATCGCGGCGATCCATATCTGTCCTCCGTATGCCTGCCGCTGATGTGCGTATTATAAACATATGCAGCTTATTGTGCGCAGAAGCAACGGATTGTGCGTTTTCCCGCATTGCGGCAACAGCAGCGGGACGTCACGTTACCGGAATGAGAAACGGAAACAATTCTGAGACAAATCGACGGGTCCGCCGGCCGGAATGGCCGACATGGGGCGTCGTCCTTGGCGTTTATGGCGGCTGGACGGCTCTAACCTTCCTGCATGGCAGCCTGCCGGTCTGGCTGCTGGCGCCGCTGGGCGCGCTGCTGGTGGCGTGGCACAGCTCCCTTCAGCATGAGACGATCCACGGCCACCCGACCCGCAACCGCAGGATCAACGCGCTAGTCGGATGGCCGCCGCTTTCCCTGTGGATGCCCTACGAACTCTACCGCGCCAGCCATCTGGCCCACCATCGGGACGAGCGCATCACCTGCCCGATCGAGGATCCGGAGAGCTTCTACGTGCTGCCGGAGGAATGGGCGGCGATGGGCAAGGCGCGGCGCGGGCTGCTGCTGGCCAATCAGACCCTTCTGGGCCGGATGACGCTGGGCCCAGCCATCGCCATCGCCGGCTTCTGGAAGGCCGAGGCGGCGACGCTGCTGCGCGGCAATGTCCGGCATTGGGTCGTCTGGACCCGGCATGTCGCCGGGGTGGCGGCGATCCTGCTGTGGCTGACCGCCATCTGCGGCTTTCCGGTATGGCTCTATCTGGCGGCGTTCAGCTATGGCGGCCTGTCGCTGACGCTGCTCCGCTCCTTCGCGGAACATCGCGCGGCCGCCGATCCCAGGCATCGGACGGCGGTGGTGGAGTCGGGACCGCTGTTCGGCCTGCTGTTCCTCAACAACAATCTCCACGTCGCACACCATGCAAAGCCGGGCGCGCCCTGGTATCGTCTGCCCTCCCTAGCCCGAAGCCTGGACGCCCACGCCCAGGCAATGGACGGCGCCGGCCTCTACAAAGGATATCGCGACGTGATCGCACGCTATCTCCTCCACCCCGTGGCGCACCCCGTGCATCCCCATCCGCGCCGGAAGGCCGGGCACGGCGAAATCATTCCGCAGCCGCGCGCGGCCGCCTGATGGCGGCAGTGGGAATGGCGGGCCGTGCCGGCCTGCCGATGTACGATTTTCCTGAAATCGCGGAGGCGACCGACGCCTGGTGGTCGGGGCTGGCCGCCGCCTTCCGCCGCGCCGGCGTCCCGGACGTTCCGGATCGTCGCGATCCGACCGACGACCCGGCGGCGCTGTGGACCGACCCGTCGTTGCTGTTAGCCCAGACCTGTGGTTTTCCCCTGACTCACGCCTTCGCCGGAAAGCTGACGCCGATCGGCACACCCTGCTATCGGGCGGAAGGATGCTCCGGCCCATTCTATCGCAGCGTGGTCGTCGTCGGTCGGGATCGGGCGGGGACGGCGCTGGAGGAATTCCGGGGCGCGGTCGCGGCGGTCAATCAGCCGGACAGCCAGTCGGGCTGGAACGCGCTGGCGACCCTCACAGCGCCCCTGGCCCGGGATGGCCGCTTCTTCGGCGCCGTCCGCCTCACCGGCGGGCACGCGACCAGCCTGGCGGCGGTGGCGGAAGGGGCGGCCGATCTGGCGGCGATCGACGCCGTGACCTTCGCGCTTCTGGCGCGGTATCGGCCGCAGGCGGTCTTGGGCGTCCGGGTGCTGACCGTGACGGAGCCCGCGCCCGGCCTGCCCTATGTGACGCGCGCGGACATGCCGGAGGATGTGCTGGTCCGCCTGCGCGCGGGTCTGGCGGAAGCCGCCGCCGACCCCGCCCTTGCCGATGTCCGGGAAGCGTTGCTGATCGAGGGGGTGGAGTTCCTGGACATGGCGGCTTACGCCGCGATTCCCGCCATGGCGGAGCGTGCCCTTGCCTGGCCGGACCTTCAGGGGAAAAGCTGAGCTATCCCGCCAACGAACGACGCTTGTTGCCACAAGAATCCGCGTCGCCGTTCGGACAGGAAGAAGAAGCGCAGGTCGCCGTTGAAGAAGGCGCGCGGCGCGATGGCGATCAGGGGAAAGCCCAAGGTCGCCGCCAGCTTCTTCGGCAGCCGCATATGGGGAAACCGCCACGCCGCCGATATGCCGGAGAGAACGAGGCCGGCGCTCGAATCCTCCGGATAGGGATGGCCGGCCGGGTCGAGCTTCAGGGAGAAGAGCCGGGCCTTGCAATGGGCGGGGATGTTCAACGACAGCGCCGTGGCGATCGTCTCCCCCCTCTCGCCGGCGATTCGCTTGATCGCCCGTTCGCGGTCGAGTTCGTTGCGCAACCGGCGGCGCAGCTTCGGCACCGAAAGACCTCCCGCCTCCGAATTGTTCGCGCCGTGAACGCGGTAGAGGCCCAGTGGCTCTTCGATCGATACGACCTCCCCGAACAGGGGGGCGAGGCCGATGAGATAGCCGTCGGCCCCGTTCCGCCATTCGGGTTCAGGCATCGGCATGAGAGTCTGGAGGGCCGCGCGAGCGAAGACGTTCCCGCTGCCCGGCGGTGCGGGGTAGTAGCCGTAATGGCGCAGCAGCGCGCCGGCGTCGCCGCTACCCATCGGCAGGTTCGGAAGGTCGTAGCCGAGAGGCTGTTCCTCGGCGTCGACGGCGCTGAGCCGGAACTGGATCTTGGCGAGTCCGGGGTGCCACGAGTCGACCGTCCGCTCGATCGCTGTCGGCGCCAGGATGTCATCGGAATCCAGCATCAGCACCAGATCGCCGGAGGATGCGGCGAAGCCGCTATTGTAGGCGGCGGCCTGGCCGCCATTGGGTTGATGGATGATCCGGCACCGGTCGCGATAGGTCTCCAGAACCTCCTGCGAGGAATCGGTCGATCCATCGTCGACGACGATGACCTCGATCCTCGGATAGGTCTGGGCCAGCGCACTGTCGAGCGTGCAGCCGACGAACCGGGCATAGTTGTGGTTATTGACGATGATGCTGACCAGCGGCTCCGCGCCAGGCGGCGGGGTCACCATAGCGGCTGCGTCCAGCTCCGCTTCGGGCCTGTGTCCAGATGGGCGAACTGGCTCCGCATGTAGATGCCGCACCCACCCGCCCCGACGCGGGGGGCCTGGTCCGCCAGAAAGTAGATGCCCAGCCCCTGCACCGACACGTCGACCGCCTTGGCGCGCATGTGGAGGCTGTTCTGCGCCGCCCCCTCCGGGCGCAGCATCTCGTTCGTTTCCCGCGTCCTGAAGGCCGAATGGATGTTGATCGTGACCTCCCGGCCATAGACCTGGAGGTAGCGATTCTGGAGTCGCCACAATATGTCGTGAACACCGGGGTCCATCAGCCCGACCGAGCCGGAATGATGGTCGCGCATGAAGACGTCGAGCCGGCTCAGCGCGTCGGGAAGATAGCCGCCGTCTGCGTAATAAATATCCCGGAAGGATTCATCGGTGTGGGGGTTGTAGAGGCGGAGCGCCCGCACGTCCTCTTCGGAGGTTACCGCCAGGGCGGGACGGGCAAGAAGGAGAGCCGACGCGGCAATTCCGCTCAGAACCTGCCGTCGACCGACCGTCATGACGTCCTCCATCCGGTTGAGGGAAGGGAGGATATTCGCGCGGGTAGTGCTAATAAAGTGATAATTTGTGGAAAATATAAATTAGAAACTACTTTGGCTGGGCCGGACTACCGGTCCAGCGCGGCGACACGGAGATCCGGAACCGCCGCCAGAATGGTGGAGACCGGCACGGCCGCGCCCAGGGCCTCACCTTCGGCAGTCCGCACGACCGCCGCTGTCACCGCGATCACGACGGGCTGCCCGTCCACGAAGGCGAGCAGGGGAGAACCCGAATCGCCGAACGTGCCGTCGCAGGCATGGAGCAGCAGGCCGCCATGATGGGAAGTGCCGGCGAGCCGGCAGCCATCGTGCCCCGCGAGGACATGGGCCCTGTCCTGGCTGTAACCGGCGCGGACCAGCCTCGGATTCTGCGCATTCAGGTCGTCGTAGCTCACCGCCACCAGCGGGATCGGTGGCATCGGCATCGGCTCGGCCAGCAGGATCACCGCCCAGTCGCGCTCCAGGCTGGCCGCGTCGGGCCGGTCGGCGGGGGGCGTGTAGTCGGACAGCGTCACGTCGATCGCCCTGCCGTGGGCGGCATAGTTTCCCCGGTCGTAGCCGGGCAGGAAATGGATGTCCGAAGGATGTATCCAGCGGCCCACCTCCTTATCGTAGAGGCAGTGGGCGGCGGTCAGCACCCGGCGCGGCGTTACCAGGACACCCGAGCAGAAGCCGCCGGTGGCGAGATTGACGCGGCCGATCGCGCTCCACGGCCAGCGGGAGGAATCCAGCACCAGCCGATTGTCGGCTCCGAAGATGCCCGGAAGGCCCGGCGTCTGGGCCCATGCCGGAAGCATGACGGCCAGCGCGAAAACGATCGCGGCCGCCGCCGGGAGAAGCCCTGACGACGGCCGCAAAAACGATAGCAGAAACCATCGCGGAAACGGATGAAGGGTCACGGCTCTCCCTGCCGGTTCATCCGGCCCGCGCGCCGCCCGTCACTGGGCGGCGGCTTCCTGCTGCCAGTCCGGCTGCTCCTGCCGGCTCATCTCCTCCGAAGGCGGGGTCTCCGGCACGTCGAACCGCGCCCGCGCGGCGGCGGTCGCCTCGTCGGGCGGCTCGATGCCGAAGGTGGACAGAAGCTGCCCCATGCTGGCCAGCACCCGGTACTGGGCGAAAAGCTCCGCATAGCGGGCGGTCGCGGCGGATACCCGCGTGTTGAACAGCGTGTTCTCGGCATCCAGCACGTCCAGCAGCGTGCGCTGGCCGATGTCGAACTGCTGGCGGTAGGAGGTAACGACCTGTTCGCTGAGGGCGATCTGCTCGTTCAGGATATCGACCCGGCGGGACGCGGAATCGAGTTCCGTGTACGACCCCTGCACCAGCTGGCGGACCTCCCGCTCGACCTGCAGCATCGCCTGCCGCGCCTCGTCGATGCGGCGGATCTGCTCCTCCCGATTGGCGGTGTCGATGCCGCCCCGGTAGAGGTTGTAGCGCAGCACCACGAGCGCGGAGAGATCGGTTTCCCGCCCGTCCACCCCGTCCAGATCATTGCCGGTCCGGGCCCTGCCCTCCAGATCCACGGTCGGATGGAAGTTCGCCTCCGCCGAATTGTAGAGCGCGTAGGCGGTGTCGATGTCGGCCCGCGCCGCCTTCAGGGTCGGGTTGTTCTCCAGCGCGGTCCGGATCGCTTCCTCCTCGTCCGTCGGGACTGTCGCGGCCACCGGGGCGGGCATGGAGAAATCGCCGGCCGGCTGGTCGGTCAGGCGGAGATAGGTCTGCCGCGCTTCCTCGAACGACTGCTCGATATCGACCAGCGTCGCCTCGGCGTTGCGCACCCGCTCCGCCGCCTGCTGCGAATCGGCGGTGCTGCTGCGCCCGGCGTCGACGCGCTGCTGCACGTCGCCGACGATGCCCTGCTGGACCTCCAGATTGTCGCGCGCGATCTCGATCAGTTCCTGCTGGCGCAGCACGTCCAGATAGGCCTGGACGACATCCAGCCCGACGAACTCCGCCCGCTCCAGGACGCGGTAGGCGGCGGCGTCGACGCGCGACGCCTGCTGGTCGATCTCGCTGTCCGCGGCGCCGCCATCATAGATCATCTGCTGGACGACCAGCGACGCCTCGCTCCGGATCATCCAGTCCTTGTCGTTCTCCTGCTCGCCCGGCCCGTTGTTCCAGCCGGGGCCGATGCTGGCTTCCAGGTCGACCTGCGGCAGGTAGAGGCCGCGCGCCTGCTCAAGCTCGAAATCGATGGCGCTCCGATTGGCGCGGGCGGCGCCGATCTCGGGGTTGGTCGCGACGGCGTAGCCGATCGCTTCCTCAAGCGTCTGAGCCTCCGCCATCGGCGAGGCTCCCAGCAAAAATGCAACAGCCAGGGCGCTGACGCCGCCAGCCAGGGTCCTGCGAACGGAACGTGAATTGAAACTATTGCTCAGCATAGCTACCCCACCCCTGAAATTTACATGATTTTGAACGCGTATTACTCAAAAAGGGTTAAAAAGGACAGCCTAATTCGCACATAACCACGGTTTAGCGAAAATGCGATTTTTGTGTTGCATTTATGCACTAGACTTGTGGCAGTGCAGCAAGTCGGCGACGGAGGCCGCAAATCAGGTGTCCAGCGGAGCGTAGGCGCAGGTCAGCCCCTTGCCCATCCTGCCCTGCACGCGAACGCCTTCGGGCGTCTCATAGATCCACATGCCGTAGCCGTCCACGATCCGGTAGATCCGGTATACCTTCGGGATCTCCAGCACCACCGCATTGTCGCGGAAGCAGGTGATCTTCCAGACATCCGGCGGCGGCGACTCGGCCGAATCGGGTTCCGGCGCGGGAGCGGGGACTGCCGCGGCGGATACGGGCTCCATCACTGGATCGGGCGCGGCGTCCGTCGTGCAGCCGCCGAGAATGCAGCCCGCCATCACCGCCCCCAGCCCCGCCGCGCGCATCCTCATTCGACCGTCTCCGCCTCTCATCCCCATGACGGACGGGAGGATGAAGCGTCCGGCGGCGGTCGGTCAACCGGGGCGGGGATTATTCGGCCGGAGCCGCCCCGGCGGTTTCCAGATGGGAGGTGCAGTTCGGGCAGCGGACGGCCTTGATCGGAATCGAGGACATACAGAACTGGCAGGTCTTGGAGGTTTCGGCGGGCGGGGCCGCCGGCTTCTCGGTCATCTTCTTCAGCCGGTTGATCTGCTTGACCAGCAGGAACACGGCGAAGGCGATGATCAGGAAGTTTATGATCGCCATCAGGAACAGGCCGTAATTGATCGTGGCTATTCCCGCTTCCTGCGCGGCGGCGACGCTGTCGACCGGTTGGTCGGTCAGGTTGATGAACAGGTTAGAGAAATCGACATTGCCCAGAAGCAGCCCGATCGGCGGCATCAGGATGTCGGCGACAAGGGATTTCGTGATCGCGCCGAACGCGGCGCCGATGATGATCCCGATCGCGAGGTCCATGACGTTTCCGCGCAGCGCGAAGTCCCGGAATTCCTTCAACATGGTGATTCCCCCGGATCCGTTGGTTGGCGTCGCCCAGCGACGAACGAATCATCCCATGGCGGCGGGGGCGCGACAAGCGCCGACAGGCTGGAGTCCAAACGCCGCCGCTGTTAGGATCGCCCGTATGGAACAAATGACGAACGGAAGGCTGGACATGCCCGCCACCGCGCTGATAACGCGCGGGGTGCGACGATGGCTGGCGGCGCTCGGCATGGCGAGCGTGACGGAGTTCACGCTGAAGACCGGCCGCCGGGCGGACGTCATGGCCGTGGACGCGGCTGGGTGCCTGACCATCGTGGAGGTGAAAAGCTCCATCGCAGACTTCCGCGCCGACCGGAAGTGGCATGAATACGCGCCATTCTGCGACCGTTTTTATTTCGCGGTCGGCGAGACTTTTCCGGTCGACATACTGCCCGACGACAGCGGCATCCTGGTCGCCGACGCCTATGGCGCGATCGTCCTGCGCGACGCGCCGGCGATGAAGATGGCCGGCGCCAGGCGGAAGGCGCTGACCCTCAGGCTCGCCATGGTCGCCGGCGCGCGCCTTCATCTGGCGGAGGATCCGGGGCTGCCGCTGGCGGGCTGACCGCCCGACGCCGCCGGCCGCTCTTGTCCGCCCGCACGCTACGGGCTAGCTTCTTGGCCGTTTTCCGGTGCAACGGGTGGACGCGATGCAGTCCTTGTTCTTCCTGATCGATTCGATCCTGGCTCTCTACTTCTGGATCATCATCATTTCGGCGATCCTGAGCTGGCTGGTCGCGTTCAACGTCGTCAACACCAGCAACCGCATCGTCTATACGATCGGCGATGTGCTCTACCGCCTGACCGAGCCGGCGCTGCGGCCGATCCGGCGCTTCATGCCCAATCTGGGCGGCATCGATTTGTCGCCGGTCGTGCTGCTGCTGCTGATCGGTTTCGTGCGCAACCTGCTGCGCGAATACTGGTTCCGCCTGCTCTAAAGATTCCTTCTTCCGATCCGATTGTCCGGGAGGCGAAGCGATGATCAAAGCTTACAGCCGTCGCGACGGGCGGGTCGTGGACCGGGACCTGTCGCCGGGGGACGAAGCGCCGGCCGACGCGATCTGGATCGATGCGCTGCACCCGTCGGAGGAGGAGCGGGCATACCTATCCGACATCCTCTCCATCGACCTGCCGACCCGCGCGGACATGGAGGAGATCGAGGCCTCCAGCCGGATCTATGTCGAGGACGGCATCAGCTTCATGACCGCGCCGATCGTGGCGAAGGCCGATTCGGGCCGGCCGGAACTGGGCGCGATGACCTTCGTCCTGACGCCGCGCCTGCTGGTGACGCTGCGCTTCGTCGATCCCAAGAGCATCCCGATCTTCGTCCAGCGGCTGCAGCGCCAGCCGGATCTGTGCGACAACGCCCACGAAACGCTCGTCAGCCTGCTGGAAACGGTGGTCGACCGCTGCGCCGATGTCGTCGAACTGATCGCCAAGAGGCTGGAGAGCCTGTCGGAGCGGATCTTCCGCGCCGACGCCGCTTCCCCGCGCCGGCACCCGGAGGCGGAACTCCACGATGTGATGCGCGTCATTGGCCGGTCGGGGGAACTGATGGGCAAGATGCGCGACAGCCTGGCCGGGCTGGAGCGGATCGCCGCCTACCTGTCCAGCACCGAAACAGTGCAGGGGATGAAGGATGTCCGGGTGCGCCTGAAGACCGTGCAGCGCGACCTGCGCTCCCTTTCCGAACATTCGAACTTCCAGTCCCAGCGGATATCGTTCCTGCTCGACGCGACGCTCGGCGTCATCAATATCGAACAGACGGCGATCATCAAGATCTTCTCCGTCGCCGCCGTCGCCTTCCTGCCGCCGACCCTGATCGCCAGCATCTACGGTATGAATTTCGACCTCATGCCGGAACTGTCCTGGCCGTTCGGCTACCCGATGGCGCTGGCGCTGATGCTGGCGTCCGCCGTCCTGCCCCTGTGGTTCTTCCGCCGCCGGGGCTGGCTCTGATGACCGGCGCGACCCTCAACCTCGCCGTCGCCGGACTGGCGCTGCTGGCGGTGCATTTCGGCCTGTCGAGCACCGGCCTTCGCGAACGGCTGGCGGAGCGGCTGGGGGAAAGCGCCTATCTCGGCCTCTATTCCCTGATCGCCGCGGCGCAGTTCGTCTGGCTGATCTGGGCCTATGTGACGGCGTCGCCGGGCGTGCTCCTCTGGTCGGCTTACCCGTGGGGGAACTATCTGACGATCGTCCTCATGCCGCTGTCGCTCGTCCTGCTGGTCGGCGGCGTCACGATGCGGAACCCCACCGCCGTCGGCGGGCACGGCCAGCTTGACGATCCGGTGCCGGCCCGCGGCGTCCTGCGCATCACGCGCAATCCGGTCATGTGGGGCATCGGCCTCTGGGCGCTGGGCCATCTGATCGCCAATGGCGACGCGGCATCGGTGCTGTTCTTCGGGACGCTCGCGGTCCTGGCGCTTCTGGGATCGATGCTGATCGACCTGAAGCACCGGACCCGGAAGGGCGCCACGTTCGCCTCCTTCGAACTCGCGACCTCGAACCTGCCGTTCGTGGCCATGATGCAGGGCCGTCAGAGCCTGGGCAGGGCGATGAAGGAATTCGGCGCGGCGCGGCTGGCGCTGGTGGTCGTCCTCTATGCCCTGCTGCTTCACGGCCACGCATGGCTGCTCGGGGTTTCCCCCATACCGGGCTGAGGGGTCAGAGGAAGGTCTCCTCAAGGTCGATCGTCGTCTCCACCCCGATGCCGGCGCGGTTCGCCGCCAGCCAGCCATCCGCCGCGGCGCGGCCCCATTCTCTCAACTGCGTCAGGAATGCCCAGTCCGCGTTCAGCTTGCTGGCGACGCCAAGCCCCGCCATGCCGGTCTCGTCGCCGATCATGTGCAGATTGACGTATTTGTAGTCCGTGGGCGGAAGCTGCGCGCGGCGCATCAGCTTCTGGACGAAGGCGATCGCGCGGACCTCGCGCATCAGCGTGGAGTTGAAGCTGATCTCGTTCACCCGGTTGGCGATGTCGGCCGCCGACTTGGGGATCTCGTCGCGTGTCAGCGGGTTGATCTGGACGATCGCGATGTCGGGGCTGCGGCAATTGTAGATCAGCGGG
This sequence comes from Inquilinus sp. CAU 1745, assembly GCF_039839375.1. Classification (NCBI taxonomy): domain Bacteria; kingdom Pseudomonadati; phylum Pseudomonadota; class Alphaproteobacteria; order Rhodospirillales; family Rhodospirillaceae; genus Inquilinus; species Inquilinus sp. CAU 1745. The sequence goes on from NZ_JBDOQU010000003.1 coordinate 120,165, forward strand.
TAAAGGGCGGGATTGCCCATATAGCCGCCATCCCAATAGGCCTCCCCGTCGATCTCCACCGCCCGATAGACCGTCGGCAGGCAGGCCGATGCCAGCAGAGCGTCGATGGAAAGGTCGCCGTCGGCGAATATGCGCGCCTTGCCCGTGCGGACATTGGTCGCGCAGACGAACAGCTTGATTCTGCGGCAAGCCCGTAGCTCGCCCTCATCGATCACCCGCTCCAGCACGTCGCGCAACGGGTTAAAATCCATCGGGTTGAACTGATAGGGGGAGACGGCGCGCGTCAGCGCGTCGAAGAACTGGAAGGCGGGCGAATAATCCAGGTTCCAGGGATTGCCGACCAGCCCGTCGAACAGGCCGCGCTGGAGCGGGCTGAACCGCCCGGCGTCGGAAACGGCGCGCCAGAATTCCTCCAGCATCGCCTTCGCGCCGGCGGGACCGTCCCGCTCATAGCCGATCGCCAGCATCGCGGCGTTCATCGCCCCGGCGCTGGTGCCGCTGATGCCTTCGAGGGTCAGCCCGTCCTCGTCCAGCAGCCGGTCCAGCACGCCCCAGGTGAAGGCGCCGTGCGCGCCGCCGCCCTGGAGCGCGAGGTTGAGGGTCTTCGCTTCCTCGCGCCGGTCCTTTGGCCGGTTCTTTTGGCGGGCCATGCCGCCGCCCTTCGCGGCCGGGCTACTTCCCGGCCATCGCCCCCAGCCGCAGGCGCAGCGCGTTCAGCTTGATGAAGCCTTCGGCGTCGCGCTGGTCGTAGACCTCGTCTTCCTCGAAGGTCACGTAGTCCAGGCGGTAGAGGCTGTTCGGGCTCTTGCGGCCTACGACGGTGACGGAGCCCTTGTAGAGCTTCAGCCGGACGATCCCCGTCACCTTCTCCTGGGTCTTGTCGATCAGCGCCTGGAGGGCCTCCCGCTCCGGCGCGAACCAGAAGCCGTTATAGATCAGCTCCGCATAGCGGGGCATCAGCTCGTCCTTCAGGTGCCCCGCGGCGCGATCCAGCGTGATCGATTCCATGGCGCGATGGGCGGTCAGCAGGATCGTACCGCCCGGCGTCTCGTAGACGCCCCGGCTCTTCATGCCGACGAACCGGTTCTCCACCAGATCCAGCCGTCCGACGCCATGCTGGCCCGCCAGTTCGTTGAGGCGGGTCAGCAGCGCCGCCGGCGACAGCTTCTTGCCGTCGATCGCGACCGGGTCGCCGCCCGCGAACTCCACCTCCACATAGGCCGGCTTGTCCGGTGCATCCTCAGGCGCGACCGTGCGGGTGAACATGTCCTCCGGCGGCTCCTCCCAGGGGTCCTCCAGGATGCGGCCTTCATAGGAGATGTGCAGCAGGTTGGCGTCGGTGGAGTAGGGCGGTTCCCCGCGCTTGCTGGTGGCGATCGGGATCTGCCGCTCCTCGGCATAGGCCAGCAGCTTGGTGCGGCTGTTCAGATCCCATTCCCGCCAGGGCGCGATGATCTTGATATGCGGGTTCAGCGCATAGGCCCCCAGCTCGAACCGCACCTGGTCGTTGCCCTTGCCGGTCGCGCCGTGGGAAACGGCGTCGGCCCCCGTCTCCGCCGCGATCTCCACCAGATGCTTGGAGATGAGGGGCCGGGCGATGGAGGTACCCAGAAGGTAGGTGCCCTCATAGAGCGTATTCGCCCGGAACATCGGGAAGACGAAGTCGCGCACGAACTCCTCCCGCAAATCGCGGATGAAGATGTGCTCGGGCTTGACGCCCATCATCTCCGCTTTCTTGCGCGCCGGCTCCACCTCCTCGCCCTGGCCCAGATCGGCGGTGAAGGTGATGACCTCGCATCGGTAGGTGTCCTGAAGCCACCGAAGGATGACGGAGGTATCGAGCCCTCCCGAATAGGCCAGGACGACGCGCTTGATCTCACCGCTCATGGACAGCACTTTCCGGATTCTGATGGGCAAAAAACGGCGGCACATTAGGGCCTGGGCCGGTCCGCATCAAGGCTGGCGCGCCAAGGCGGGAGCGGGCAGAATCAGCGGCCCGGCAATCCGATCCCAGGGAACCCGATGCTCCGCCCCCTCTTCCGCGCCCTGCTGATCCTTGTCATGGCGACCGGCGCGGCGCTCGCCCAGCCGATCACGATGGATTCCTTCATCGCCGGCTATTACCGGTCGCCCGACCCGGCGGAAGCGGTCGACAGGCTGGCGGCGCTCGATTTCGACAGCTATCTCCCGACCGACGATGCGGCCCGGCGCGAACATGGAATCGTGCTGCTTTCCACCTTCTACGCCCATGTGCTGCACAAAGCGCCGGATGCGGCCGACAGGCTGATCGGTCGAACGATTTCGGCGGAGGATCCGGAGAAAGCGCTGGTAGCCGCCATCGCCATCGCGCGATCCGGCATGTCCGGTTCGGCGGTCGCGCTCGACCGGCTTGCCCGTGCGGGCGCGCTGCCGGATGGCGTCTGGGAAGGGATAAGGGCGATGCAGCCCTACCCGTTCCCGACGATGGACCCGCGCACCCATCCGGAACTGGACGTGATGTGGATGTCCTTCTTCGCCACCGGCGATGCGCTCTATGTGGAGCGGGTGGCCGGGCGGCTGGCGGCCCTGGACGAGGCGGAGCTGGCGGCGGGTGAGGTGACGGCCGTGCCGGGAGAGAATCCGCTGATCGACACGGTCGCGGCCGTCGGCGCCTATTGGTCGCTGGAGGCGAACGCCCGCCAGGACGATAGCGTGCTGTCGATCCTGCGGCGAATCGCGGAGGAGCGGTCCGACAAGGTTGGCCGTATCGCCGGCATGATCGTGGAGGAGGTCAGCGCGGGTCGGTAGCGTCGCCGGCCTTCTCCGTGCCCGGCCAGCGGACATAGGCCAGCACCCAGAGCGCGACCACGCCCGCATAGGGGATGAGAAAGACGAAGACCCAGAGCGGCGACCGTCCCGCGCGCAGGAAGACGATCCCGAAGATGCAGAGCGTGTAGGTGATCGCCACCGAGATGATGAGGTGGCTCAGCCACGGCGCCATGTCGCTGAAGAAATAGAGCATCTCTCCGAAGGACTGCATCTCAGCGTCTCCGCCGGGGGCGTGCGGGAGCGGCCGGCCGATTGGGCCAGCGCTGGAAGACCAGCGCCGATCCGATCAGCGCCGGGCCCAGCACCGGGACCGCGATCAGCACCGCCCATGCCGGGGCGAGCCCCGCCCGTTTCAGGATGCGCGCCAGCGGCCACAGGGCGGCCGCCGCCATGATGAAGTGGATCGTCAGCGGGTCGCGATACCAGGCGATCGCGCCGGCGGCCAAGTCGGTTTCCATTTCGGATGTATATTCAGAAGTTCAGAGGATTGCCGGCACCCTAGCCCCTGTCCCGCCTCAAGTCTCCCAGGATTTCCTCATGCCTTCCGTGCATGAGGTTTCTTTATTGGTCATTCCGGACTTGATCCGGAATCCATGGGCCGTGGCCGCTTCGCCGTCGGTGCAAGAGAGGCCACGGTTCCGGCCGGCATCGATGCCGCATGGATGCCGGATCAAGTCCGGCATGACGGTTTCGAGGGGCCCTCAGGCCAGCTTCGCCCTTAGCTGGATGTCGACGCCGGCGAGAGCCTTCGACACCGGGCAGTTCTGCTTCGCCACGTCGGCCAGTTCCTGGAACTTGGCGTTCTCGATGCCGTCCACCGCGCTTTCGTTCTCCAGCTCGATCCGGGTGATGGCGAATCCGCCATCCTTCGATTCCAGATGCACCTTGGCGGTGGTGTGGATGCGTTTGGGCTTGAAGCCCTCATTGCCGAGGATCAGCGAGAACGCCATGGAGAAGCACCCGGCATGGGCGGCGCCGATCAGCTCTTCCGGATTGGTGCCGGGGCCGCTCTCGAAGCGGGATTTGAAGCCGTACTCGCCCTTGTAGGCGCCCGATCCCAGCGCCATCGTGCCGGAGCCGTCCTTGAGGCCGCCGGTCCATTCGGCGGTCGCCGTGCGCGTGGTCATCTCTCTATCTCCCTGTTGCGGTCGGATCTACAACACACGACAGGCTAGATAGGGGCCGAAACGGCGGAGTCCACAGCCGGGCGTGCGCGACGTTGCCGCACGCTGTCGGATTTGAGCTGTCCGCAGGCCGCCTGGATGTCGCGGCCGCGCGGCGTCCGCACCGGGCTGGCGTAGCCGGCCTCCATCAGCACCTCGGAGAAGCGCTGGATCGCCTCCTTCGTGGAGCACTCATAGGGCGCGCCGGGCCACGGGTTGAACGGGATCAGATTGACCTTGGCCGGGATGCCGTCCAGCAGGCGGACCAGTTCCCGCGCGTCGGCCAGCGTGTCGTTGACGCCCTTCAGCATCACATATTCGAAGGTGATGCGGCGGGCGTTGCTGGTGCCGGGATAGGCGCGGCAGGCGTCCAGCAGTTCCTTCACCGGGTATTTCCGGTTGAGCGGCACCAGTTCGTCCCGCAACTCGTCCGTCACGGCGTGCAGGCTGACCGCCAGATTGACCCCCAGCTCCTCCCCGCAGCGCTGCATCATCGGGACGACCCCGGAGGTCGACAGCGTGATGCGCCGGCGGGAGATGGAGATGCCCTCGCCATCCATGACGATGCGCATCGCCTTGGCGACATTGTCGAAATTGTAGAGCGGCTCGCCCATGCCCATCAGGACGATGTTGGTCAGCTTCCGCTCCCCCTCCGGAGCGCGCCAATCCTCCAGCCGGTCGCGGGCCAGCATCACCTGGCCCACGATCTCGGACGCTTCCAGGTTGCGGACCAGGCGTTGGGTGCCGGTGTGGCAGAAGCGGCAGGTCAGCGTGCAGCCGACCTGGGAGGAGACGCAGAGCGTGCCGCGATCCTCCTCCGGGATGTGGACGGTCTCGACCTCCTGGCCGTCATCCATGCGCAGCAGCCATTTGGCGGTGCCGTCGAAGCTGTGCTGGCCCCGGCTCTCCGCCGGCCGCGCCACGACGAACCGTTCCGCGAGGCGCGTGCGCAGGGGCTTGGCGATATTCGACATGCGGTCGAAATCCGTCTCGCCGGCATTGTAGATCCAGCGCCAGAGCTGCTGTGCGCGGAAGGCGGGTTCCCCCATCTCCGTCACTGCGGCCGCCAGTTCGTCGCGCGACAGACCGGCCAGATTGACGCGGCCGTCCGCGCGGGGCGGCGGCGGGGCGAAGAGGCTTGCGTGGCTGTCGAGGCCCATGAGGTCCATTTCCATAAGTCGACGGCCCTTCCGCCGATGCGGAAAGGCCGTTAAAGCGCCAGGGATCTTACCATCCGCCGACGGCGGCGGAAACGCCGGAGACTAAACGCCGCAGGCCTGGTTGATCTGCTCGTGCGAGGCGGTGAAGCCGAGAAGGCTGTACGTGTCCGTCGTCAGCGTGCCACGGCTGGACGTACCCCTGACCACCATGTCGGTGCCGGCCTTCATCGCCTCGATCAGCGCCTGGTCGTCCTCGTCCGTCGCCCAGGCGGTGTCCTGGTCGGTGAACAGGGAGAAGGTCCGGTTGCCGATCGTCACCTCGACCTCGCTGCCGCTCTCATAGGTGTAGCCGGTCAGGATGCTGACCACGTTCGTGCTGTTCTCCCCCGGCCGGTGGGTCACCAGCAGGAAGACATCGCCGCGGGAGGTATAGTTCCCTTCCTCGCTGGTCGGCTTGCTGGCGATGTAGCAGACCGGATTGCCGTTCTCCATATACTGGAAGGCATGCCAGTCACGGTTGCTGCCGAGATATTCCACATCCTGCGCTTGCGCCTCCCAGGGAGTCGCGGTGAGCAGGACCAGCATGAGGCCGGCGAGGGCGAGGCAGGCGAGGCGAGCGTTCTTCAACATGGCGCCACACTATATGGATTTCGAAAACGGATTCTAGGGTGAATCACCCTGCGGGGACCGCCGGTTTCCCAGACTATTATGACGATTTTGCGGTATCGCCGGCATAGAGAGGGTGGGCCAGGAGAGGGTGGGACGTTCAGGCGCGGGGCCGCTTGAAGGCGGGGGCGCCGTGGACATGGGGCGGCAGCGCCTCCGTCGGTCCGCCCGGCCGGACCGGGCGGGGCGCGTGGCGGCCCAGCGTCAGCAGTCGGTCATACATCACCAGCGCGCCGGCGAGCGACAGGTTGATCGAGAAGCGGGTCGGAATCCTGACGATATGGGCGCACCGGGCCACCAACTCCGGCGACAGGCCTCCGCGCTCCGGCCCCAGCACGTAGGCCGCCTGACGGGGATGGCGGAAGCTGGGCAGGTCGATCGATTCGTCCATCAGCTCGATCCCCACCAGATCGCAGCCGTTGGGCAGGTCCAGCGCATCGAGGTTGTCATAGGTATAGAGCGGCACGTTCTTCGCGGCTTCCGACGTGTCGGCGGCGCGGAAGCCCTTTATGTCCGTCGCCGGGGCGATGGTGAAGGCGAAGCTGGCGCCGAAGGCATGGGCCGTCCGCATCAGCGCGCCGACATTCGCCGGCTTGCTGACGCCTTCGACGCCGATGCCGAAATATCCCTTCATCGAACCCTTGTTCCCGCTTGTCCTCGCGAATCGGCGGCACCTTGCATGGCGTCGGCGCGCGAGGCAAGGTGTGCGCCGCTTTCCGCTCCTTTCGCACCGCCCCATTCACCCGTCCCGAGGCCAGATCCGATGTCGCATCACCATCCGCTCGATCCGACGAACGATAATCGCGCCGCAGCGTCCGGCCGCGCCGATCTGCGCCGCGAGGGCGACCCGATCGTCGTTGAGGTGACGCGGGGGCCGATCGTCGAAAGCCGGCATCGCGGCATCGCCGTCATCGCCGACGCCCACGGAAGGGTCCAAGGCCATTGGGGCGATCTCGGCCGGTCGATCTACCCCCGGTCCGCGATCAAGTCGCTCCAGGCGCTGCCGCTGGTGGAAAGCGGCGCGGCCGACGCCTTCTCCGTGTCGGAGGAGGAGCTGGCGCTCTCCTGCTCCTCTCACAATGGCGAGAAGGTGCATACGAAATCGGTTGCGGCGTGGCTGGACCGCATGGGGCTTTCCGCCGACGATCTGGAATGCGGGGCGCAGATTCCCTACGATTCCGCGACCGCCGAGGCGCTGGTCCGGGACGGCGTCCCGACCTCCGCCCTGCACAACAACTGTTCGGGCAAGCATGCGGGGTTCCTCGCGGTGGCGAAGCATCTGGGGGAGCCGACCGGCGGCTATGTCCGGTTCGACCATCCGGTGCAGCAGCGCATCCTGGGCATCCTGGAACAGATGACCGGGCAGGAACTGGGCGACGCCCCCTGGGGTGTCGATGGCTGCTCCATCCCGACCGTCGCCGTGCCGCTGGGCGGGCTGGCCGTCGCCATGGCGCGGCTGGCCGATCCGGAAGACCTGCCGGAGAAGCGGGCGGAGGCGGCGGTGCGGCTTCGAACCGCCTGGGGAAAGCATCCCTACCTGATCGCCGGGCGAGACCGGTTCGACACGGCGGTCATGAAGGCGGGCCAGGGACGGTTCATGGTCAAGGCGGGCGCGGAGGGCGTCTCCTGCGCCGTGCTGCCGGAACAGGGGCTGGGCATCGCGGTGAAGATCGAGGACGGGGCGGAGCGCGCGGCCAGCGTTGCCATGGCCGCCCTGCTGCGCCATGTCGGCGCGCTGGACGATGCCGGCTGGGCCAGCCTGGGCGACGCCGGCCATCCCGTGCTGAAGAACCGGCGGGGGCTTGAGGTCGGGCAGGTGCGCGCGGCGGACGGGTTCCCCGGGTGAGGAAGCGGAAGGAAGGCGCGCCCGACTCCGTCCGCGCCCAGTACGAAGCCTACCCTTACCCCGCCCGCGATCCCCGCGACGAGAAGAAGCGGCTGATCGTCGGATCGCCCTCCTGGCTGGATGAGCTGGTCCACTATCTGTTCGGCGGCCGGTGGGAGAAGGGCCGGCCCTTCCGCGCGCTGGTCGCCGGCGGCGGCACGGGCGACGGGCTCGTCATGCTGGCCCAGCATTGCGCCGACCAAGGGCTGGACGCGCGCATCGACTATGTCGACCTTTCGACGGAATCGCGCCGGATCGCGGAGGCGAGGGCGGAGGCGCGCGGGCTGACGAGCATGATCCGCTTCCATACCGGATCGCTTCTCGACCTCGCGACGCTGGCGCCGGGTCTCTACGACTACATCGATTGCTGCGGCGTTCTGCACCATCTGCCGGACCCGGCGGCGGGCCTTGCGGCCTTGCGCGACCGGCTGGCGCCGGAAGGCGGGATGGGGCTGATGGTCTATGGGACTCATGGGCGGACGGGCGTCTATCCGCTGCAGAGCGCGCTCCGCCGGCTGGGCGGCGGGCTTTCCGACGCCGACAGGGTGGCGCTGGCCAAACGGCTCGTGGCGTCCCTGCCGGAGACGAACTGGTTCCGCCGCAACGCCTTCCTGGGCGACCACAGGGCCAGCGATGCCGGCCTCTACGACCTGCTTCTGCACAGCCAGGACCGGGCCTATACGGTGCCGGAGATCGCGAAATGGGTGGCTGGGGCGGGGCTGGAGATCGTCAGCTTCATCGATCCCGCCCGCTACGACCCCGCCCATTATCTCGGCGACCCGCGCCTGCGGGGTCGGCTGGAGGGTCTGGGCCCGCTGGACCGGGCGGCGCTGGCGGAGGAGCTTTCGGGCGCCTTCAAGACGCACATCTTCTATGTCCGCCATGCCGGCGCGGAGGGCCGGATCGCCTCTCCCGACGATCCGGGGATGCGGCCGGTCCTGCGCGGTCTGGACGGGCCGACCATGGCGAAGTCGCTGAAGCCCGGCCAGCCGATCACGCTGCGCTATGACGGACTGACGGCGCGACCGTCGCTGCCGGCGACCGCGCCCGCCATGCTGGCGCTGGTCGACGGCGAACGGACGCTCGGCGAGATTCGTCTTCTATTGGCGGAGAGGCGGGGGGAAGACCTCTCCTGGACGGCGTTCCATAAGGATTTCACTGCCCTTTATCGTGTGCTCAACGGGTTCGGGAAGCTGTTCCTCCGCCGGTAGAGCGGAAGGAAGTTCCTTGGATCAGGCGCGCCAGAACGGCTTGGCGATCTCCTGCGCCGCCACATGGCGGTCGAGCCCGATATCGTTCAGCATGCGATCGTCCAACTGCGCCAGACGCCGGCGCGCCCGGAACCGGAACTGCCACTGCCACAGCGTGTCGAGCGGATTGCGGGCAGGCCCGGATCCGGCCGCGAACGCAGAGGAACGGACAACCTCAGCCATAGTGATGGACCTTATCGAAAATGGGGGGAGCGACGTTTCAATGAAGCGCCAACACCATCAATTTGCTGGGAACGAAGCGGATTTTCAAAAGATCATTTTTCATGTGTAATATTAGAAAAACTTATGCCTTAACGGAGCGGTCACAATGGTCCGGTTGCCTTCCCTGAAAGCGTTGCGGGTGTTCGAGGCGGCGGGGCGCAACCTTTCCTTCACCCGCGCGGCGGCGGAGCTTCATGTGACCCAGGCGGCGGTCAGCCACCAGATCAAGACGCTGGAGGAGGAGTTGGGCATCCAGCTTTTCCGCCGCGGCCATCGCGGCCTGTTGCTGACGGATGCCGGGCAGGCCTACCTGCCGGAGGTGCGGGCCGCCTTCGAACGGCTGACGGCGGCGACGGGGAAGCTTAGGGCGCAAGACGCTACGGGGCCGCTGATCGTCAGCGTCCTGCCCTCCTTCGCCGCCAGATGGCTGGTGCCCCGGCTGCGCCGCTTCCGCGACGGCAACCCAGATATCGACGTCCGCGTCTCCGCCACCGACCGGCCGGTCGATTTCGACCGCGACGATATCGACCTGGCGATCCGCTACGGCGCCGGTTCCTATAGCGGCCTGGCCGCCAACCGTTTCCTGACGGAGGAATTCTTCCCGGTATGCAGTCCGGCGCTGGCCGAAGGCGACGTGAATGGACGCCCACCTTTGCGCGCGCCTGAGGATCTGCGCTGGCACACGCTGCTGCATGACGACATGGCGACCGACTGGCCGATGTGGCTGCTGGCCGCGGGCGTGGCCGGCCTCGACCCCCGCCGGGGGCCGGCCTTCACCGATTCCTCCATGCTGCTGCAGGCGGCGGTCGACGGGCAGGGGGTGGCGCTGGGCCGCAGCGCGCTAGCGGCGGACGACCTCGCCGCCGGCCGGCTGATCCGGCCCTTCGACATCAGCCTGCCTACGGAATACGCCTATTACATCCTGTGCCCGGAACGCGACGCCCAGCGCCCGAAGATCGTCGCTTTCCGCGACTGGCTGCTGGAGGAGGCCGCCCGCGATCCGAAGGCGGCGACGGGTTGAGCGGTTGGGACTTATGCCTTTCCCCCTCGTCCTGAGCCTGTCGAAGGACGCGGGCACACATGGTTCGACTGGCTCACCATGAGGGGGTTGGGCGAGTTGTTCCTTTGCTGGACATTCTGGTGAGGCTCGCCCGGCATCGACGCCGTATGGATGCTGGATCAAGTCCAGCATGACATTGTTTTTGTTGGTCATTCCGGACTTGATCCGGAATCCATGGGCCGGCGCAGCTTCGCCGCGCGGCTACGATCCCGTCCGCTCCCCGCCCGCCATTTCCGGGCGGGGGACGGTGAAGGCGCGGAGGAAGAAGTCGCGGAAATCCTCCATCGGCCTTGCCGCCACCCCCGGCCCCGGAACCATGCCGGGGACGAAGCCCCAGCCCCGGAACGGGGCCAATAGGGAGGGATCGCCGCTGACGATGTGGATCGGGACGTCCGGCGGCGCGCCCGGCCCGGTCACCACCGGCGCCGGCTGGTGATCGCCCAGGATGATCGCGAGATCCCCTTGGTCCAGATGGCGGGCGGCCCAGGAGGCCAGTATGTCGATGGAGGCGCCGACCGATCGGGCGTAGTAGGCGCGGATCGAACCGGGATCGCGCCAGACGATCTCCGGCGGCTCGCCATTATCGACGAAGCGGTGGAAGATGCGGCCGTCCCCGATCAGGCTCCAATCCTCGATCACCTCCGGGACCGGGGTCCAGGGGGCGTGGCTGCCGATCAACGCGGCGACGGTGAAGATGGGCGGGCGACCCGTTTCCGACAATTCCTGTCGTTCCAGGAAGGCGAGCGCGTACTGGTCGGGAATCGTGCCCCAATACCAGAGCGGCCCCTCATAGTTCATGTCGTGGGCGTCGTGGATCGCGTCGAACCCCATCATCTCGCCCTCCGGCCAGGGCAGGGTGATCGCCGGCATCAGCCCGACGGTGCGATAGCCGGCCCGGCCCATCAGGTCGGTCAGGGTTCGGCGGTCGCCGGTCAGCAGCAGGCTGTAGAGCGTCTGGTCGGCGATCCTGAGGCCTGACAGCAGCGTGGAATGGGCAAGCCAGGACTGGCCGCCGACGGTGGGGGAATCGAGCCGCCCCGAAACCCCCGACAGCCCGGCAGCGGCCAGCTTGTCCTCGAACGCCGCCAGCCGGGCCGCCATGACCGGAGCGAATTGCGAATCGTCCAGCGCCGTCACGCCGTAGCTCTCCACGAAGATCACGAAGACGTCGGCCTCGCGCAGGCCCGCCGCCAGCGTCTCTCCGTCCAGCCCCGCGAAAGCGTCCTGATCCGCGGCGGCGCGGAAGGCGGCGTGACGGTCCAGCGTCCGGGCCATCTGGTCGACCTGGAAGGCGACCGCCCCGCCGGCGCTGGCCACGACCGGACGCCACGGCGTCTGGAAGGTTGCGCCAAGGAGGAACAGCAGAAGCCCGGCCGGCAGGACGATGCCGAGCGCGATCCGCCCGTCCCGGCGGCGCGCCAGCCGCTCGACGACGCGCAGCGCCAGCGCGATCAGCCAGAAGCAGGCGACAAGCCCCAGCGCCGCGCCCAGCAGCAGGGCGACCGATTCCGCCGCGCCGACGGTCGTCCGGAGAACGGTATAGAGCGCCGGGACCAGCGTCACGTCGAGGAAGAGGTTGAGCGGCCGGGCCACCACGGACTGGGCCGTCAAATCCATCAGCCTGAGCGCGACCAGCGCCGTCAGCAGGATGGCGAGCGTGATGCGCAAGGGCCGGCGGCCGGGCAGCAGGGCGACCAGCGCGAAGGCGATCCCGACCTCGACCGCCAAAGCCAGATGGAGCGGGCCGAACAGTTCGGTTGGCCAGCGCGGCAGGTTGAGCGCGAGGCTGATCACCGCCCAAAGCGCCACGATCCCCACCGCCGCTGCCGCCACCCTGCCCACCATGCCTTCACCGAACAATCATCGAACGCCCTCAGTAAGGGAGGGTCGCCGGAAGGCATGGTCAAGGGCCATGGCGAAAAGGGCTGCCGGTCGAACCGGCAGAACGCACACCAATACCGTCATGCTGGACTCGATCCAGCATCCATGCGGTATCGATGGAGGCAGGGACAGCGACCGGTCCTTCGCCGCCGGCGCAGCGGCGAGGGCCTATGGATTCCGGATCAAGTCCGGAATGACCAACAAAAACAATGTCATGCTGGACTTGATCCAGCATCCATGCGGCGTCGAGGATGCCCGGGCGGCGGCCGGTCTTCGCCCGTCGGTGAAGCGGCCATGGCCCATGGATTCCTGCTCGGGGGCCGGAATGACCAACTGAAGTACCTTCGTGGCCTCTCGAACGATATGCACAGGGAATTCTACGCAATCAGCCGCCCAGCGCCGGGACCAGGCGGTCCATCGCCTTTTCCAGATGGGCGTGGGAGCCGGCGAAGCAGAGGCGGAGATAGCCTTCGCCGCCCTCGCCGAAGGCCGATCCGGGGGCGAGGCCGACGCCAGCCCTGTCGATGAGGCTCTTGGCCAGCGCGATGCTGTCGGTCTCCCCCTCCACGCCGAAGAGCAGGTAGAAGGCGCCGGCCGGGCGGGTCAGGCGGATGTTGGGCAGCGTCTCCAGCCGGCTGCAGACGATCTCCCGCCCCTTCCGGCACCGCTCCACCAGCGCGTCGACGGTCGGGTCGCCGTCGTTCAGCGCCGTCGCCGCGCCGTGCTGGAGGAAGGTGGTCGTGCCCGACGTGTTGAACTGCACCAGATTCTCATAGACCCGGCCCAGCGCCGGCGGGGCGACCACCCAGCCGATGCGCCAGCCGGTCATCGACCAGTTCTTGGAGAAGGTGTTGATGACGATCAGCCGGTCGTCGGGTTCCGTGATCTCCAGGAAGGAGGGCGCGCGGGACCCCTCCGGCCCGTCATAGACGAAGCGGCCATAGACCTCGTCGGCGATGATCCAGATGCCGCGGCCACGGGCGAAGTCCCGCAAGGCGATCATGTCCTCCTCCGGCATGATCCAGCCGGTGGGGTTGGACGGCGAATTGATGAAGATCGCGCGCGTCTTCGGTCCGCAGGCATCGACCAGCCGGTCGAGGTCGAGCCGCCATCCGTCCTCACGCCTCTCCGTCGCCACCTGGCGGACGGTTCCGCCGGTGATGCGGGCGGCGGAGAAGATGTTGGGCCATACCGGAGAGACGGCGACCATCTCGTCCCCCGGCCCGACCAGCATCTGCATGGTCAGCATGATCGCCTGCATGCCCGATGTCGTGACCGTCAGCCGGTCTGTGGCGACGGGAACGCTGTAGAGCCGTTCAAGATAGTCCGACAGCGCCTGGCGCAGCGGCGGGATGCCCCGCTGATAGGTGTAGAAGGTGTTGCCGGCCTTCAGCGCCGTCGTCGCGGCCTCGCCGATGAAGTCGGGCGTGGGCAGGTCGCCCTCGCCGAACCAGAGCGGCAGCAGCCCCTCCTTCTCCCGCCCGTAATTGGCGACGATCAGGATGCCGCTTTCCGGCAGTTGGGCGATCTCCGGCCGGATCGCCGAAAGAAGGTCGTCGCCTGCCGTCTGCCCGTCCATGAATCCCGCTCCAGCATGTCCGTTGGTCTCGACTGGCGAGACTATCAGCGGCTTTCCGCTGCCGGTAGGGGCGGATTGTCAGCGGACAATGCTGGTGAATAACGCCGCGGGCCGTTCAGAAATCCGAGCAGCGGCCGTTGACCTCCCAGTCGCCATAGCGGGTGGGTTCGGGGCCGTCGCGGCCGCCGATCTCCCCCGGCTTCTGGATCTGTTCCGCCGGCCGGGGCGGGCGGTGCTCCTTCGCCTTCGAGGGGGCGGGGCGCGCGGGGTCCGGCTTCTCTGGAGCGTTCCGGATGCGATGTTCCTTCATCATCGTCCTCATATGGCTCCGGAATCGCCGCAGGTCCACCGTTTGGAGCGGGCGCTTGGAACGAGGGCTGTGCATCCTTACCTACTTTCTGGGTTTCGGCATCGAAAGGATATCGAGAACATGGCCGGCTATATGAAAACGGCGGTGCTCCTGGCCGGCATGACGGCCCTGTTCCTGGGAGCCGGCTTCCTGCTGGGCGGGCAGAGCGGCATGATGATCGCCCTGCTGGTCGCGCTGGGCATGAATGCCTTCGCCTACTGGAATTCCGGCAAGATGGTCCTGCGCATGCACAATGCGCGGGAGGTCGACGCCCGGACCGCGCCGGAGTTCCACGGCATGATGCGGCAGCTTTCCGAGCGCGCCGGCCTGCCGATGCCGCGCGTCTTCCTGATCGAGACGGACCAGCCCAACGCTTTCGCCACCGGCCGCAATCCCGAGAACGCCGCCGTCGCCGCCACGACCGGCCTGCTACGGCGGCTGAGCTCGGAGGAGGTGGCGGGGGTGATGGCGCACGAGCTGGCCCATGTGAAGAACCGCGACACGCTGATCATGACGGTGACGGCGACGCTGGCCGGCGCGCTCTCCATGCTGGCCAATTTCGCGATCTTCTTCGGCGGCAACCGGAACAACCCGATGGGCTTCGTCGGAGTCATACTGACCATGATCCTCGCTCCCATCGCCGCCATGGTGGTGCAGATGGCGATCAGCCGGGGCCGGGAATACGAGGCCGACCGGATCGGCGCGGAGATCTGCGGAAAGCCGCTCTGGCTCGCGGCGGCGCTGGAGAAGATCGACGCGTTCTCCCGCCGGATCGACTATCACGCGGCCGAGCGCAATCCGGCGACCGCGCACATGTTCATCATCAATCCGCTGCACGCCCACAAGGTGGACAGCCTCTTCTCCACCCATCCGAAGACCGCCAACCGCGTCGCCCGGCTGCGCGAAATGGCGGGCGCGCCCTCCGCCGCCGCCCAGCCGGCGGGACCGTGGGGGTGAAGGGCGCGATCCGGCTGCTGAGGCCTTCCGACTACCGCCGGATGCCGTGGAGGAACGGCGGCGGCGAGACGGTCGAGATCGCGCGGCGGGAGGAGAACGGCGCCACCCTCTGGCGGGTCAGCATCGCCGATGTCGACCGGCCGGGCGACTTCTCGGCCTTTCCCGGCCTTGAACGCGTGATCGCCGTGGCGGACGGCGTCGGCATGCGCCTTCATGTCGGGAGCGAGAATCCGGTGACCCTGACGCCGGAGGATCTTCCCTTCCGTTTCTCCGGAACGGCCGCCACGCGCTGCGAACTGCTTGAGGGGCCGATCCGGAACTTCAACCTGATGATCGACCCTCTGCGGACCGCCGGATCGCTGGCGAGGATAGCCGGCCCCGCCGACCATGCCATTCCGGCGACCGCTGGGACGATCCTGGTCCATGCCCTGGCCGGGCCATGCGGCCTCACGGTGGTCGACGAGACGGTCGAGATCGACGAGGGCATGACGGCGATGGTCGAAGGCATGGGGGCCGCTCTCCACGTCCGGGGCCAGGCGATGGTCGCGACCATCGGGGCGGTTCCGTCATGACCAGCCATATCGGAGCCGTCGCGCTGCTCGTCCGCGATTATGACGAGGCCATTGCCTACTATACCGGGATGCTCGGGTTCGATCTGATCGAGGACTCCGATATGGGCGGCGGCAAAAGGTGGGTACTGGTCGCGCCGCCGGGATCGCGGGAGACGCGCCTGCTGCTGGCCCGCGCCGCCACGCCGGAGCAGGCAGCCCGCATCGGCGATCAGACGGGCGGGCGGGTCTTCCTCTTCCTCCAGACCGATGATTTCCACAGGGACCATCGGGAGTTCAGCGCGCGGGGCGTGAAATTCCTGGAAGCGCCGCGCGAGGAACTTTACGGCACGGTCGCGGTCTTCGAGGATATCTACGGCAACCGCTGGGATTTGCTGCAGTTGCGGTGATCTCGCCGCCTAAGAACAGTTGAAGGATCGTCCCGCCATGCCGCCTTCCCTGCCCTTCGCCATATGCCGCCTCGCCCCCGGCGACATGGCGCTCATGGACGCCCTGCTGATCGTTTTCGGCGAGGCCTTCGATGACGCTGAAACCTACGGCGCGGCCCGCCCCGGCCGCGCCTATCTGGAGCGCCTGCTGGGCGGCGACCAGTTCATCGCGCTGGCGGCGGTGAAGGGCGGCGCGGTCGTCGGCGGGCTCGCGGCCTATGAGCTCCATAAGTTCGAGCGGGAGCGCAGCGAGATCTACATCTACGACCTGGCCGTGGCCGAACCGCACCGCCGGCAGGGCGTCGCAACGGCGCTGATCGAGGAGTTGAAAAACATCGCGGCGGCGCGCGGCGCCTACGTCATCTTCGTCCAGGCCGATCACGGCGACGACCCCGCAATCGCGCTCTACACCAAGCTGGGAACGCGCGAGGACGTCCTGCATTTCGACATCGCGGTGGAGTGAGGGCGTACCCTGTCTTAGGTACGACCTGTCATCCATGTCTCCGGGCCGGACAATACCGAAGTGGCGGAGGGGAAGGGATTCGAACCCTCGATACGCTTTTGACGTATACCCGCTTTCCAGGCGAGCGCCTTCAACCACTCGGCCACCCCTCCGCAGGCGCGGGAAAATAGCGGCGGTGGCGCGTTGTGGCAAGGATGCTCTGGCGGTTACGCATCCGATCGGCGATTTAGCGGTTTCACAAAGCCGTGGGATGCCGCGGGCCTTGCTTGTCGCGGCGGCGGCGGGGCCGTAGATTCCCGCTATTCTTTACCGGCGGGGGGGATCGATGGCGGTGCGCGCGGTGGGCTGGGCCCTTGTGGTGCTGGGGCTGTTGATCCTGGGGCGGGATGTCTGGCGCTGGGCCGACGGGTCGCCCTTCCGGCTCATCACCGGCGGGGAGCTGTGGTTCCTGCTGGATTCGTCCAGCCTCAACCTGACCCAGGAGGTCATCCAGCGCTATCTGCCGCCCCAGCTATGGGATCCCGCGATCGTCACCATGCTGCTGTGGCCAGCCGCCCTGACGATCGCCGCGCCGGGACTCCTGCTTATCCTGCTGGGGCGGCGGCGGATGGGGTGACGAGGGCGGAGATTTCCGCTGCCGCATCCATCATCAGCGACAGATCCTGCTCCCGCGACAGGCGATGGTCGCCATCCTTGACGAGGGTGAGGCGGGCATCGGCGCATTCCCACGCCTCCAGCAGCCGGCGGCTCTGGACCCACGGAACGTCCGGGTCGGCAAGGCCGTGGACGAGGCGCAGCGGGATCGCCAGGGGAATGGGCGCGCGCAGCACAAGCCTCTCCCGCCCGTCCTCGATCAGCCGGCTTGTGATCGGGTAGGGCTCGGTATCGTAGACGGAAGGCCGGCGGAGCACGCCAGCGCGCGCAAGTTCGGCCTTCTGTCCGGCTGTCAGCCGGTCATGGATCAGGTCCTCGGTGAAGTCCGGCGCGGAGGCGATTCCGACCAGCCCGGCGATCCTCTTCGGGCGGGCGATGGCGGCCAGAACGGCGATCCAGGCACCCATGGAGGAGCCGACCAGGATCAGCGGGCCGCTCGTCGCGCCGTCTATCATCGCGAGCGCGTCGGAGACCCAGTCGCCGACCGTCGCCTCCTCGAACCGGCCGCCGGAGGCGCCGTGCCCGCGATAGTCGAAGCGGAGGAAGGGCTGGCCGCGGGCGGCGCAGAACGCCTCCAGCGCCGTCGCCTTGACCCCCGTCATGTCCGACCGGAAACCGCCGAGAAACACGAGTCCCGGCAGCGTCGAGCCACTGGCCGGCAGGGAAGCGTAGGCAAGGCTGGTTCCATCCGGGGCCGCTAGGCTATGGTGCGCCGCCTTCATCATTCCGAAATGTCCCTCATCGCCCAAAGCATGTCGCAGAGCCCAGACCCTACACCGCCGCGCCCGTCGGACAAGCCGTCCGGGGCGGATGGCCAGACCGATGGTTACGCCGGCGGCCCCGTCATCCTTCAGGTGCTGCCTTCGCTCGTGTCCGGCGGGGTGGAGCGCGGGACGGTCGACATGGCCGCCGCCATCGTGGAGGCCGGCGGCCGGGCGATCGTCGCCTCCTCCGGCGGGCCGATGGTGCGGGAGCTGGCGAGGGCGGGCGCGGAGCATGTGGCCCTGCCGCTGGCCAGCAAGAATCCCTGGCGCATCCGGAAGAATGCCGACCTGCTGATCGCGCTGATGCGGCGGGAGGGGGTCGACCTTGTCCATGCGCGGAGCCGCGCCCCGGCCTGGAGCGCCTGGCGCGCCTGCCGGCGGACCGGCACGCCCTTCGTCACCACCGTCCATGCCCATTACGCGATCAACCTGCCGGGCAAGCGACGCTACAACAGCGTCATGACACGCGGCGACCGGGTGATCGCGATCTCCAACTACATCGCCGGCTACATCCAGGAGAACTACAAGGTCGATCCTTCGATCATCCGGACCATCCCGCGCGGGATCGACGTGCGGCGGCTGGATCCGGCGGCGGTGACGGCGGAGCGGGTGATCAAGATGGCGCGGGACTGGCGGCTGCCGGACGGCGTGCCGGTGATCGCCGTGCCGGCGCGGCTGACGCGCCTGAAGGGTCATCTGGTGATCCTGGACGCGCTGGCGCGGCTGCGCATCGGCGAAGTGCGCTGCCTGTTCATCGGCTCCGACCAGGGGCGGAAGCGCTATCGGGAGGAGCTGGAGGCGCGGATCAGGAAGCTGGGGCTGGAGAGTTCCGTCCACATCACCGACCATTGCGACGACATGGCGTCGGCCTACAAGCTGGCCGACGTGGTGGTCAGCGCGACGACGGAGCCGGAGGGCTTCGGCCGCGTGATCGTGGAGGCCCAGGCGATGGGCCGGCCGGTGATCGCGACCGCGATCGGCGCGCCGCAGGAGACGGTGATTCCCGGCCAGACCGGCTGGCTGGTGCCGCCCGGAAACCCCGACGCGCTGGCGGCGGCGCTGGAGGAGGCGCTGACCCTGTCGCCGGACCAGCGCCAGGCGCTGGCCGACCGCACGATCGCCCATGTCCGCGCCAACTACAGCCGGGATCGGATGTGCGACGCCACGCTGGATGTCTATGAGGAACTGCTGATCGGCCATCAGGCCTCCGCCCACGCTGAGCCCCATGCCGCCCTCCATTCTTGATGACCCGCATAGCGCGCGGCGGCGGCGGAACCGGCGGGCGCGGCGTCAGCGGGTTCTGGACTATCCGCTCCAGGCGTTGGGGGTGGCGCTCTTCTACTGGCTGTTCCGGGCCTTGCCGATCGATACCGCCTCGGCCTGGGGCGGGCGCATCCTGCGGACAATAGGGCCGTGGCTGGGCGCCAGCCGGACCGCCCGACGGAACATAGCCGCGACCTTCCCCGACATGCCGAAGCCGGAGATCCACCGGATCGTGCGAGGCATGTGGGACAATCTGGGCCGGGTGCTGGCCGAATACACCCATCTGGACCGGCTGCTCGGCGACCCGGAAGGCCGGATCGAGATCGTCGGGCTGGAGCATGTGCGGGACCGCGCGCAGAGAGGCGAAGGCTGCGTCATGGCGATCGCCCATCTGGGCAATTGGGAGGTGTCCGCGGTGGCGGCCGCGATGGAGGGGCTGCCGATCTGGTCGTTCTACCGGCCGCTCAACAACCCGCATGTCGATCGCTGGCTGCTGAGGCTGCGGGAGAAGCTGGGCAACCGGATGCTGGCCAAGCGCATGGAAGGCGGGGCCAGCCGCCGGGCGCTGGGCATCGTGCGGGGCGGCGGCGTGCTGGGGCTGCTGGTCGACCAGCATTTCAGCGGCGGGATCGACGTGCCGTTCCTCGGCCGCCCGTCCCTGACTTCGCCGGCGGCGGTGGAGTTCGCCCGCCATCTCGGCTGCGCCCTGCTGCCGATCCGGGTGGAGCGGCTGGACGGCGCGCGCTTCCGCGTCACGGTGGCGCCGCCCCTGGACATCCCCGCCAGCACGGACCGGAAGGAAGCGGTGCGGGAGGGCACTCGCCGGCTGAACGACACCATCGGCGAATGGATCCGCGAACGCCCCGAACAATGGCTGTGGCTGCATAAACGCTGGAAGGGGTGAAGGCGAATAACCACCCTCACCCCCAACCCCCTCTCCCGCAAGCAGGAGAGGGGGCTAAATGACTCCCTCCCCTGCAAAGCGGGGGAGGGTCGGGGTGGGGGTGCGGTTTGGCGTTATATGTCCCACCTTCGTCCGCACGATGCCTTTTGTCCAGATACCATTGGCGTAGACTCTGGGTAGTTCCTATTTCCGATGGAGATGAAAATGTCCGGTTCCGATACTGCCCTGCTGCTCATCGATGCCCAGGAATCCTTCCGGCACCGTCCCTACTGGGATGAGAAGGACGTGCCAGCCTTCCTCGATCGGGCACAGGCGCTGATCGACGGGGCGAAGGCGCGGGGCGTTCCGGTGGTCCAGATATTCCATGTCGAGGATGAAGGCGCGTTTTCGCTGGGATCCGGCAATGTCGTCACGCTGGCGCCGCTGGCAATCGAGCCGGATGCGGTCTTCCGCAAGCGCCGGCACAGCGCGCTCGTCGGCAGCGGACTGGATGTGTGGCTGACGGAGAACGGCATCCGCCGCGTCATCGTCGCCGGCATCCGGACGGAGCAGTGCTGTGAGACGACGACCCGTCACGCCTCCGACCTTGGCTATGAGGTCGATTATGTGGGCGAGGCGACGCTGACCTTCGCGATGACCGACGCCGCCGGCCGGACATGGTCCGCGGATGAGATCAGAGCGCGGACGGAGCTGGTTCTGGCCGGCCGCTTCGCCCGGATCGCGACCGTGGACGAGGCGCTGCGTGGCCGTCCGGAGGTCCTGGCCGCATGATTACCGGGGCGCAGCGCTGCGTGCCTGTCTTCGTGGTGCTGCCGCCCCGGACCCTGCTGCTGGACGTGGCCGGGCCGATCGAAGTGTTGCGGAAGGCGAATCTGGAGCAGTCGGCGGTCCGGTTCGACGTCCGTTATGTCGGCCCGTCCGCGACAATCTCCAGTTCGGTCGGCCTGAGCCTCGCCGGAATAGAGCCCTTGCCGGAGCGGTTGTCGGACGACGCTTTCGTCATTCTTTCCGGCAACGCCTCGACCGTTCTGGGCGAGGTTGCGGCCTCCCAAAAGGAAGATGCGGCGGCGGAGGACAGGATCGTCGACTGGCTGAAGGTGGCGATCCGTCCCGGCCACCGGCTGATCTCCATCTGCTCCGGCGCGCTGCTGGCCGGGCGGGCGGGGCTGCTGGACGGCTATGCCTGCACCACGCACCATAGCTGCTGCGCCGACCTGGCGGCGCTGGCGCCGCGCGCGACGGTGATGGAGAACCGGCTGCATGTGGAGGACCGGGACCGGCTGAGCAGCGCGGGAGTCACGGCGGGCATCGATCTTATGCTGCATATAGTGGCGCGGATGGTGGGACCAGCCTGCGCGGTCGCGGTCGCCCGCTACCTCGTCGTCTATATGCGCCGGGGTGGGGCCGATCCCCAGCTTTCACCCTGGCTGGAAGGCCGCAACCACATCCATCCGGTGGTGCATCGCGCGCAGGATGCGGTGGCGGCGGAGCCGGCGCGCGCCTGGAGCCTTGAGGATCTCGCGAGGGAGGCGGGGGCAAGTCCGCGCCATCTCTCCCGCCTGTTCAACGAACATGCGGCGATGAGCGTGACCGACTACGTCAACCGGATGCGGGTCGCGCTGGCGGGCGAGCTTCTGGGGGCGACGAGGCTGGATATGGAGAATGTCGCCGAGCGGGCGGGCTTCGGATCGGCCCGGCAGTTCAGGCGCGCCTGGAAGCGGTTCCACGACCTGCCGCCCCGCCTGGCCCGGCGGTCGGTTATGCAAGCGCCGCCGTAGCGCGCCCTTCTTCAGTTCCTCCTCCTAGCCCCAAGCCTGTCGAAGGGCCGGCGCCTGCATGGTCCAACAGGCTCACCTATCTCCCATTTGGTCATTCCCAACTTGATAGGGAATCCATGGGCCACCGCCGCGTTATCGGCGGTGAAGAACCGGCGCGGTCCCGCCAGCCATCGACACCGTATGGATGCTGGATCAAGTCCAGAATGACATTGTTTTTATTGGTCATTCCCGACTCCGATCGGGAATCCAGCGGCCCTGCCCTATCGGCCTTCCCCACACAAAGAGAATGCCTCCGTCGGCAAGGCGCCTGGATGCCGGATCGTCGTCCGGCATGACGTCAAGAAGTTAGCCTCTGAGCCTGTCGAAGGGTGTAGCGCCCTCATGGTTCGACAGGCTCACCATGAGGGAGTGCGGCGGGGACCTTCCCGCCGCCCCACCTGGCCCGCTGCGGATCAGACCCAGGGGCAGTTGGTGGTGCCCGACCCGTAGGCCCGGCCTTCGGCGAAGCGGCTGAAGGCGAAGGGTTTCAGCTCCTCCACCTCATGGCCGCGCGCCAGATGGCGGGCGACCAGCTTGCCGACGCCGGTCATCTTGAAGCCGTGGTTGGAGTCTGCGATCATGTAGACGTTGTCGGCGATCCAGTCGAAGATCGGCACATTGTCCGGGGTGAAGGCCCCGATGCCGCCGTTCGGCCGCTCCCGGAAGTTCGATCGCTGGCCCTTGAACCGGCCCATCAGATAGCCCATCGCGGAGGGCATGTAGTCCGCGAACCAGGGATCGGCCTGATATTCGGGATTGTCGTGGCCATAGGGCTCGACCGACGCCTCGGGTCCGATGCGGATCGGCATCGTCCCGCCCTGGAGGCCCGGCCGGTCCATCCGCTCGTTCCCGTTCTTCCAGTAGATATACATGTTGTCGCTGATCTCCCGCCCCGTCCGCTCGTCGATGACCGGGGTGTTCATCAGTTCCACATGCAGGACCGGCGGGTTGTAGCCCTCCCGCGTGACGTAGGGCTCGTCGAAATAGAGCTCGCCCTCCAGCAGCCGCCAATAGGTCCACATATCCTTGCCATCGATCCTGGAGCCGTCGCGGTAGCCGACATCCAGCGTCGATGCGCCGCCCAGCATCTCCCAATGCTTCGGGGTCCATGCGCCGAGAGCGAGGATGACGGCGTCGCACCGGATCGTCCCGTGGTCGGTCCTGACGGCGGAAACAGCGCCGTTCGTCCGGTCGTAGCCCTCTACCTCGACGCCGCTGAAGATGCGCACGCCATGCTGTTCGCACTTGCCGGCCAGGCCGCGGATCGCCTGCCGCGTGCCGGCATAGCCGGACAGCTTCTCATGCAGCACGACCTCGATCTTGTCGGTGTTGAAGTCGGGCCAGATGTTCTTCAGGAAATCCTTGGCGTCCTTGCCGTGGCGGACCTCCGACGGATAGCCGACGCCGTTCTGGCTCTTGACCATCCGCTCGTAATCTTCCGCCTGATTGGCCTCCCCGGCGGAGATGTAGCCGACCTGCTGGAAGCCGAAGGCGACCGGGTCATACATCCAGACATCGACCGAATGGCGCAGGATCGCGTGCAGGGGTTCGGTCATATAGAGGTTGCGGACGCAGCCGCAGGCGATGCCGGACGCGCCGGCGCCGGGGCCGGACTTGTCGATGACGATCACGTCCGCGCCGGAGCCAGCGCCCTTGGCCTCCAGCTCCATCGCCAGATGCCATGCGGTGGACAGGCCGTGGATGCCGGCGCCGACCACGACGTATTTCACGCCGTCGGGAAGGGTAGTGCTCATGATCGTCTGCGTCTCCCTGATGTGAACTCCCATTGCCGGAAAGTCTATCGGGGCGCGCGCGGCGATCCGCCTTGGGCGCGACAGGCGGTGTTCTGGACCCGCCGCTTCAGAACCGGCCTTCACGCGTGAGGCGGGCATACCAGCCGAAACTGTCCTTGGGCGTCCGCTTCTGTGTCGCGTAGTCGACATGGACCAGGCCGAAGCGCTTCGTATAGCCCTCCGCCCATTCGAAATTGTCCATCAGCGACCAGACGAAATAGCTGCGCACGTCGCAGCCGGCCTCGATCGCCTGGCCGAGCGCCGAAAGATATTCCTCCAGGAAGGCGATGCGGGCAGGGTCGCTGATCCTGCCGTCGGCGTCCACGATGTCGTCGAAGGCGGCCCCATTCTCCGTCACATGGACGGGCGGGTTGCCGTAATCCTCCTTCAGCCTCATCAGCGTCTCGCGGAAGCCGCCGCCGTCGATGCGCCAGCCCATGGCTGTGGTCGGCCGATCGTCCGGCGGCGCGACCATGCCGACGCCCAACGGCTGATCCGGGTCCTGCCGGGCATAGGCGCGGCTGTAATGGTTGAGGCCGATGAAGTCGACCTTCTGGCGGATGCGCTCCATATCGTCTTCCTGGACGAAGGGCTGGAAGCGCCCGGCCACGATCTCCGGATAGCGGCCATGGATCAGCGGGTCGATCACGCTGCCGTTCCAGAAGGCGTCGACCAGGTCGGCGGCGTCGGCCGCGCCAATGCTGTCGTCGGCGGGATCGACGGGCATGAGGTTGAGCGCCGATCCCAGCCGCCAGCGGCTGCTTTCGCCGCGCATGGCGCGGATGGCCTCCCCCTGGGCGAGGTTCATATGGTGCGTCGCCGCCAGGAAGGCGCGGGCGTCGGCGATGCCGGGCGCGTGGATCCCGGTGGCGTGTCCTCGCCAGGCGGCGACCGATATCTCGTTCATCAGGATGAAATCCTGCACGCGGTCACCCAGCCTTTCCGCCGCAGCGCAGGCATAGTCGACGAAGCGGGGGATCGTGTCCCGGTTCGTCCAGCCTCCCCGCGCCTGAAGCTCCTGCGGCAAATCCCAATAATAGAGCGTAGCGAAGGGCGTGATCCCGGCCTCGCACAGCCCGTCGACCAGACGGTCGTAGAAATCCAGCCCCTGGCGGTTGAGCGGCCCCTTGCCTGCCGGGAACAGGCGGGGCCACGCGATGGAGAAGCGATAGGCGCCGACGCCCAGATCGCCCATCAGCGCGATGTCCTCGGCATAGCGGCGGTAATGGTCGCAGGCAACCTCCCCGCTGGAGCCATCCCTGATCCGTCCCGGCTGCCGGCAGAACCGGTCCCAGATATTCTCGCCGCGTCCACCCTCATGGACGGCGCCTTCTATCTGATAGGCGGCGGTGGCAGCGCCCCAGACGAAACCTGATGGAAAAACGGGCATGGGTCCAATCTTGGCGTTCGCTAGATTTCCCGGGCGTCCGGCCGATCGGCCAGGACGGCGTCACGCCACCCATCGTAGCGGCCGGACGGGACCAGCGCGACGATCGATCCGCCGAAGCCGCCTCCGGTCAGCCTGGCGCCAATCGCGCCGTGACGCTTCGCCGAGTCCGCCAGCGCGTCGATTTCGGGGATGGAGACCTGATAGTCGTCCCTCTGGGACCGGTGGCTCTCGTCCATTAGACGGCCGAAGGTTCCGGCGTCGCAGGCCTTGAGCGCCGCTACTCCGTCCAGCACCCGCCGGTTCTCCGTCACCACATGACGGGCCCGGCGGCCCAGCGGCTCCTCCAGCCGTTCCAGCCTCTCCAGATCGCCGGTATCGAGATCGCGAAGGCTGCCGATTCCCAGCGCCGCGCAAGCCGCCTCGCATTCCCGGCGACGAGTGTTGTAGTCGCCGGCGGTGAGCTGGTGGGCCTTGCCGCAATGGATGATTGCGAGGCGGAAGCTTTCCGGCAGCGGGACGGTCTCGGTCGCCATCGTGCGGGTGTCGAGGAAGAGGGCCTTGCCCCTCTGCCCCAGCGACGCCGCCATCTGATCCATGATCCCGCACTGCATCCCGACATAGGCGTTCTCCGCCTTCTGGCCCAGCCGCGCCAGCTCCACATCGTCGAGAGGGAGGTCGAGCAGCCGGCGCGCCGCGCGCAGCACCGCCACTTCAAGCGCGGCGGAGGAGGATATGCCGGCCCCCATCGGCACGTCGGAGGAGATCGCGAGGCTGACGGCCGGGACGGCATAACCCGCCTCGCCAAGCGCCCGGAAGCAGCCGACGACATAATCCATCCAGTCGCCCTGTGGCGGATCGCCGAGGGATCGCCGCTTCGTCTCCCCGAACGGAGCGGCGTGCGCCTCGATGATTCCGTCGGGCGCGCCTTTCATCCGGCCGATGGTGGCCGCCGTCTCGTAGGCGAGCGGCGTCGGCAGGACGAAGCCGTCATTATAGTCGGTATGCTCGCCCAGCAGGTTGGCCCGCGCCGGGGCTCGCCCTTCGGCTTCGGCCGGCGCACCGAAGACGCCTTCGTAGAGGCTCGTCATGTCGCCTCGCGCAGTTGGGCCGCCGTATCCTCCGGCAGCGCATCCACCAGGAAGGTCCCGGCCGCTTGCTCGACCCCGGCCAGGTATTTCATCTTCTCCGCCGTTCGCAGCGGCGGATAGAACTGGGCGTGGAAATGGAACGTCGCCTCCTCCCCCTTGGGCGCGGCTTGGAGCGACAGGATATAGGGAAAGGGGCGGCCGAACAGCCGGTCGTAGCGGCGCACGACATCGCCCATCAGCGCGGCGAAATCCTTCGTCTCGTCATCCTCGAACGTCCAGGGGCCGGGCTGCGGCCGGCGCGGCGCCACCCAGACTTCATAGGGGAAGCGGGCGAAGGGCGGGACGAAGGCCGTCATCGTCCCGTTCTCCGCGACGACGTAGCGGTCGCCCATCCGGTCGATCAGCCGCGCCAGCTCCGGCCCCTCCCGGAAAGTCGCGGCGGCGTCCCGCTGCACCGGCGGAACGAAGGGGAAGGCGTAGATCTGGCCGTGGGGGTGGTGCAGCGTCACCCCCACCGCTTCGCCCCTGTTCTCGAACGGCAGCACGCATTGAACGTCGTCGCGGGCCAGCAGCTCCCGGTAACGGTCGGCCCAGGCATGGACCAGCAGTTCCCGCCGCTCCGGCGTCAGCAGGCCGAGATTGCCTTCATGGGCGGCGGAATAGACCACGACCTCGCATTGGCCGGCGGCGCGGGCCGTCGGCACGAGCAGTCCGGGAGGCGGTTCCGGAGCGTCCGGATGGAAGGCGGGAAACCGGTTCTCGAACACCGCCACTTCGAAATTCTCGAACGGGATCTCGCTGGCGAAGCCGCCGGGCCGGGTGGGGCAGAGCGGGCAGTATTCGGCAAGCGGCAGGAAGGTCCGGTCCTGCCGGTGCGCGGCATAGGCGACCCATTCGCGGCGGAAGGGATGCCAGCGCAGATGCGGGGTCGGGCCGGGAACGGGATCGATCTCGGCAATGAGGGGCAGCCTGTGCTCCGCCCATCCGTAGAGATGAAGCCGCCGCCCGTCCGGCTTCACATGGGTGCGCTTCGTGGGGATGCGGCTTTCGGACCCCGTCATGCTATCCCCGGCCTGCCCCCGGGATCGGGATCGTTGCGGACGCCAAGCATGAACGGGAACACTTTCGGATGCGGTCAGAACCTGCCGTCAACTCACCCGGTTTGCGAAAGTTTGTCAAGATTTGTGGTTTGTTTCGCTTGGCGCGTAGCCTCACGCCACGGCGATCTCCAGCCCGGCGCGGCGGAGGGCGCGGAGTTGTTCGGAGGTCGCGCCCTCGTCGGTGATCAGGAGGTCGGCGGCCTCCAGCGGCGCCACGCGGGCGGTGGCGACGCGCATCAGCTTGGCGTGGTCGGCCAGGAAGACGCATCGGCTGGCGGCCTCGATCATCGCGTGCTTCACTTCCGCCTCCGCCAGATTGGTGTTGGTGAAGCCTTTCTCCGAATCGACGCCATTGCAGCCGATGAAGGCGAGGTCGGCGTTGATCTCCTTCAGAAGCAGGGCGGCGAAGGGCGCGACAAGGCTGTGCTGCATGGTCCGGAGCGTACCGCCCGTGACCACGACGGTGACGCCGGAATGGTTCTCCAGCGCCAGCGCGATGTTGAGCGCATTGGTCACCACCACAACGTCCTGAAGGTCGCGGGACAGGCTCTTGGCGAGTTCCGTCGTGGTCGAGCCGACATCGAGGATGACCGTTTCCCCGCTCCGCACCATTGAGGCCCCCAACCGGGCGATCCGCTTCTTCTCGTCGGCATGGTCCTGGATCGTCATCTCCAGCGGCAGCTCGAACCGCCGGGGGCGCGCCGGGACCGCGCCGCCGCGCGTCCGGCTCAGAACCTGCTGCTCCTCCAGATAATCCAGGTCGGCGCGGATGGTGACGGCGGAGACCTGGAGCTTTTCCGCCAGATCGGCGACATGGACGTTGCCGTCGCGATGGAGGAAATCGACGATCGACTGATGGCGCAGGGTCGCTTGCAGGGAGGGCATCGGGGTTCCAGGACTTTCGTATCCTTGCCTTTATCAAGGCATCACAAATATACGAAAAGTCTATCCCGGAACGCCGCCCGGTGGAAGGGCCGCCCTTCCTTACGCTTCGGAAGGCCGGGAAGCGGCGTCCGGCCGGGGCGCGAGACCCGCATAGATCAGGAACGCCCCGGTCGACATCACGCCCAGCGGGATCGCGACGGAAAGGGCCGTGCCGTCATAGATCAGGTTGGCGAGCAGGCTGCCCGCGAACGCGCAGCTCATGACGATCGCGCCCAGCAGCGACGCCAGCGCGCCGACCAGCGCACCGTCGGCCGACAGGGCCATGGTCATCATCGGTGGCACGGAGAGCCCGATGCCGAAGGCGAAGATTGCGAAGGGCGCGATGACCGCCCAGGCCGTCTCGATTCCGGCCAGCCCGAGCGCGGCCATCGCGCCGCCACCCAGGAAGACGGCGATCAGCCCGCCCCGGATCAGCAGCAGCGAGCCGCTTCTCCCCACGATGCGGCTGGTGGTCATCAGGCCGGCGAAATAGCAGGCGACGGTGGAGCCTTGAGCGAACGCGAACTGGCGCGGCGTCAGCCCCCGCTCCTCGATCAGCAGGAACGATCCGGAGGTCAGATAGACCATCAGCCCGCCGAAGATCATTCCGGCCGGCAGCACATAGGCCATGAAGCGCCGCATCCGCAGAATCTGCGCATAGGTCGCCAGAATCGGCCCGATCCTCAGCGCGTCGCGGTTGAGCCGCCGGTTGCTCTCCGGCAGCACGAGGAAGAGCGCGGCCAGCGTGGCCGAAGCCAGGATCGCGACGGAGAAGAAGTTCCATCGCCAGCCCAGCAGGGCCAGGATCTCCGCCCCGATGATCGGCCCCAGCGCCGGCGCCAGGCTTTCCACCATCGATATCTGCGCGGTGACGCGGACGACGGTCGCGTCGTCGTAAAGCTCCCGGATCAGCGCCTTGGAGGTCACGAACAGGCTCGCGATCGCCACCCCTTGCGCCAGGCGCGCCAGGATCAGCGTCTCGATCGACCGCGCCGTTCCGCACAAGAGGGTCGCCGCCAGGAAGGCGACGCCACCCCACAGCAGCACGGGCCGGCGGCCGAACCTGTCCGACAGCGGCCCGTAGATGAGCTGCGCGCCGGCGAACCCGCCCATATAGATCGTCAGCGTCCATTGGACCTGGGCGTCGGTCGTATCGAAAACCCTCGCCAGCAGCGGCATGCTGGGCAAATAGAGATCCGTCACCACCATCGCGCTGATGCCGTAGGCGACAAGCAGTAACGGCAGATAGCGCGGCGGCGCTGTGCGGGGGGACGACATGACAGGCTCTGAAGAGGGGCGGAAAGTTCTGCCGCCTCCATACCATCCATGCAATACATCCGCAATCGGAAGGTTGTAACCTTTCCATGAAAGCGCCATCTTGCGGCCGATGACCGTAGACCCTGAAATCCTGACCTTCGGCTGCCGCCTCAACATCCATGAGAGCGAGGTGATGCGCGGCCATGCCCGGACCGCCGGGCTTGCCGACACGATCATCGTCAACACCTGCGCGGTGACGGCGGAGGCGGAGCGGCAGGCCCGCCAGGCGATCAGGCGCGCCCGCCGCCGGCGTCCCGATGCGCGGATCGTGGTGACCGGATGCGCCGCCCAGATCGATCCCGGCAGTTTCGCGGCGATGCCGGAGGTGTCGGTCGTGCTGGGCAATGACGCGAAGCTGAAGCCGGAAAGCTGGCGCGGTCTGGATGAGCCGGACGGCGAACGCGTCCGGGTCAACGACATCGCCTCGGTGACGGAGACGGCAGGCCATCTGCTGCCGGGGTTCGAAGCCAATTCCCGAGGGTTCGTCCAGGTCCAGAATGGCTGCGATCACCGCTGCACCTTCTGCGTCATCCCGTTCGGCCGCGGGCCCTCCCGTTCCGTCCCGGTGGGTGAGATCGCGGCGCAGGTCCGCGCGCTGGTCGAGGCCGGATACAAGGAAATCGTGCTGTCCGGCGTCGACGTCACCTCCTATGGCGGCGATCTGCCGGGGCGGCCGGGCCTGGGCCAGATGATCCGGCGGCTGCTGGCGCTGACGCCGGATTTGCCGCGGCTGAGGCTCTCCTCCCTCGATTGCGTGGAGATCGATGACGATCTCTGGCGGCTGATCGCGGAGGAGGAGAGGCTGATGCCGCACCTCCACCTCTCCCTCCAGGCCGGCGACGACATGATCCTGAAGCGCATGAAGCGCCGCCATTCCCGCGCCGACGCCGTGGCGCTGACGGAGCGGGCGCGGGCGCTTCGCCCGGACATCGTGTTCGGCGCGGATTTGATCGCGGGCTTTCCGACGGAGACCGATGCGATGTTCGAGAACACGCTGGCGGCGGTGGAGGAATGCGGCCTCACCTGGCTGCATGTCTTCCCCTATTCGGAACGGCCGGGCACGCCCGCCGCCCGGATGCCGGCAGTGCCCCCGCCGGTCCGCAAGGAACGGGCCGCCAGGCTGCGCGCGGCGGGGGAAGCGCGAGCGACCGCCTTCCTGCGGTCCCAGGCGGGCCGGACGGTCGAGGTGCTGATGGAACGCAACGGCGCGGGCCGCACTCCCCATTTCGCCCTGGTAAGTCCGGCCGACCCACCGCCCGCGGGAACGCTGGCGAAGGTGTTCGTCACGGGGGCTGAGGACGGATATCTGACGAGTCGATAGCGGAAAATGCTACACAATTGCTCTGCGAATGGAGGGGCGCTATGGCTGAACCCGTCACTCTGAGGGACGCTAAGATGCCCGTGCAGGACGGTGATGAGCTGACGGACGAACAGAAAGTCGTTCGGGAGCGGGTAAGGCATCGGATGGCCGAAGGCTGGCCGATCGGAGGACGGACGCCGACCAGGAATGAAATATACGCTGAACGGATTGACCGTTGCCGGTGAAAATCTCCGATTCGGCAGCTTGACGCATCGATGACATTCGCGGCCGGCGGCATGGCGGCTCTTCCGGGGGTGGGGCAAGGCCGTGTATAGAGACGCGGCATGATGGATAGAGAAATCGGAATCGAGAATTCCGCCACGACCATCCCGGAGAAGAAGGGATGGTTCGCGAAGCTGAAGGCCGGCCTCACCCGGTCCTCGGCCAAACTGACCGACGGCATCACCGGCATCTTCACCCGGCGCAAGCTGGATGACGAGGCGCTGGAGGAGCTGGAGGAGCTGCTGATCACGGCCGATCTGGGCCCGTCGACGGCGGCGAAGCTGACGGCGGAGCTGGCGCGGACACGGTTCGGCAAGGATGTCAGCCCGGAGGAGGTGCGCACGGCGCTGGCCGACCATGCCGCGCGCATCCTCGGCCCCGTCGCCCTGCCGCTGACGCCCGATCCCGCCGCCAGGCCCTTCACCATCCTGATGGTGGGGGTGAACGGCACCGGCAAGACGACGACGATCGGCAAGCTGGCCCGCCAATGGCGGGACCAGGGGAAATCGGTGATGATGGCCGCCGGCGACACCTTCCGCGCCGCCGCCGTCCAGCAGTTGAAGGTCTGGGGCGACCGGTCGGGGGTCCCGGTGATCTCCCGCGAGACCGGCGCGGACGCGGCGGGGCTGGCCTTCGACGCCTACGCCCAGGCGAAACGGGATGGAACGGACATCCTGCTGATCGATACGGCCGGCCGGCTTCAGAACAAGGCCGACCTGATGGCCGAACTTCAGAAGATCATCCGCGTCCTGAGGAAGCAGGACGCCGCCGCGCCCCATGCCGTGCTTCTGGTGCTGGATGCGACGACGGGCCAGAACGCCCACGCCCAGGTCGAGGTCTTTCGCGATATGGTCAGCGTCACGGGCCTGATCGTCACCAAGCTGGACGGCTCCGCCCGGGGCGGGGTGCTGGTCGCGCTGGCGGAGAAGTTCGCCCTGCCGGTCCATGCGATCGGCGTCGGCGAAGGCATAGACGATCTGCGGCCGTTCGAGGCGGTGCCCTTCGCGCGCTCCCTCATGGGCCTGGAGAATTAGACGATGAACCTTCAACGCATGAAGACGGCCTTCGAAATCGGCGCGACGACGGAGCCTGCGCTGTTCGAGGACGCCGACGCCGCCGTCGCCCGAATCCTGGCGATCTATGAGGAAAGCACGGCCTTCCTCCGGGCGCGCTTCCAGGATTTCGCGCGCAACGAGCCGTTCGACCGGCGGGTGCGGGCCTATTATCCCTACGTCAATATCACGACGGATACCTTCGCCCGTGTCGACACCAGGCTCAGCTACGGCTTCGTCGACGGGCCGGGCGACTATTCCACCACCATCACCCGGCCGGACCTCTACCGCGCCTATCTGAAGGAGCAACTGTCGCAGCTGATCCGGAACCACCGGGTGCCGGTGGAAGTCGGGGTCAGCAACGACCCGATCCCGATCCATTTCGCCTTCCCCGACGGCCTCCATGTCGAAGGCAGCCTGTCGCCGGAGCGGATGCGGCTGATGCGGGAGGTGTTCGACGTGCCGGACCTGGCGCTGATGGACGATTCGATCGTCAACGGCACTTACGAGGCGGCCGACGGCCACCGGAAGCCCCTGGCGATGTTCACCGGTCCCCGGATCGACTACAGCCTGCACCGGCTGAAGCACTATACGGCGACCAATTGCGAGCATTTCCAGAACTTCGTCCTGTTCACCAACTACCAGTTCTATGTCGACGAATTCATCCGCCACGCCCATGAGCTGATGGCGCGGGACGATACGGACTACGAATCCTTCGTGGAGCCGGGCAACTTCGTCACCCGTCGCGGCGGCGCGACGGAAGGGGAACCGGTGGCGCGGCTGCCGCAGATGCCGGCCTATCATCTGAGGCGGGCGGACCATTCCGGCATCACCATGGTGAATATCGGCGTCGGCCCGTCCAACGCCAAGACGATCACCGACCATATCGCCGTCCTGCGCCCGCACGCCTGGCTGATGCTGGGGCATTGCGCCGGGCTGCGGAACACGCAGAAGCTGGGCGACTACGTGCTGGCCCACGGCTATGTCCGCGAGGACCACGTGCTGGACGCCGACCTGCCGACCTGGGTGCCGGTTCCGGCGCTGGCGGAGATCCAGCAGGCGCTGGAACGGTCGGTGGTGGAGATCACGGGGCTGGAGGGCTATGCGCTGAAAAGCGTCATGCGCACCGGCACCGTCGCCACCATCGACAACCGGAACTGGGAGCTTCGCGACCATCGCGAGCCGGTGCAGCGTTTCAGCCAGAGCCGGGCGATCGCTTTGGACATGGAAAGCGCGACCATCGCGGCCAACGGCTTCCGCTTCCGGGTGCCCTACGGCACGCTGCTCTGCGTCTCCGACAAGCCGCTGCATGGCGAGATCAAGCTGGCCGGCATGGCCGACGCCTTCTACAAGCAGCAGGTCGGCCAGCACCTGAAGATCGGCATCAGCGCCATGGAGCGGCTGCGCGAGCTGGGGCTGGAAAGGCTGCACAGCCGCAAGCTGCGCAGCTTCAGCGAGGTCGGGTTCCAGTAGGCGAATCCTCGACCCGATGCGCCGGGTCGTGCTAGATAGCGCCCCCATGAGCTCCACCGACCGATCCGAGGCCAAGACCCGGTCTCCCCTTCTCCGCATGGCGCTGGAGGCGGGGCCGCTGGTCGCCTTCTTCATCGTCAACCGCATGGAAGGGATCATGACCGGGACCGCCGTGTTCATGGTCGCGACCCTGGTTTCCGTGGCGCTGTCCTACTGGCTGGAACGCCGGGTCCCGCTGATGCCGCTGATCGGCTGTGGCTTCGTGATGGTGTTCGGCGGGCTGACGCTGTGGCTCGACGACGCCATCTTCATCAAGATCAAGCCGACGGTGGTCAATCTGCTGTTCGCCGGCATCCTGTTCGGCGGGCTGGCCTTCGGTCGGGTGTTCCTGAAGCTGCTGATGGGCACGGTGCTCAACCTGACCGACGAGGGCTGGCGGCTCCTGACCTGGCGGTGGGCGTTCTTCTTCATCTTCCTGGCGATCCTGAACGAGATCGTCTGGCGCAGCCTGCCGACCGACGCCTGGGTCAACTTCAAGGTCTTCGGAATCATGCCGCTCTCCATCGCCTTCGGCGCCGCGCAGATCCCGCTGATCATGAAGCACACGATCGAGGAAGAGAACGAGGCGACGTGAGGCGGTAGGTTGCTTGCACCTCATCCTGAGCTTGTCGAAGGATGCGGGCACACATGGTTCGACAAGCTCACCATGAGGGAAGGCCGCCCCAGCCGGTCAGGTCAGGATGTTGACCAGCATGCCCCGGCGGATCGGGGTGTCGGCGGGCGGGGGTTCGAAGATTTCGGGAATTTGCGGAGCGGTCAGCGCGCGCTGTTTCGGCGCGCCTTCGCCGGCCGTTTCCGACACTGGCGGGCGCGGCTGGAAAAAGTTGGAGATCGTCTGGAGAATCGATCCCGACGAAGAAGACACCTGCATGGCGCGAACATTCCCATCGCCCCGGCCCCATCATCCCGAGCGGGAGTTTATTGCCGGGTAACGGGGCAATATTTGCCGCCCCAGCCCTTAACAAAGGGTTATCGGCCGGACGCCGTCAGGAGGGCGAAACGGCCCAGCCGACGATGCGGCGCAGGAACGCCTCGCCGGCGCGCATCTGGTCCAGCGAGATGAATTCGTCGGGCTGGTGGGCCTGCGCGATGTCGCCGGGACCGCAGACGACCGTGGAGAACCCCGCGCGCTGGTAGAGCCCTCCCTCCGTCGTGAAGGCGACCGTGCCGGTCTCGTTCGCGCCCGACCATTGGCGGGCGAGCGCGGTGGCGAGGCCGTCCTCCGGGCTGCCCTCTGCGCCCGCCGCCAAAGGCGGGACGGCGACCAGCCGCTCCGTCGTCACGGACCCGGCGGGATGGCGCGCGGTGAGCGCCGGCAGCACGACATCCCTCACATGGGTTTCCAGGCGGGCGAGAATGGCGTCCGGATCGTCGCCCGGCACGGCCCTGAACTCCCACACCAGTTCGCAGCTTTTGGGGATGATGTTGACGGCCGTGCCGCCCGCGATCGTGCCGACATTGAAGGTCGTGAAGGGCGGGTCGAACCGGCTTCCCTTCAACGGCGTCTCCCGCTTTTCCGCCGCCATGGCGGCGATGAAGCCGACGATCGAGGACGCCGCGACGATCGCGCTGGCGCCGGCGTCCGGCGCGCTGGAATGGGCCTCCCGTCCCATGATCGCGGTGCGGAAGACCTCGATCCCCTTATGGGCGTCGCAGGGTTTCAGCATCGTCGGTTCGCCCACGATCGCGATCCGGGGAGTTGGCGACCGTCCGGCGATATGGTCCAGCAGGCCCGGCGCGCCCAGGCAGCCGACCTCTTCGTCATGGGTGAAGGCGAGGTGGATCGGCCTGGCGAGCGGGCTTGCCACCATCTCCGGCACCAGCGAGAGGGCGAGCGCGACAAAGCCCTTCATGTCCGCCGATCCGCGCCCGTAGAGGCGGCCGTTGCGTTCGGTGAGGGTGAAGGGGTCGGTGGACCAGGACTGGCCTTCGACCGGCACCACGTCGGTATGGCCTGACAGCACCACTCCGCCGTCGATGCGGGGACCGATCACCGCATGGAGGTTGGCCTTCCCGTCCGGGCCGGGCACGATTTCCGCCGTCACGCCGAAGGCGGCCAGATAGGCGGCGATCCAGTCGATCAGGTCGCGGTTGGGTTTGGCCGAGACGGTGTCGAAGGCGACCAGCCGGGCGAGCAACTCCACCGAATCGGGGGGCGGATCGGCGAGCGGCAGGGTCCCCTCAGCCATTCATGCCCAGGAAGGACTGGAATTCCCGCCGGGTCTTCGGGTCGGCGCGGAACGCACCCAGCATGGTGGAGGTGACCATGGCCGCGCCGTGCTTGTGGATGCCGCGCGTCGTCATGCAGTGATGCTCGCTCTCCACCACCACGCCGACGCCGGCCGGAGCCAGCACGTCGTTGATCGCGTTGGCGATCTGGGCGGTCAGCTTCTCCTGGATCTGGAGGCGCTTTGCGAAGGCGTCGACCACGCGGGCGAGCTTGGAGATGCCGACCACCCGGCGCACCGGCAGGTAGCCGATATGCACCTTGCCGATGATCGGCACCATGTGGTGCTCGCAATGGCTCTCGAACCGGATATCCCTCAGCACGACCATCTCGTCATAACCCTCGACTTCCTTGAAGGTCCGGGACAGAAGGTCGGCGGGATCGGTTTCGTAGCCGGCGAAGAATTCCTCATAGGCCTTGGCGACCCGTCGCGGCGTATCCAGCAGCCCTTCCCGCGCCGGATCGTCGCCCGCCCAGCGGATCAGGGTGCGGACCGCGTCCTCGACTTCGCTGCGGCTCGGGCGGTCGTTCCGGGCGGATGGAAGATCGGTTGACGGGGGAAGCATGGGCTCTCTTCTAGAAGTTCCTAATGGACGGGCGCGCCGTCATGGGGGCTGTCCAGGGAGAAGGCGGGCACGGCGACGTCGAAACGGTTCCCATCGTCGGTTTCCATCTGATAGCTGCCGACCATGATGCCCGAGGGGGCATTCAGCGGCGCGCCGCTGGTGTATTCGAAGCTTTCGCCCGGTGTCAGGGTCGGTTCCTGGCCGACGACGCCCGCGCCGCTGACCTCCTGCACGTTCCCGAAGCTGTCGGTGATCTGCCAGAACCGGTTCCGCAGCCTGACCGTCCGGTCGCCATGGTTCTCGATCCTGACATGGTAGGCCCAGACATAATGCCCGTCGGCCGGCGACGACTGGTCTTCCAGGTAAGCCGGCTCGACCGATACGCGGATCGATTGCGTTTCCGCCGTGTACATCTTCAGCCTTCCGCGCTGGCGACGTTTCTAGATTCAATATCTGGGTGTTCCGATTCAGCCGGCGGATGGGGAACCATCCGTCGGCATCGGAACACTAGTCGTCCGTCGAATAGCGCCGTTCGCGGCCCCTGTCTACCGGAGGCGCATCCACCTGGGGCGCGGCTTTCGCCCCCGGACAAACGAAAGCCGGGCCAGGTCTTTCGACCTGGCCCGGCTCCGTTACGGGAACCGTTGAAGAAAAACGCTTACTGGAAGCGGATTTCGCTACGGCGGTTGGAAGGCTCGCGGACACCGTCCGGAGTGGCGACCAGCGGCTGGGTTTCACCCTCGGTGGCCGTGACGATCTCACCGGCGGGGATGCCCCCGGCGATGAGCGCCTGCTTGACGGCTTCCGCACGACGGGAGCCCAACGCCAGATTGTAGGCGTCCGGACCCGACGTATCGGTGTGACCGACAACGCTGACCTCATCCACCACACCGGCTTCATAGTCCGCGATCACCTGCGCGATGATCGCTTCGCCGGCCTCGGTGATCTCCGAACGGTCGAAGTCGAAGAACACGAAGTAGACGGCCGGAGCCTCCGGCATCGGCTGGGCTTCGATCTGCTCCATCGCCGCGAAGAAGTCATCACGGCAGGCCGCGATGTGATCCGGCTGGTGATTTTCTTCCTGCTGTTCAACCCAGCAGTCGAACTGCACCTGGGCGACCGCAGCCTCGACCGGGAATTCCTCCCGGGCGCCGCCGTTGAGCGCGTTCACCAGACGCTGACGGGCGTCCGACAGCTCGGCGATCGACCCTTCGGGCAGATCCCAATTGGAGAGTTCCTCGGGTGGCACGACCTCGCCGGCCGCGGCCCGCAGGCCCTTCTCCGCGAAATAGTCGGCGTCCGTCCAGTCGTACATCTCGTTGGCTTCGAAGTTCGCGAAGGCGCGATACTCCTGAGCCAGCTGCTGCGTGAACGGGCTGCCGGTGGCTTCAGCGTTGTTCAGCTGTTCGACCGCCATGCC
Organism: Inquilinus sp. CAU 1745; assembly: GCF_039839375.1. Taxonomy (NCBI): domain Bacteria; kingdom Pseudomonadati; phylum Pseudomonadota; class Alphaproteobacteria; order Rhodospirillales; family Rhodospirillaceae; genus Inquilinus; species Inquilinus sp. CAU 1745. The sequence continues at coordinate 157,999 of NZ_JBDOQU010000003.1, forward strand.
GGTGCAGCCGGCCAGCATAGTCGCCCCCGCGAAAACGCTCAGGTAACGGACAGATTTCATATTGTTGTACTCCTCTTGGTCCCCTCGGAGGATAAAGTCCGCAGCGCAACGTTTGTTCCCAGGATCATGCGTCCGCTACGTTTATTCGCCCTCAGGCCCGCCACGGTTGAGCCCGTGCGCCGACTATTGGGCACCTAACCGACGCCTGGAACAATAGCAGAAATTAAGGCGGAGTTAAGCCGCGGCCGTTCTTTGGAGGTGAAATATCACAAAAAATGACGATTTCCCTATTTTGGCGGCCGTGTCAGGTCGATTGTCCGAAAGGCTGGGAAAGGGCCACCACCGGACCGTCGGCGGCTTCGGCGTCCTCGCGGTCATGTGTGACCAGCAGGATCGGCAGGCCGCGGCGGCCGGCATGGTCGAAGACGAAGGCGCGCATCCTGCCCTTCAGCTCAGCGTCCAGCCGCGCGAACGGTTCGTCCAGCAGCAGCGCCCTGGGGCGGGAAAGCAGGGTCCGCATCAGCGCCGCGCGCGTCCGCTGGCCACCGGACAGGGTCGCTGGGTCGCGATCGCCCATGCCGGAAAGCCCCGCCTCGTCCAGCGCCGCCCCGATCTCCGCGCGCCGGTCGGCGCGCTTCATCCCGACCGGCAGGGCGAAGGCCAGGTTGCCGCCGACCGACAAATGCGGGAACAGAAGATCGTCCTGGAAGAGGATACCCAGCCGCCTCTCCTCGGGCGGGCGGGTCGTCATCTCCTCCCCATCCACGCGCACCCGGCCGGCGGCGTGGAAGGCGGGATCCAGCGTGCCGCAGAGGAAGGCCAGAAGGCTGGATTTTCCGCAGCCGCTCGGCCCCATCACCGTCGTGACCATGCCCGGCGCCACGGTAAGGGAGAGCGGCTGGAAGAGGGGGCGACCGCCCACGGACAGGGAGACGGCTTCAAGCGCGAGGCCGGTCATGGGCGCAGATTCCTGCGGTGGCGGTAGAGGATCGCCGGCACCGCCATCGCCAGCGCGAACATGATGAGCGGCAGGGCGGCCTGCGCGAAGGCATAGATTCCCGCGACCCTCCTGTCCCCGCCGACGCCCAGCCCCACGGCTTCCGTCGTCAGGGTCGGCAGCCGTCCGGCGCCGGCGAAAAGCGTCGGCAGATATTGCGCCACGCTGACCGCGAAGCCCACCGCCGCCGCGAACAGGACGGGCCGCAGCAGGACCGGCAGCTTGACGCGCCACAGGGTGCGCCGGGGCGCGTGGCCCAGCGCCGCCGCGCTGCGGGCCAGACGCGGGTCCAGCGCCCGCCAGGGCTCCGCCAGCGTCAGGTAGATATAGGGCAGCACGAAGAGGAGATGGGTCCAGACGAGGGCGGGGAAGGTCCCCTCCAGCCGGAGGGTCGCGAGGCTGACCTGGATACCGAATAGGAAGCCGAGCTGGGGAATCAGCAGCGGCGTGTAGATGAGCCAGAGCGCCCCCCGGCCGGGCCGGAAGCCGGACCTGTCCTCGAACTCAAGGCATCCGACGACCAGAGCCAGCCCAATGGCGGTGGCGGCCATGGCGACGGATGCTGTGATCGCGAACGACCGTCCCAGCGCGGGCAGCGTCGACACCCAATTGTCGAGAGTCCAGCCGACGGGCCAGGCGTCGGGATAGCGCCAGCCTTCCGACAGGGACCAGAGCGCCAGCATCAGGAACGTGAGGAGGGAAACGGTTACGACGATGGCGACGCCCGTCCCGCCGGCGACGCGAAGGAACCGGCCACCGCGTCTTCCCCTGCGGCCGCTTGTCAGCCAGGGCCGCGCCGCCCCGGCGACCGCCATCTCCCCCAGCCGCCACAGGCCGGCGATCCCGATCATCAGGAGAAGCTGCAGGACCGCGCCCGCGGCGGCGACGAACCGGCGCTGAAGGTCGGAATCATGGAACCAGCCCAGCAGCAGCGGCCCCAGCGTCGGCGGCGCGGTCGGCCCCAGCAGCAGCGCCATGTCCACGGTCGACAGCCCATAGGCCAGCACCGCGAACACGGGCAGCCGCATCTGGGGGTAGAGAAGGGGCAGGATCGTCTTCATCCAGGCCATGGCCGGCCGGTAGCCCAGCGACCGGGCAACGGCCAGCGTCTGCCGGGCGGGTATCTGGTTGAGCGCTGCGAGCCCCATCAGGATCAGGAACGGCGTCTCCTTGACCGCCAGCCCCAGCAGCAGCGCCATGCCGGCGGGGTCGTTCACCGTGGCGAGGTCGGGCGGCCGGTCCCAGCCGGTCAAGCCGGGAGAGACGAGGCGCGCCAGCCAGCCGCTGGGCGCCAGCAGGAAGGCGAGTCCGACCGCGAAGGCTGCGTGCGGGACCGCCAGCAGCGGCGCCAGCGCGCGCCGCGCGGCCCGCATCGTCCGCCCGTCCGACGCCAGCGCCAGGGCGAGGATCGCCAGCGCGAGGGCGAGCATCGTCGATCCGACGCCCGTCACCACCGACAGGCGGATGGCGGTCGCGAGGCCCGGCTCCGCGAAGAGGGCGGAGAACGGCTCCAGCGACAGACTGTCGCCGCCCAGCGCAGGAAGGATGCCGACCGCCGGCAGCCAAGTTCCGGCAAGCCCGATCGCGACCGGCGTCAGGAACAGGACGAGCGTCAGCACCGGCGCCAGGACAAGCGCCCCGCCCCGCCGCCCGTTTCCCGCCGTCGGGCGGGCGACCGGCGCGGCCGGCGCGTCTAGCGGGCGTACCGGCGTCGCCATTCCCGCTCGATCGCTTCGGTCCAGGAGGGGTGCGGTTCGGGCAGCGTGCGGCCCAACTCGTCGGATGTCAGGGTGGCGACGCCGCGTGGCAGCGCCTCGAACGCGGCCGCGTCCTCAGGCGGCAGCAGCTCCATCGCGAGGACGGTCGGGTCACCCCAGATTGCGGGATCCTCCTTGCGGAGCTGCGCTTCGGGCGACAGCAGGAAGTTGGCGAACACCATGGCCCCGGCCCGGGCATTGGCGTTGAACGGGATGGCGACGAAATGGGTATTCCCGATCGTCCCTCCCTCCAGCACATAAGTGCGCACCGTCTCCGGCAGCAGCCCGTCGGCGATCGCGGCGCTGGCCTCGCCGGGATTGAAGGTGAAGGCGATGTCGATCTCCCCATCGTTCAGAAGCTGGACCAGCCGGGGACCGTCGGCGGGGAAGGTCTCCCCGTCGCGCCAGAGATGGGGGTGGAGCGCGTCCAGAAATTCCCATAGCGGAGCGGTGACGGTTTCGAAATCCGCCTCCGACACCGGATGCTGAAGCACCGACGGGTCCGGCGTCAGGGAGATCAGCGCCTGCTTCAGGAAGGTCGTCCCATGGAAGGCCGGCGGGGCCGGATAGGTGAAGCGGCCGGGATGAGCCTCCGCCCAGTCCACGAACGTCCCGATCGTGCGCGGCGGCTCCGCCACATCGGCCGTGTCGTACATGAAGACGAGCTGCGCCATGCCCCAGGGCGCTTCCAGCCCTTCCGTCGGAACGGTGAAATCGATCAGCGTGGTCGGCTTCGCCTCGGTGTCCACATAGGCGAAGTTGGGCAGCCTCGCCACGAACGGCGCGCCCAGCAGGCCGTTCTCCTTCATCGCGGCGAAATTCTCGCCATTGATCCAGATCAGGTCGACCGTACCGCCGGAATCTCGGCCGGCCGTCTTCTCCGCCAGCACCCGGCTCACCGTCTCCGCCGCGTCGCCGATCTTCACGTGGCGGACATCGATTCCGAACCGCTCCTCCGCCTCCCCGGCCGCCCAGGCGATATAGTCGTTGATCGCGGTCGACCCGCCCCAGGCGTTGAAATAGACGGTCTGGCCCTCGGCCTCGGCCAGCACATCCTCCCACTCCGCCGTCATAGCGGGGGCGGCGGGGAGCATCAGGGCAGCGGCGAAAAGCGCGGCGGCGGCTTTCTTCATCGATCTCGCAATCACGGGTGAAGGTCGCGACTGAAAGTAGAAGGCGAACGCCATTTATGTCAGCCCTGTCGCGCCACCCTCACGATGGATTGATGGCCGGTGCATTTACGAATCAACATATTGACAGCCAATCTGCTTTAGCCCCTATATGTGCGCCGTGTGATGGTTCTTCCTTCGGGGAGATGAAAAGGGAACCCGGTGCGATACCGGGGCTGCCCCCGCAACTGTGAGCGGCGAGTCCGCGCCCATCCAAGGCCACTGGGAAACCGGGAAGGCCGGGCGCTGAACGGACGACGACCCGCGAGCCAGGAGACCTGCCGTCATGCGAACGCGAAGAGGCCGGGCGGGGTGCACCGGGCGGAGCGCAAGGCGTCCGCCCTTCTGATTGCGGCCAGCCCTCGCTTTGCCCCTTTCCCCGACCGGACGGATCAACCACCGGTACGGGGGAAAGAACATGCCGGATACGCACCTTCCCAACAGCGCCCTGGCCGCCAGGCCATCCTTCCGGGTGACAATCGACCATGGCCGCGACCATCTTCTGACCGATTTCGGCAAGGCGACGCTCAGCGACCGCTACCTGCTGCCGGGCGAAAGCTGTCAGGATCTGTTCGCCCGCGTCGCGACGGCCTACGCCGACAACCGGGACCACGCCCAGCGGCTCTACGACTACATGTCGCGCCTCTGGTTCATGCCGGCGACGCCGATCCTCAGCAATGGGGGGACCGATCGCGGCCTGCCGATCTCCTGCTTCCTCAACGCCGTCGGCGATTCGCTGGACGGCATCGTCGGGACCTGGAACGAGAACGTCCAGCTCGCCTCCAACGGCGGCGGCATCGGCACCTGGTGGGGCGGCGTCCGCTCGATCGGGGAGGCGGTGAAGGGCTGCGGCCACACCTCGGGCATCATTCCCTTCATCCGGGTGATGGATTCGCTCACGCTCGCGATCAGCCAGGGCAGCCTCCGGCGCGGTTCGGCGGCGGTCTATCTGGATGTTAGTCATCCGGAGATCGAGGAATTCCTGGAGATCCGCAAGCCGTCGGGCGACTTCAACCGGAAGAGCCTGAACCTCCATCACGGGATAGCGATCAGCGACGAGTTCATGGAGGCGGTGCGCGAAGACGCCGATTTCCCGCTGAAGAGCCCGAAGACGGGGGAGGTGCTGCGCACCCTCAAGGCTCGGGAGCTGTGGCAGAAGATACTGGAGATCAGGCTCCAGACCGGGGAGCCCTACCTGCTGTTCGCCGACACCGCCAACCGGGCGCTGGCGGGCCACCAACAGGCGCTGGGGCTGAAGGTGACGACATCGAACCTGTGCAGCGAGATCCTGCTGCCGACCGGACGGGACCATCACGGCCGGGAGCGGACGGCGGTCTGCTGCCTCGCTTCCGTCAATGCGGAGCGCTATCCCGAATGGTCGGACGATCCCCGCTTCGTCGAGGATGTCATGCGGTTCCTGGACAATGTGCTCCAGGACTTCATCGATCGCGCGCCGGAGGGGATGGACCGCGCGACCTATTCGGCCATGCGGGAACGGTCGGTCGGGCTGGGGCTGATGGGCTTCCATTCCTTCCTTCAGTCCCAGGGCGTGCCGTTCGAATCCGCCGTCGCCCGAAGCTGGAACCGCACCCTCTTCCGCCATCTGCGGGAAGGCGCGGACAAGGCGTCGCGCAAGCTGGCGGTGGAGCGCGGGCCCTGCCCGGACGCGCTGGACGCGGGCGTGATGGAACGGTTCAGCCATAAGCTGGCGGTCGCGCCCACGGCGTCGATCAGCATCATCTGCGGCGGCGTCAGCGCCTGCGTGGAGCCCATCCCGGCCAATGTCTACACCCACAAGACCCTGTCGGGATCGACCACCGTCCGCAATCCGCACCTGCGCGAGGCGCTCGTCCGGCGCGGGATGGACAGGCCGGAAATCTGGGCCTCGATCCTGGAGCATGACGGGTCGGTCCAGCATCTCGACGGGCTGTCGGTTGACGAGAAGGCGTGCTTCCGCACCGCGTTCGAGATCGACCAGCGCTGGGTGGTCGATCTGGCCGCTGATCGCGCGCCCTTCATCTGCCAGGGCCAGTCGATCAACCTCTATCTGCCGGCCGACATCGAGAAATGGGATTTGATGATGCTGCATTGGCGGGCGTGGGAGGCCGGTGTGAAGAGCCTCTATTACTGCCGGTCGAAATCCGTCCAGCGGGCGTCCTTCGCCGGGGTGGAGGCCGACAATACGCGGGCCTGGCCGGAACGGCAGCTTGCCCGCACCGACTATGACGAATGCCTGTCCTGCCAGTAATCCGGGAGACTTTCAGAATGACAACCGAACAAGCCGTCGCCGCGCCCGGCCTGCTGACTCCGTCGAAGGGCTACAAGCCGTTCCGCTACCCCTGGGCGTTCGATTTCTGGCAGCGCCAGCAGCAGGTCCACTGGCTGCCGGAGGAGGTGCCGCTGGGGGAGGATTGCCGCGACTGGGCCGGCCGCCTGTCGGACGGGGAGCGGAACCTGCTGACCCAGATCTTCCGCTTCTTCACCCAGTCGGACGTGGAGGTGAACGACAACTACATGGACCGCTACGCCCGTGTCTTCAAACCGACCGAGGTGAAGATGATGCTGGCCGCCTTCTCCAATATCGAGACGATCCACATCGCCGCCTACGCGCTGCTGCTGGAGACGATCGGCATGCCGGAGACGGAGTTCGCGGCCTTCCTCGACTATGAGGCGATGAAGGACAAGCACGACTACATGCAGGGCTTCGGGGTGGAGACGCCGGGCGACATCGCCCGGACGCTCGCCATGTTCGGCGCCTTCACCGAAGGGCTGCAGCTCTTCGCCAGCTTCGCCATGCTGCTGAACTTCCCCCGCCACGGGAAGATGAAGGGCATGGGGCAGATCGTCTCCTGGTCGGTTAGGGACGAATCGCTCCATTGCGAGGGCATGATCAAGCTCTACCACGCCTTCGCGAAGGAGACCGGCTGCCTGACGCAGGCCGTGAAGGACGACATCGTCGAGAACGCCCGGACGGTCGTGGGGCTGGAGGACCGCTTCATCGACCTGGCGTTCGAACTGGGACCGGTCGAGGGCATGGATGCCGACGACATCAAGCGCTACATCCGCTACATCGCCGACTGGCGGCTGGGGCAGTTGGAACTGCCGGCGCTCTATGGGGTGACGGAACATCCGCTGCCCTGGCTGACGGAGATCCTGAACGGGGTGGAGCACGCCAATTTCTTCGAGGCCCGCGCCACGGAATATTCCAAGGCGGCCACCAAGGGCTCCTGGCACGGCGCCGACGGCGCCTGGGCCGCCTTCGACGAACGGCAGAAGGCGCAGGCTCCCGGCCGCTCTTGAAGCGGCTCTGATAATCTAGCTCATGCCAGCGTCAGAAGGGCAACTCCGGCGAGGATGACCATGACGGCAATCCGAATGGTCAGCGTCCGCAGCGTGATCTCAAGATCCCGCTTGGTCACAAACGTCGTTCGATCGTGATCAAGGTGAGCCATGCCAACACCTTCGCCGGTTGCTGCCGCAGCTTCTATTTGCAGCGATGTTCTTATGGTATCACTTCGCCGGGCGGCCATGAACCCGCGGATGGTCCGTCGGCCGCTCTTGAAGCGGCCACGGCGGTCACCTATAAGGAGGCTCGGCGCGGGCGTAGCTCAATGGTAGAGCAGAAGCTTCCCAAGCTTACGACGAGGGTTCGATTCCCTTCGCCCGCTCCAGGTTTTTTTGATTTTTTGGGACAATTTGGGACACTGGCCGCCAGTCGGCTCCAGCGAGCGTCCCCCAGCGAGTGTCCCATGGCATCCATCATAAAACGCGGTCCCCACCAGTTTCAGGCGAAGATCCGCCGAGGGGACTACAAGCGGTCGGAAACTTTCGAAACGCGCAAGGCGGCCCGGGACTGGGCTGCCAGGATCGAGGCCAAGCTCGACGGCAATGAGCACGTCGATCCGACCCGGGCGAAGTCCACCACACTCCGGGAAGCGCTCATCTGGTATCGCGATCACGGGATGGCGCACAACAAGCCTAACGCGAAGAATGAGCGATCTAAAATCAACTACTGGCTGCGAACAGAATTCGCGAGCTGGTCAATCGTATCTCTGAAAAGTTGGGATTTGATCGCTTGGCGCCGTCGCGTTCTGGATGAAGACGGCGCGGATGATGGAGAGTCCGTCGGCCCGGAAGCCGAGTGCTCCGCACAAACGGCAACTCATCGGCTGAACCTCCTCTCGCAGGTCTACCAGCGTTGGGGCCAGGCTCATGAGATATCGCTGGCGAACCCGGTCGGCAAAGGTGTTCGACCATCCGCGTCCGCGGGCAGAGATCGGCGGCTCGATCCCCACCAGGACACCAGCGGGGTCGATGAGGAAGAGCGAATGCTCGCCGCACTCCGATCCTCCTCGCGGAAATGGCTGGCAGACGCTGCGGTCATCGCGGTGGAAACCTGCCTGCGCCAGACTGAACTCGCCGAACTGACTTGGGACCGGGTGCGCCTGGACGGCAAGTACCCGTTCGCCCAGCCGGACAAGACCAAGAATAAGTGGAAGCGCAGAACGCCGTTGTCGGCACGCGCCGTCTCGGCGTTCCGGGAGCTGGTCGATGGCGGTGAGAAGCCGCGAGCGGGGAAGGTGCTGCCGATCGAGTCCGGCAACGCGATCGGCCAAGCCTTCCGCTCGGTGATCACGGATGAAGCCTTTCCTGACCTTCGCTGGCATGACCTCCGCCACGAGGCGATTTCCCGCCTTTTTGAGACCACCGATCTGCGCGACACCGAGATCATGGCCATCTCGGGCCATCTCACGCCATCAATGCTGGCACGGTACACCCACCTCCGGGGCAACAGATTGGCGCCACGGCTCAACGGATCCACGTCTCCAGTTCCCCGACTCGCAGTCGAATGGAACGAGAGCGGTGATGCGATCACCGTCGTGGAGTTTCGGGGCGATAGGGGCGGTCGGATCGTGGAGCTCAGATCCCAGGGCCTGCAGGAAGACGATATCCGCGTGCTCGAGGACGCAGCCGCTGCGTTCGTGGCGGTCGTGACCAGAGTCGCGGCGGGGCTCCCGACAGAATCCCGGATTCTGGAGGACGCCGAGGCTGTGGTCCGCAAGCCGTCAAGGCGGCAGAAGCTGGCTAAAACGTCGCGGCGCAATGCCTCCGGATCTGCGGTGGCTGCGGTGTAAAGGCTGTCCGTTTCGGGCTTCGATGAATTTTTTGGAAAAACGCGGCAGCTCAATTTGCCCTACAGCCCTATGAACCCAAATGGGCTTTATCTGCCAGCCCATAGCGGTGCGCTTGAAAGAATAGCGCCTCGCAGTCGCTAGGGTGTAGTTCGTCTGGGAGAACTGGCCATCGGGGCCGTGCGAGTGCTGGAAAGCATCGCCCGGTACGGCCGGTAGGAAACCAACCTACCGGAGCAAGGGTTACGCCTCGACCGGGAGGCGTGCGACAGTTCCAGGTGCCTACGGTAGTCGACGCGTGGCAGCGCGGCGATCGAGAAACCGTGGGTTCTATTCTTGTCATCTCAACGTTACCTCACAACGCAAGGCGCTGCCAAATATCTCGGAATTTCCGTTTCATGGCTGGCACACAAACGCGGCTCAAGCGAAGGACCCCCAGCGATCGCGATCCCGGGAACCCGGCTTGTGCGCTACGACATCGAAGACCTGGACGCCTATATGGTAGCGTTGAAGGGGATTTGTAACGGAAGCGGCGGATCCATTTCTCCGACGATGACCAAGCGCCGTCGAAGAGGGCGTCCGACGAAATCCGAGACTATCCTGCGCCGCCGCACTGGCGCGCGGCCTGACAACTGATCGGTGCCTCACCTGTGGGCAAGGGCGGGTCAGCTTTCTGGTCGCCACCGCGCAGAAGATGGTGCGCGCTATGTGAACCCATGGGTGCGGCCGCTGATCAAGCCAACCATGGATCTGAATTTGCGCACCGTTCAGCGTGGTGTCGAAGATCCTCGGGATGGCCGAATCCCGGTGCTCGGTCTGGGCTAAGCTGCGCAGCGCGGAGCATCGGCGACACGCCGGGGACGAGAGATATCGCGATTCCCTTTGTCGCCGCGGGCGACGACGTAGGCCCGCTGCTCGGCCTGACGATCGGCGCGAAATCGAGGAACCGCATCCCAATGCTTCGCGGTGATCGCAGCCTTGCTGTCCACTCAGCAGCTTGCCCGCAGGCTCGGTCATGTATGTGCGGAGGACACCGCTGACGGTGAGGCCTTCTTCCGGCCCGGTCGGGTCGGCCGGCGCGGCTTCGGTTCGCCTGCCGAGCAACTTGATTTGCCGCTCTTGAGCTGCAATGAAGCCGTATGTCCCCTTCTGTACGAACCGGACGTTGCGCTTGGTGGGATCATAGTAGTGGATCTGCCAGAAGGAACTCTTAGGGCGCCTGGCGCGCTAGGGGCCGCCGCTGGCGCTGCGGTGGCGGGGCGTGGTGCGGGGCCTTTCCACGTCGTTTGAATGAACGCTGTAATGGCGGCGTTGGGAATGACGATCTTGTCGTTCGGATATCGGCAGTGGCCGATAACCCCGGCCTCAGTCCACGCTTCGATCGTCTCGGAGTCGACGCGCAGAAGCTCCGCCGCTTCCTCTATCTCATAGAGGCGGCGCTCCTGCAGTGCAGACGTGGACCGATATCCGGTGGTTACTCGGGAAATGAGGGTCGGCATCGGCAACTACCTTCTCGCAACCGAGTGCAGAAATTATGGCGATCGGTTTGTGCTCGCTCTCAATGAGACGACTGGCAGAGGACTATAAGTTCGTCTCGCAGCATCGCATAGGCCGGATTGATTGAATGACTTGGATCCAGAACTAAGTTCGATGGGAGCGACCGTTCAGCATCAAGAACTGCCCCGCCAATTTGGCGGGGCTTTTTTGTCTCGGCCGCGCAGATCAGGAACCGATACGCAGCTTGCCATGGGGACGCCGTGTCGTGCGGTGTCCACGGAATTGAGGCCTAGGGTTGTGCTCCAAAAGAGCGGAAAAATTCTCGTTTTTTCTAGCTAACCAGCTGAAATGTAACAATAGTGTTGTTCAACGTGCCCCCCAACGTGCTGGCAACGTGCTCACCATCGCCAGGCTCGTGCGTCCCGTGCCGGGACGGTGTCCGGGGGTTGCCCCACCGCCGGCCACTGGGGCCGATGGTGGGGCGACGGCTACCGGCGGCAGCGCTGACAGAGTAGACGGACCGATTTATCGCTGTCGGCATGCCAGCGGACTTTGACCCCGACCTGGAGCAGGTCGGTGAGCCGCGCAGCGATCTCGCGACCCTGGCGGCGGCGGGCCCGGGCGGCGTCGGCTGTTCCGGGCGCGTCGCTGGCCAATGCCTGGTAGAGGTGAAGATCCTCTATCAGGGCCTCCACCCGCCTGGTCTGCCGTGGCGCGAGCCATGAGACGGGCTCGGTCTCGACGCCGCCGCCGCGGCCGATGACCGTTAACAGGTCGTCCCGCCAGGGTTCCCAGATGACGTGATGGGTCCGCGCGCTGTTTGTCGATGTGCGCATAAGTTGCTCCTTGATTGCGATCACCAACTGTGATCAAGAGCAGCGCGGGGCCTGGCGGGTGTCTCTGGGGAGGGTGGCCCGGCCTTCCGTGAAGGAGAGGCCGGGACATTCCATGACCGATGGATCGTCGGGCTATTGGTCGGGCTCCACGCCGAGAGGCCGGCCGAGACGGTAGTAGCGGCTGACGGTGCGGGCGATACCGCGTGTCTCGTCGATCCAGACCAATTGGGACGTTGTGATCCATCCCCCATCCCGCAGATGCGGATGGCCGGTGACGACGCCGATGAGCCCATCCGGCGGGTCGAGGCTATAGGACCAATGGTCGAGCAGGGGCGCGGTGTCGAGATCGACGCCGGGCGGGATCTCATCGCGCTTCAGGTAAGGGAATTCGCGCTGCAACTGCTCGAGCAGCGCTTTGGCTTCCTCGCGGGTTCGATACATGGGTGGTGTCCTGAAAGGGTTGCGACGGCCGGCATGGGTCGCCGATCGCGTCGGGATGAAGGGGTTCGCCGGCCCTAGCGCCGGCAGAGCAACTCGATGGCGTCGCCACCGACGCCGGGGCGCCAGTGAACGGCGACGCGGAGCTCGGCCAGCGCGGCGATGTCGGCGGTGATCTCCCGGACTTGCGTCCGGACCGCCCGAGGGCCGTCGGGAATATCGTCCATCCGCCGGTAGAGGCATTGGTAGGTCAGTAGATCGTCGAGAAGATCGTGCAGCCGGCGAGCCTGGTGAGGCGCTAGCCATGGGGCTGGATAGATCCGGACCGGCCCGCCGGTGGCGAGGGTGGCGTAGGCGCCGCGATCCCACGGCCGCCAGTGCGGAATTGTGATCAGGTCCCCCGCGCTGGCTGGGGAAGAATGCATGATGTTGCTCCTTGATGGGTTGTTGCGATCAAGAGCAGCGCGGGGTCGGTTACGGTGCAGGGCTTCGGCCCTGCGACGCCATTGTCGTAGCGATCAGGTGGTTTTCTTCATTCTCCATATTTCCCCTGAGCGGAGCGTCCGGGGCTTCGTGAAGACAGCCCCGAGCGTCCGTTCAGGGAATCCGGCCTACTTTCGGGTTCTGGTTTTCGGGGCCGGTGGCATTCGGTAGCCGGCCAATAGGTCGTATGTGAGTTCGGCGGCGGCATAGCTGGTCGCGTGCTGGTAGTGCCTGTCTGTGGTGCGTGGGTCGCGATGGCCGGCGAGCGCCGAGGCTCTCAGCACCTCCCGCGGATCCGTCTCAACGATCGACGTGACGGCGCAGTCGCGCAGCAGGTGTGGGTTGATGCGATGGCCGAATTCGCGGACGGTCAGATTTCCGAAGTGTCGCGACAACCCTCCGGCCGTCAGAGCCGCTCCGTCACGGCCGAGCCAGAGGCGCTTGTCGTCCGGCCGATCGTTTCTGAGGTACTCCCGGTAGAGTTGGAGATAGATCTGGAGCGGCTTGAACAGAACCGGTGGCCAGCATGCGGTGTAGCCATCACCGTTCTTGGTCTTGTCGATGACGATCGACGCGCCGGTATCGCTGACGACCAGGCTCTCGCCGATCGTCAGCGCGACGAAGTTGCTGAGGCGGCACGGGCGCACCGCCCAGACCGCGAGGATCAGCCCGTCGCGGTATTGGAGTGCGGTTTCAGTCGTCAGCGGCCGGCGGCCGGCGTCGCGCATCAAATCCCGGCCCTTCTGCTGGAGCTGATGAACCCGGACGATGCGCGCGGCCTTGTTCCGGATCGCCGGCGCCCGGGCGAGTTCGTCGACCAGATCACGGAGCCAGCCCAGATCAAGGCCAGGCTTCATCAGCGTGAACGCGCGGTGGATTTCTTCGGCATACATGCCCATGGACTGCCCGCTGACGCCGCGGTCGGCGCACCAGTCGAGACACTCGTGCACCAGCTCGTCGGTGAGCGCCGGCGGACGGTCATGCTCCCGGACGAAAGCCGCCAGGACGCCGACGCCGCGCTCGATCCGCTTGCGGTAGCTGTCCGACCAGTCCGCTGTCGGCCCGGACTGGCGATGCAGGTAGCGCGACGCCGACGCCAGGCCGGTCACGTCGCGCCAGCCTTCGCGCCATGACGCCGGCCAGTCGGCGACCGGCAGACAGTACCGCCGCTTGCGCGGCGGCGCCGGTGTTCGCTCCGGGGGGACGGGCCGCGGCAGCCGGTCGAGGGCGTGGCGGACGAGCCAGCGCCAATCGCCCGCGGGCGCCGCGATCTGGATCCCATACGCCAGATGCTGGATGTAGGCGATCGCGGTTCGCTCAGATAGACGCTGGCGCAGGGCGGCTTCGTAGGCGAAGACGTCATCCGGGGTCGGCAGGAGATCGCCGCCGGCAAAGCCGAACCAGCACTCGACCCCGCCCCGGATCCGGCGGGCATAGCGTTCGTTCCAGGGCTGGCGCCTGATGTTCTCGCGCCAGGCGTTTCGGTAGGCGGCCGGCCACTGCTCGAGCGGCAGCCGTTGGATCGTCGCGCGGGTCATCGCCGCCACTCCCTTCTGTGCAGTGTCTTCTTGGGCCGGTGCGGCCGAGCGATGTTCTCGTCCGTCCACGCGGCCGCCATCGACGTCGTCAGTTCCGCGTACCGGTTGATGATCTTGCTGCCCGGCGAGGCGCCGAGTAGGCCTTCGACGAGCGACGCGGCTTTGGCTATGTCGACAGTCTCGGATGCCTTTGCCAGGGCCAGCGTCGCCATGAGATGGCGGAACAGGTGCAGGTTCACGATCAGCCCGGTGCGGGCGTTGACGCGGGTGACGACGTTCGTCGCGAGCTGGCCAGGGCCGCGCGGCCCGGCGCCGTTCCCGGCCGGGAAGACATGCTGGTTGTCGGAGCCGTCGGTCAGCGCTGGCTGGTAATGCCGCCGATAGAGCCGGAGGATGTCCACCATTTCGGGCGCCAACGGCGCCGAGAGGTCCCGGCGATTCTTGACCTCATGCCCTGACACCGCGAGGCGTCCCTGGCCCCTGCGCAGCGGCAGCGTGACGTGCTCGTCCCACCGGAGCAGGTGCAGGGTTCCGCGGCGCAGCGGCAGCGTCGTCAGGATGGCGACCGCCACCGCCGACATCGCCTTCAGGGCCATCTCGTGCGTGACGGTCCGGCGCAGCTTGCGCTCGATCTCGAGCTCGTCGAGCACCGACCAGGGATAAGAGAACAGACGGCTGACCGCCTGCGGGTCCGTGAACTGCGCGAGGCGCCGGCGGTTCGTTCGCGTCATTGCGAACTTGTCGAAGTTGATCTTGCGCTTGAGCATTTTCAGCACGGCGCTCGTGAACGCGCGCCATTCGGCATGGTCCTCCGACGACAGATCCAGCCAGCGCCGGGCGACGCTGGAGAGATTCTTGGCGACGGTCAGCACATATTCGGAGAGGCCGTTGCGGTCGATGATGTGCTGGATCGTCGCGTCGGCGACTTCGACGCTCAGGATCGAGCCGATATCGGTGATCTCATCGAGCGGCACCATCCCCTCTTCGACGGCCGCGGTCGCCGCGAGGCGAAGGGCCGCGATGCAATGCTCGGTCTTGCTGGCCGACAGCACATGCTCCTCCTCGGTTCCGGCCGCCTCGTGGAACCGCCACTTGGTGGCGCCCGCCGACTTGAGGCCGCGTTTGGCCCGGAACAGCGCTAGATCTTCGCGGAAACCTTCCGGGAATTCGTCGAGGTCGCGCGTCACCCGCACCCGGCGGGACTCAACGGTGACCGGCTGGCGCGGCCAGTCAGGCACATGCGCGACGCAGTTGTTCCAGGCCCGCCGGGCCCTGGCGACGGCGACGAGCGGATCGCTCGCAATCGAGCCGGTGCCGGCGGCGCGCCACGCGCCCCAAGCATCGAACGTTTGGTCCGACACCTCCTCGGGAGCGACGCCGTGGACGGTGCAGTAGCGGATCAGCTGCGACAGCTGCGGCGCCCGCCAGGTCCCGGCGATGCGGTCCCACAGATCGCGCCAGGGGCCGTCGAGCCGATCGATCGGTTTCGACGACGGACGATTGTCGACATGGCCGATCATCTCCAGTCCGCGCCGCATGTTGGAGCGGATGTTGGCCAGACGCTTGGCCGACAGACCGACATGTTCGTGGTGGATGCTGGTCAGCTTCTGGCGCAGTACGCCCGGGTGGGCCGCGATGTCGGCGGGATCCCGGTCGAGCCAGTTGGCGACGATGCGGATGTCGCCGGCGATCCGCGTCGCCGTTTCGGACTTCATCTCGGAGGCGAGGACGGCGGCGATGACGTCGGCTAGCGTCGGCGCCGCCGACAGCAGCGTCGACGAGGCAGGGCAGGGGAGAATGTCGTGGGGATTGGAAATCTGGTTCATCGAAAATCTTCTCTTTATTGGGTCCCGCTCCGTGCGGTGACGGATCGCCCGTCAGGGCCGCCGCCGCACGGAGCGGGACCGGATAGCCGGCAATCGCCGGCGGTTTGCTGAAATGTTCGGAAATGCGGTTGGAGGCAGGAAAGGGACGAGGCGGAGGTAGCGCAAGCCGACGACACCGGCATGATGGCGGAAGCTGCTCACCAGCCGCGTTGAAGCCGTTTGATCTCGTCGCCCGGCACCCGCCAGATACCGCGATCGCCCATGCGGACGGCATGCAGGTGCCCACGGGCGATCCAGTGGCGGATCGTCCGGTCGCTTACTCGGAGCAACTCGGCGGTCTCGCCGACAGTGTAGAAGGTTGGTATCGATGTCATTGAAGTCTCCTGAAGGTAATTCCTCAAGAGAAACTAGGAACAATCGGCATCAACACAAATAAATTTGGAATAATAATTTATAGAATGTTTGGAATTGTTGATTTTCTGGGGTTTTTGTCAGTCTATATAGGTCTCGAAATCCGCATCGAGAGTAGTCGGGAGGTTTGCTGAGAAGAACGCGTTGATCGCGGCCTCATGGCAAGGCGGACATTGGCTTGGACCATGCGCCGATGTCGCCTCGGGATTGGGCGCTCATGAGTTCAGGCGCTTTTCAACCCTGAACCGCCCCGGCTTCCCCGGAGGCGGTTCACCCTGCCGGGCATTGATGAGTGGAGAACGCGTTTCTGCTGTAGCCCATTGAAACAAATGGGTTTTCCACTCTCTGTGCCTCGAAATAATGAAAAAGTGGAAAACAATTTAATATCAAATGCTTAGCTGATTGGCCGGCTACGGACCAGGGCGCTCCACTACGTTATGGATGTGATCCTCTACATGCCCGCGAACGGCTGCCAATGGGCGATGCGGCCGAATGATTTGCCGTCGATGGCCAAGCTTGACGAATAGGTGGCAAAATGCTACCTATGATATCCCTAGGAGGTTCTCCTTATGGCCCAATCCGTGAAGCTCAGCGACGATCTGATGAACCTTGTTCGCCGCGAGTCTGAGCTACAGAGCCGCTCCGTTGCCGGCCAGATCACCCATTGGGTGCGTATCGGCCGCGCCATTGAAAAATCCGGAAACTTCGACCATGCCCGGATCGCTGCGGCCTTGGCCGGAGAGATCGGGACCACCGAGCTGACCGACGAGGAGAAGGACGTCTGGCTCGAGAATTTCACAGTGATGATGGCCCGGCCCGGACCAGAAGAGGAAGCCTTCTTCGCCCGGCGACGCCAACTCGGCCTCGGTGTGGGCCTTGATGTCGCGGGCAATCTTGTCCGCGCGGAGGCCAAGCCCGAAGCATGAGTCCCACCATGATCGTGCTTGCCGGGCCCAATGGCGCCGGCAAGTCGACCCTCTACGTGACCCGCGTGGCGCCCCGCTTCGCGGGTCCTTTCATTAATGCAGACATCATCCAGCGCGACGAGTTGGGCGACCCCTCTCCCGCCGCCTCCTACCAGGCCGCCCGCCTGGCCACCGCTCGCCGCGCCGATTTCCTCGCGCAGGGCCGGGATTTCGTCACCGAAACCGTTTTCTCACATCCCTCGAAGCTCGACCTCATCGACGAGGCGCACACAAGAGGCTTCACCGTCATCGTCATGCATGTCGGCGTGAACTCTCCCGATCTCTCGGTTGCCCGTGTTTCCGCGCGTGTCGGTGAAGGTGGTCACACCGTGCCAGAGGATAAGATTCGCGCCCGCTACGTACGCGGTGGGGCTCTCATTCGGGAGGCTGTTCTCAAGGCTGACCGCGGTATGGTCTACGATAACTCCAAGCTGAATATGCTCCCGACGCAGTGCCTCGTCTTCGCCAAGGGGTGGCTCCTCTCCGCTTTGCCCATCCTGCCGGATTGGATCAGAATTATCTACGCACAGGATCTCGTCCGTTAAACCGCCGCCGGCGGCCATGGCGATCGGGGGCGGTAACGCGCCTCGGCCAGGGGCCGCGAGGGTGTCGATCAGGGCGACCTCCTCTCGCGTCCGGACGCTGATATGCGGGAACTGCTGCCAGTGCCGCCCCACTTCCCGCTAAATTGCCCATGAAGCGAATGCGTGTCTCTGGCGCCGGCATGGCGAAGGCGCCGGCCCTGGTCGAGGCCCTGCTCGGTGGCGATTGCGCGCCGGGAAAGACCGTTCTGAACCGGCCGTGGGAGCGGATCAGCGGCAACGGACGGATGTT
Organism: Inquilinus sp. CAU 1745; assembly: GCF_039839375.1. NCBI lineage: Bacteria > Pseudomonadati > Pseudomonadota > Alphaproteobacteria > Rhodospirillales > Rhodospirillaceae > Inquilinus > Inquilinus sp. CAU 1745. Next base: position 175,882 of record NZ_JBDOQU010000003.1, read on the forward strand.
TGCGGAAACGAGCGGACGAGTCGGCAAAATGGGAAACATGGTCAGTGGCACCCCGTGCGGGTGAAACCGGCAACTCCTCCCACCAGCCGGCAGTCTGCGGAAATCGCAGGAAGTTTCGGGAGAAGTCGGCAAGAGGGTGGGAATTGTTCATCGGAAGCACTCGGCGGGTCGATTTTGATCGCAGTATGCGCCATGGATCCGCTGAATCCGTGTGGAAACAAGATATCTGACAATAGCGTTTAGTGACGCTCATGGTAAAACACTCAGACGCTGTAATAACGTTCATGAACCATGACTAGAGGACCTTGGTATTACGTGTTTCCGGAGCGGAATATGAAGCTGCTACCGATGAAGCTTTTCATTGACCGTCCGCCGCTTCCTTGCAAGAAACGGCGGGTTGCGCGCCATGGATTGACGCCATCCCCGCTTCCGACCGTCAGAATGAAGGGCCCGCCGTGCGTCAGGGAAACTACGTCTTCACCAGTGAATCCGTGTCCGAAGGCCATCCGGACAAGGTGTCCGACCGGATCTCCGACGCCATCGTCGACACCTTCCTGACCGCCCAGCCCGAGGCCCGGGTGGCGGTCGAGACCTTGTGCACGACCAACCACATCGTCATCGCCGGCGAGGTTCGCGGACCCGAGGCCGTGACGGCCAGGGTGATGGAGGATGTCGCCCGGCAGGCGGTCAAGGAGATCGGCTACGAACAGGGCGGTTTCCACTGGCGGGACGCCAAGGTGGACGTGCTGGTCCACCAGCAGTCCGTCGATATCGCTCAGGGCGTCGACGCCCTGGGCAACAAGGATGAGGGCGCGGGCGACCAGGGCATCATGTTCGGCTATGCCTGCCGGGAGACCGACGCCTTCATGCCGGCGCCGATCCATTTCGCCCATTCGGTCCTGAAGAGCCTGGCCGAAGCGCGCCATTCCGGCGCGCAGCCCGCCCTTGGCCCGGACGCCAAGAGCCAGGTCAGCCTGCGCTATGTCGACGGCAAGCCGGTCGGCGCGACCTCCATCGTGGTCTCCACCCAGCATGCCGAGGGGCTGGACCAGGATGAGATCCGGGAGATCGTGCGCCCCCACGTCGTCAACGTCCTGCCCGAGGGCTGGATGTGCCCGGAGGATCAGTTCTACGTCAATCCGACCGGCCGGTTCGTCATCGGCGGCCCGGACGGCGACGCCGGCCTCACCGGACGCAAGATCATCGTCGACACCTATGGCGGGGCGGCCCCCCATGGCGGCGGCGCCTTCTCCGGCAAGGACCCGACGAAGGTCGACCGTTCGGCGGCCTATGCCGCCCGCTATCTGGCGAAGAACGTGGTCGCCGCCGGGCTGGCCGACCGCTGCACCATCCAGCTCAGCTACGCCATCGGCGTGTCGGAGCCGCTGTCGGTCTATATCGACACCCACGGAACCGGCAAGGTGGACGAGGACCGGCTGTCGGGCACGCTCCGGGACCTGATGGATCTCAGGCCGCGCGGCATCCGCACCCATCTGGGGCTCAACAGGCCGATCTACGCCCGCACCGCCGCCTACGGGCATTTCGGGCGCACCCCGGAAGCCGATGGCGGCTTCTCCTGGGAACGGCTCGATCTCGTCGACCCGCTGAAAAGCGCCTACGCGTAGCGCCCATGTCGGGGACCGGACAGCCGGCCGCGCGCCGGCCATATGAACCATCGATCCCATATGGCTGCTTCTCAAATATGAGGCTGGCCAGCCCTTCAATGTATGCTATCAGGCTGCCCAATCCACAATCAGAGAAGCCCAGAGAGTTCACCATCAGTTTTCCAGGCGACCAAATGTGACTGAACATGCCAACTCCACCGAGGGACGGCTTGATCGATCCTATGCGGGCAATCTCGCTGAGAATGCCCGTTTTCCGGATGACGAGATCAGCTTAATTGATCTCTGGCGCATTGTGATGCGGCGTTGGGTCTGGGTCCTTGTGGGATTCATAGCGTTTGTCGCGGCGGGTGTAGCGTTCGCTCTGTTTTCTCCACCCGTCTTCGAAGCCTCGGCAAAGATTCAGATTGGCCAAGTAAGGAGTGACAGTGGGGAGGATCGCGCATCCATACCGATTGTCTCCGCAACCGTCGCTTCTGCAGAACTGCTGCAGTCTTCATCTGATCTGGTAGGATCTGGTGAGTTAAAATCAGTCTCCATAACCGCTCAGAGTGACGTCTGGCCCGCCATACTTGATATTGTTGCTGTCGGCAGTACGCCCGAAGCGGCGCGCCAAACGATTGAACAGACACTAGCGCGACTCCTCGGCGCTCATCAAATTGCCTACGATGACGCCATTTCCCCTTTCTTGGACCGATCGAACGTTCTGGCGGAACGCCATTCGGAGGTTCAGGAAACCTTGCGGGAGTACGATGCGGGCATCCAAGCGCTCCGCACGACAGACCCAATACTGGCCATGCTGCTGCTTAGCGAGAAGAGTGATCTTGCTGAACGTCTCGCGCAAATTGAGGCCGAGATTAGTGAAGTACGTGTCCGTCTCAGTTCGCCTATGACGTTTCCCTCCCATCAGGTTGGAAGCATTCTGGCTTCCGACGTGCCTGCGTCCCCAAGGCCTCCGTTGGTGCTGGCTTTGTCGGTTGCGTTTGGTTTGGTCGGAGGCCTGATAATCGCCTTGGTTGCAGAATTTTTTACCAAAGCTAGACAAGTTTCCGCCCAATGAATAAGGCCATTCTCGCTGCCGCAGAGATTTCAGCTTATTGCCGCAGGAGGGATCGCGTCTCTTCAACAGGGAATTATGGAGTTCCCCGCTGAAATCCTTTCTCGTCAGGATGTTGCCCCGACGATTGCAACAGGCGGATTCCAATCATCAACGCATTGCCTGGGCCATGTTTTCGGTGGGCGGTTTTGTGCTCGCCGCGAAGCTGGTTGCGGCGGGCAAGGAGATGGCGGTTGCTTGGCGCTATGGGGTGAGCGGCGAGGTCGATGCGTATCTGCTGGCTTTCACCATTGTCACTTGGCTCCCGGTGATGCTCTGGTCTTCAGGGACAATGGTGCTGGTCCCGCGTCTGGTGACGCTGGCCCACAACGCACCCGAACGTGCCCGTTTCATTGCCGAACTGAACGGCACGGCGCTGCTGCTGGGGTTGGCCACGACCTGTCTCGTGTTTTTCGCCGGGCCATGGATCATCGATGCCATTGCCGGCAACCTGGAGGCGGACACCCGCGTGCTAGCCCAGTCCATGGTTCGGCAACTGGCGCCGTTCGCGCTGTTGTCGATCGCCGCAGGTTATCTCTCCATTCGCCTGCAGAGCCGCCAGACATATGGGTACACGTTCCTCGAGGCGATGCCGGCATTCGGAATCCTCGTTCTCGTCTTGCTTGCGCCGGCCGGATCGGGCACCGGTCCATTGGTTTGGGGAGCCTTGCTGGGTGGGGCTCTACAGAGCGCTTGGCTGGCGCGGATGACACGATATGCCGATGGCGGGCTGGGCGGTGTGGCCGCAACCCATCGTTCGTCTCATTGGACGAGCGTCTACAACGCTTTCGGCGTCATGGCTCTGGGACAATTGGTAATGGGGTTCATGACTCCGATAGACCAGTTCTTTGCCGCCGCCATAGGTGACCACGCAATCGCCATCTTGGGCTACGCCAACCGGATCATCGCCCTGATCACAGGACTTGGCGCCGTGGCGATCGCCCGCGCCATTCTGCCCACCTTGGCCGGGGCGGTGGCGAAAGATGGCGCCGGGACGGGGCGCCGACAGGCGTTGACATGGGCTTGGTTGATGTTCGGGGCGGGCCTGCTCGCGATGCTGGTCGGTTGGGCGCTGGCGCCCTGGGGTGTCGCGCTGCTGTTCGAGCGGGGCGCCTTCACTCCGGCCGATACAGTTGCAGTGACCCATGTGCTGCGGTTCGGGCTCGTGCAGTTGCCATTCTATTTCGCGGGAATCGTGCTCGTCCAATGGTTTGCCGTGCTGAAGGCCTATGACGTCCTGCTGGGGGTGGCTATTGCGGCGATTCTTGCGAAGTTGTTGCTGAACGCGGTGCTGATAAGGTATCTCGACGCGGCGGGAATCACCCTGGCGACCAGCGCCATCTATGCGATCTCCTGGTTTATCCAAATTTTTGTCTTGATGAAGAAAAAATGACCAAGAAGTTTTTAAAATTTCTTCGAAATAGTCTTTCCAGAAGAGAAGACCGGAAACTGAATGCGTTGAAGACGTTTGGTCACTGGTTATTTCCAAACTATCGATTTTCCTGGCCGCAGCTTGACTGGTGGGATGATCCGGAATTCAACGAATATCTGCGGAAATTCGAAGAGCCGGATGGGTTCAATACCCATAGAAAATGGATGTTGCTTCAGTTGTTGCGGCTCACCTCATGCGTGCCCGGGGACACTGCGGAATGTGGGGTGTTTCGTGGTGCTTCTTCATGGTTGATCTGTGCAGCCAACCGATCGAACAAGAACTATGCTCGTGTTCATCATCTATTCGATTCATTTGAGGGTCTGTCCGAGCCAAGCGTTTTGGACGGGGCGCATTGGGCGAAGGGCAATCTTGCGGTTGGAGAGGATTTAGTTCGACGCAATCTCGAGAATTTCGGCAATATCCAGGTTCATAAGGGGTGGATACCGGAACGGTTCGCCAACTGCGAAAATATAAGATTTTCATTCGTCCATATAGACGTTGATCTCTATGAGCCCACGCGCGATAGCATCGAGTTTTTCTATGATCGTATCAATCAAGGTGGGATATTATTGTGCGATGATTATGGGTTCACTACGTGTCCGGGCGCGACGAAGGCTATTGATGAGTTTCTGGAGGGCAAACCGGAAAAAATGGTCGCGCTGGATGCAGGCAGTGGCTTCCTGATCAAAGGAATTTCAACGGCGACCAAAGACATTGGGATAGGGCAGTATTTATGAAGCAGGACAAATTATGGGATGCCTTTCAAAACGACCCGAAGCTACGCGAAACCTTCGGGGCGGCGCCTCGGTTTACTACGCTTCTCCGACATGTCCGAAAAGGAAACCAGGTGCTCAATATCGGGGTCGGAGACGGTAGTTTCGAGGTAATGGCGCTTAAAATTGGCGTTTCGATCTTCAGTCTTGATCCAAGCGAACGCAGCATTCAGAACCTGCGTGATTCCCTCAATTTGAAGGAGAGGGCGAAGGTCGGATATGCCACGGCGATTCCATTCCCGGACGCTTTCTTCGATGCCGTAGTGATGAGCGAGGTTCTTGAGCATCTGGATGATGAAACAATCAGCCTGACGCTGCCTGAGGTGTTGCGGGTCCTCAAGCCGGACGGATGCTTTCTCGGAACCGTTCCGGCCGACGAGAACCTGCTTCCCAGCCAGACGGTTTGTCCTGATTGCGGTAAGCAGTTTCACCGCTGGGGGCATGTACAGAGCTTCAGCCGCGGACGCCTCGCTACAGTGCTGTCCACCAGATTCGGTTCCGTGAGCATCCGGAGATGCCATTTCTCAGACCGACGGCGCCTGAACTGGAAGGGCAAGGTGCTGTGGCTGATCAAACGGGCTCTCCTTTCACTCTCTGTGCACGGAAGAGACGAGACGTTTTTGTTCGAGGCGCGTCGTTCTTGAAAATCGCTTTCGTTATTCATTCCATGGTCGGGGGAGGTGCGGAGCGTGTAACAGCCAATCTGGCCAATGCCTGGAGCGGGCGAGGCTGGGAGGTGACCATCCTGACGCTGGCCGCAAGATCGATGGATGCCTACGCCTTCAATCCGGGTGTCCGGCGCATCGCGCTGAACGCAGCGGGCGAGTCAGCGTCGCCCGTTTCTGCGATTGCCGCCAACCTTCGGCGCGTTTGGGCAATCCGTCGTGCTCTGCGGCAGGTTTCGCCGGATGTCGTGCTTGCCATGATGACGACGGCGAACGTTCTGGCGCTGCTCGCCGTCTGTGGCACTCGTATCCCGGTCGTGGTTTCCGAGCGCGTTTATCCCCCTATGTTGCCTGTCGGGCGGGCATGGGCGGCCTTGCGTCGCTGGACGTATCCGCGCGCGCGGGCAGTCGTGGCCCTGACGATTGAGAACGCGCGCTGGCTTGAACAGAACTGTCCTGGAAGTCGAACGACGGTGATCCCCAACCCCGTCCCCTGGCCGCTACCCGATGGCGAGCCCCGATTGTCGCCAGCCGGGACGCTAGCCGACGGATGCCGGCTGTTGCTTGCAGTGGGACGACTTGTGCCGCAGAAGGGGTTCGATTCGCTGCTGAATGCGTTCGCACGGTTGGCTAGCGCCAATCCAGATTGGCATCTGGTGATCGTCGGCGAAGGGCAGGATCGGTTGGCTCTAGAAACGCAACGCGCAAGGATGGGCCTTGAGGGCAGAGTTCATCTGCCGGGACATGTCGGAAATATCCGGGATTGGTACGCTCGCGCTGATCTGTTTGTGCTGAGTTCACGGTTTGAGGGGTTTCCGAATGTCCTTGCTGAGGCAATGGCCAGCGGCTGTCCGGCCGTCAGCTTCGACTGTGATACCGGCCCCAGGGACATCATACGTTCGGGAATCGATGGCCTCTTAGTGCCGCTGAAAGAAGGTTCGTCCGGTCTGGCCGACGGGATGTGCGAGTTGATCTGCGACGATGAACGACGCCACGTCATGGCTCTGCGGGCGACCGAAGTTCGTGAGCGTCTCTCGCAGCCGCACATCCTGCAACTTTGGGAAGATTTATTCGATGACATCGCCCGCCATGACTGAAAGTGGACTGGGGAGCCTATATCACAGAGTATATGAGGCTGTCTGCGGCAAGCATCCGAACGTTCAGCCTTGGCATTTTCAATGGCTCGACGCTCGTCCGCTATATGCACGATTGCATTCGTTGTTACCCGATATCGGATCGGGAAAGGCGGATCGACGTGTGCTCGATGTCGGCTGTGGCACGAAGCCTTATCGAAAATGGTTCGGACCGGTTGCCGAGTATACTGGGCTAGACGTTAGCGCCGGCCCTGCGGTGGATGTAGTTGTAACCAGCTACGAAACGTGGCCGCTGCCCTCCAAACATTTCGATGTAGTGTTGTGTACGCAGGTGTTGGAGCATGTGGAAGACCTCAATCACGTATGCTCTGAAATTCGACGGGTTCTCAGGCCCGGCGGATCGTTGATCGTGTCATTCCCCTTTCTTTATAACGAACATGGGAAGCCGTGGGATTTTCGGCGATTCACTAAATACGGCGCGCGCCAGTTGTTTCCTCGTATGCAGGTCGTGTCTCTTGAATGTCAGGGTGGGATAGGGTCAACTCTTGCCATCATGCTTCTTAATTGGTGGGAAAACACGCTCAACCTGAATTTCCCTCTTCGTCTGGCAAAGGCATTTCTTCTTCCGATTAATATCATATTCACAGCAATTTTGAATTTTATAGGAGTAATATTAGATAAACTAGACCGGACCGAAGGATTTTATAACAATGTGTTTATGATCGCGAAGAAGAACGCCGATGAATGACGTTCAGTCGATGTGTCGAAAGATTCGTGTCAGTAGAGTGGAATTGAATTGAACACGGTCGTCTGATGTGCGGTTTCTCCGGCTTCCTTGATCCTGATATTCGTGTGCCCGCATCCCGGTGGCCGTCGCTGCTGGACAACATGGGCGCGTGTCTGCGACATCGCGGACCGGATGATGGCGGGCGGTGGCTGGATGTCGAGGCGGGCATCGGGCTTTCGCATCGGCGGCTGGCGGTGCTGGACCTGTCGCCCGCGGGCCATCAGCCCATGGTGTCGGACGGCGGCCGGTTCGTGATTGCCTTCAACGGCGAGATCTATAACCACATGGCGCTGCGGGCGGCGCTGGAGCGTGCGGGCGCCGCGCCTGAATGGCGTGGCCATGCGGATACGGAAACCCTGCTGGCGGCTTTCAAGGCCTGGGGCGTGGAAAAGGCGCTCCAGGCGACTATGGGCATGTTCGCCCTGGCGCTGTGGGATCGGGCGGAACGCACGCTCACGCTGGCCCGCGACCGTTTGGGCGAAAAGCCGCTGTACTACGGGTGGCAGGGACCGGTGCTGCTGTTCGGGTCCGAGCTTACGGCGCTAAAGATGCACCCGGCCTTTGTTGGCGAGATCGACCGCGACGCGCTGACCTTGCTGCTACGCCACAACGCCATCGGCGCCCCGCATTCGATATACCGGAACATCCGCAAGCTGACTCCCGGCAGTTGGGTGGCCTTTTCCGGTGCGGCGGCACCGGGAGACTGGCCGGAGCCGCGCCCTTACTGGTCGCTGCAGGAGGTCGCCGCCGCCGGGCTGGCCGCTCCGTTCGAAGGCAGTCCGGAGGAGGCGGTGGGCGCTCTTGAGGCGCAACTGGCCGAGGCCATTAGCGGGCAGCAGCTCGCCGACGTGCCGCTGGGAGCGTTCCTCTCCGGAGGGGTAGATTCCTCCACCGTGGTAGCGCTGATGCAGGCGCGTTCCTCCCGACCGGTGCGCACCTTCTCCATCGGCTTTCATGAACAGGGCTACAATGAAGCCCAGCATGCCAAGGCTGTGGCCCGGCACCTGGGCACCGACCACACGGAGCTGTACGTCACGCCCGAACAGGCGCTGGCGGTTATCCCGCAATTGCCCGCTATCTGGGATGAGCCTTTTGCGGATTCGTCGCAGATCCCGACCTACCTGGTGGCGCAACTGGCCCGACAGCATGTCACGGTGGCCCTCTCCGGCGATGGGGGAGATGAACTGTTCGGCGGCTATGGCCGCTACTTTCTTACCCAGAAGCTGTGGGGGAAATTCGGGCGCGTTCCTTACCCGCTCCGCCGGGCCAGCGCGGCGATGATGCGTCACCTCCGCCCGGCGCAATGGGATGCCCTGCTTTCGCTGATGCCGGGGCTGTTGCGGAGTAATGCGTCCGGCGATCGTTTGCATAAGTTGGCGGAAATGCTGTCGGCGCGGGATGGCACGACCTTTTATCGGCAGATGATCTCCCACTGGAAAAATCCGGCCGCTCTTGTGCCTGGCTCTGTGGAGCCCGACCGACCGGCACTTCAGGCCGACAACGGGCTGCTGCCCCATATGATGCTCACCGACGCTCTCAACTATCTGCCGGACGATATCCTGACCAAGGTTGACCGGGCGGCGATGGCTGTAAGTCTGGAGACTCGTGTACCGTTGCTTGATCATCGGGTGGTTGAACTGGCCTGGCGGTTTCCCGCCACATTTAATATCCGCGACGGACAAGGAAAATGGCTACTCCGGCAGGTGCTCCGTCGTTACGTCCCGCGTGAACTCATCGAGCGGCCGAAGATGGGTTTTGGCGTGCCGATCGACAGTTGGTTACGCGGGCCTCTGCGCGACTGGGCCGAGGAGTTGCTGAGTGAACGTCGACTACGTGAGGAAGGCTTTTTCGATCCGGCGCCGATCCGGCAAAAATGGCAGGAGCATCAGCGCGGTGATCGTCAATGGCATTATTACTTGTGGGATGTGCTGATGTTCCAGGCTTGGCGGGACCATCACCATGGAGAGGAAGCCTCCCCAAGAGCGATGGACATGCCGAGGTCAGCGGGGTGAGGCCACGGACGGGTAACATGACATTCCAATCCGGATATGGCTGCCGATGAATACGCAACATGCCGAAGACGTCAGAGCGGGGCAACGCTTCGCTTTCGGCGAAAACTGGTCACGCTTTCTTACTGTGCTGAACGATGAACGGGTGCGCCAGGCGGAACAGTCATTGTGTGGGATGCTGCAGGTTGAGGACCTGAAGGGAAAGACCTTTCTCGACATCGGGTCCGGCAGCGGGCTGTTTAGTCTTGCGGCGCGACGGCTCGGGGCGACTGTACATTCTTTCGACTATGACCCGCAGTCGGTTTCCTGCACCGGCGAACTTAAGCGCCGATACTTTCCCGACGATCCGCAGTGGGTCGTGGAGCAGGGATCGGTGCTCGATGAGGGCTATATCTCTTCGCTGGGCTTGTTCGACATCGTGTATTCTTGGGGCGTTCTTCACCACACCGGACAAATGTATGCGTCATTCTCGCTTGTTGCGCCTGCCGTCGGGCCGAAGGGAAAGCTGTTTTTGGCTATTTACAACGATCAGAGAATTATCAGCAAATATTGGATGTTCGTTAAAAAATACTATAATAGATCAGCAATTCTTGCGATTCTATTTTTAGTTATTCATACGCCATATTTGATCGGCGGCCGATGGATTGCTCGCGCCTTCACTGACCGACTCTCTCTTCAAAGGGGCATGTCACTATGGCATGACATGCTTGACTGGCTTGGGGGATTTCCTTTCGAAGTAGCTAAGCCAGAGGAGGTGTTTCGGTTTTTCCGCGATAGAGGTTTTGCTCTGCAAGACCTGAAGACGTGTGGCGGGCGGATGGGGTGCAATGAATTTGTCTTTTACCTCCGAGAGTAGATAAGGGCAAGCAGTGCTTAATCGTCTGTGGAGTTTACTGCGCGAATGGTCCGTGGAATGGAAAATCGATCTGGATTAAGCAGTTATGGATCTTTCGAACAGTAATCGCATTGCGATCTACCTTCCGTCCCTGCGCGGCGGCGGCGCCGAACGGGCGATGGCGACATTGGCCAATGGCTTCGCCGCACGCGGCCTGTCTGTGGACTTAGTATTGGCCAATGCAGAAGGCCCTTATCTGGAAGACGTAGATCACCATTCCGTGCGGGTGGTGGACCTCCAATCCCGGGGAGTATTTTTTAGCTTGCCGGGATTGGTCCGATATTTGAGGCATGAGCAACCTCGAGTTCTGTTTTCGGCTCTCAGCCACGCCAACGTGGTGGCTGTGTGGGCGCGGGGATTGGCGGAGATTCCGACCCGGTTGGTGATATCCGAACGTGCCAATTTGTCGGTTACCCAACAATTTTCCCCCGGCTTCCGCCAATGGCTCGTGCCTAGATTCATGCGCGCCGCATATCCAAGAGCCGATAGGATCGTGGCTGTGTCCGCTGGAGTGGCCGATGATCTGGCTATCGCTATCAATCTCCCTCGCGAACGTATTTCCGTCGTCCATAACCCGATCGTTACCGAAACTCTGTTGAGGCAGAGCAACGAACCACTGACACATCCCTGGCTTGCTCCCGATGCGCCGCCGCTTATCCTTGCTGCGGGACGTCTGGCGCCGCAAAAGGATTTCGCAACCCTGATCCATGCCTTTGCTCGTTTGCGTTCGGTGCGTCCTGCGCGGCTAATGATCCTCGGCGATGGGATAATGCGCGATGATCTTATGACTCTCGCTGTCGAACTCGGTGCTCAGAAAGACGTCGCCATGCCGGGATTCGTAGATAACCCCTTTGCCTGGATGCGTCGGTCATCCCTGTTTGTGCTCTCTTCCGCTTTTGAGGGACTACCGGGGGTTCTGATCCAGGCGATGGCTTGCGATGCACCGGTTGTGAGTACAGATTGCCCAAGCGGCCCGGCGGAGATTCTGGAAAATGGCCGCTGGGGGAGGCTGGTGCCGGTGGGTGATGTGTCTGCCATGGCTGGAGCCATGGCGGCGGCCCTCGACGATTCCGCCCCGCCGGACGTCGCGCGGCGTGCCCTGGATTTCGGGATGGATCAGGCGGTGGATGGCTATCTGGATGTGATGTTCGGCCGAGGCGGGTACGGCGAATCGTCTGGAGTGACGGTGCCGTGACGTCCGCTGACCATGTTTTGTCGTGCTCCTGGAGCATCAAAGCTACGTTGCCTTCGCGACTCGTCGCGGCAGTGTTCGCGTTGATTTACGGGACGGCGCTCGCATCCCTGCCGATTCTTCTTTTCCAGGATCGCGAGAACTATCTGGTTTACGCAGATGAGTCGCTCGCAATTCTATTGCGCTACGCTGAGCGTGGCGTGCTGCCGCTCATAACGAATGAGCCGGTCTGGCTATTAATCAATTCCGCACTGGGCGCGGTGCTGGTGCCGGCGGATGTGCTCCGCGTCCTGATCTTCGTGTCCGCAACTATCGTTGCCTATAGAGTGCTGCGTGCCGATGCCCGCAATGCCTTTTGGCTGCTTCTGTTTCTGCTCTTGCCGCAGATCGTAAAGAATCACATCGTCCATTTGCGTCAAGGAGTTGCAATCGCCGTATTCCTGCTGGGGTGGTTCAGTCGCAGGAAGACTTGGTGGATCGCCGCGCTGGCGGTGACGCCCCTGATTCACGCTTCCTTCTTCTTCATCCTGCTTCTAGTGGCCATTTCGGCATTGAGCCGCTGGTCCCGCTTAGGGCCGGATGTCCGCCTTTCCGCGTTCGCCAGCCTCGGCCTCGGACTGGGATGGAGCCTAGGGGTGATTGCTTCCATATTGGGAGCCCGGCAGGCGGAGGTATACTCCTTCACGGCAGCGGACGTATCCGGCCTTGGGTTTCTATTCTGGGCCTCGATCCTAGTTCTGATGATCATGCAAGGGAAAAGCTTTCTGCGCCAACATACGCTAGAAGTTGCTATAATCTGCTTTTATCTGTCTACATATTTCCTTGTGGAAGTTGCGGCAAGAATATTTGAAAGTGGCCTAATTCTGGTGCTTCTGGCGTGCCTGCATCTGACATCGTGGCGGAAATGGACCGCTCTGGGGGGCATCGCCGGGTTCGGCGTAATCCAGTGGGTTCCGCGATTCGCGCAGCCGGTTTGGGGCTTTTAGCTAGTTGTGGGCTCAGAAGAGATTGCGATTGAAAATTCTGCATGTCATCACTGGCCTAAGCGATGGCGGTGCAGAGGCTGTTCTTCACCGTCTTTGCACCTACGACGATGTGCATCGCCACGCCGTGGTTTCCCTGATGGATGAGGGCAAATACGGCCCTCTGCTGCGGGCCGCTGGCGTTGACGTGTATTGCCTCGGCATGCCGCGCGGCGGAGTGACCCTGAGAGCTCTGTTGCGGCTCGTGATGCTGTTACGGCAACAGAGACCGCAGGTGGTGCAAACCTGGATGTACCACGCCGACCTGATCGGCGGACTCGCAGCGCGGCTTGCGGGCATTCGGGAGGTCTGCTGGGGAATTCGCCACAGCAATCTAGTTCTGGGAAAGTCCCGCCGGTCGACGATACTGGTCGCGAAAACATGTGCGTGGCTTTCGGGCGTCGTGCCGCGAACAATCGTCTGCTGCTCGCACCAGGCGGCCGAGGTTCACCGGGCCTTAGGTTATGCCGGCGATAAGTTCCGCATCATCCCAAATGGCTATGACCTTACTCGTTTCGCCCCCGATCTATCGGCACGGTTGCGGCTTAGGATGGGCTGGAGTTCCGATTCGGATGTTCCTGTCATCGGCATGGTGGCGCGCTTCGATCCGCAGAAGGATCACGGCAACCTGATTGCCGCCTTGGGGCGGCTTTCGTTGAACGGCCAGCAGTTCCTATGCATTTTGGCGGGGTACGGAGTGGATGCCGAAAATGCTGAACTGTGCGGCCGGCTGGAGGCTGCAGGCGTGCGCGATCGGGTGCTTTTGCTCGGCCAGCAAAGCGACATCCCCGCGATCATGAGCGCGCTGGATGTCCATGTGCTTTCAAGCAGCAGCGAGGCTTTCCCCAACGTACTGGCCGAGGCGATGGCGTGCGGCATCCCGTGCGTTACAACGGATGTCGGCGATGCGTCGCTGATCGTGGGAAAAACGGGATGGGTGGTGCCGCCTCGGGACGGCCAGGCGCTGGCCGGGGCTCTCGCCGTCGCCCTGGGGGCGCGGCTCGATCCCGCGGCATGGGAGGATCGGCGCCAAGCTTGCCAGTCGCATATTCTTGAGAAATTCAGCATCGAACGCATGATCGAAGCCTACCATGCGGTATGGCAGGAAGCAGCGGGCCAGACGGGCCGTCTTGGCCAATCAATCTGATCTCAGTTAGAGGGAACGAATGGGTTTCAAACGCAGAATACCCTGGTGGGGAAAGATCGGCGCCAAGCTGGTCTTGAGCCGGCTGCCGGCGAGTTACGGGCTGTGGCAGCGCCTAGGCCTCTTCCGGCACGGGGATATGGACGAGCCCGGCTATGCGCTGCGGGTGTTCGATGAGCATGTGGCCCAGGCGGGGCTTTCAGACAGGCTGGCCAGAAAGACCATCCTTGAACTTGGGCCGGGCGACAGCGTTGCCGCCGCGATTATCGCGCGGGCGCGTGGCGCCCGTGCCATTCTGGTCGATGTGGGGCCATTCGCGAAGGCGCAACCAGAAACCTATGGCCCGCTGGTACACCAGCTCCGGGAGGCCGGTCTGAATCCGCCAACGATCGAGGGCATGACAACGCTTCGCGAACTGATCGAGGCCTGCGAGGCGAGCTACCTGACCGAGGGGTTGACGAGCCTGCGCGAACTGCCGGAATCGTCCGTTGATCTCGTCTACTCGCAAGCGGTGCTGGAGCACGTTCGCAAGCGGGAGTTCGTCGATATTCAACGTGAGCTCTTCCGAATCTTGAAGGATGATGGTGTGTGCTCGCACCAGATCGATCTTCGTGACCATCTGGGTGGCAGCCTGAACAATCTAAGGTTCAGCGAGCAGCTCTGGGAATCCGATTTCTTCTCACGCTCCGGCTTCTACACCAACCGCATAAACTTCGAGGCGATGGCCGGGCTGTTCCGGCAGGCGGGATTCGAGGTGGAGGTAGGTGAGATGCGACGATGGAAAACCCTGCCCATCAACCGTCATCAATTGGCAACTGTGTTTCGTGAGATTTCTGAGGAAACACTTTGCGTGTCAGGCTTTGATGTATTGCTGAGGCGGGCATCACGATGATTGGGGTTGCCTGAGCCGATCAGTAGTATCGCTTGAGCAAATCGTTCTGGCGAACTCATTTGATTGGAGCTTATCGTCCGTGAAGTACGACCAAGGCGCTGCCGGGCAATCCCTATGACGAGCACACGCTGGCGATGGTCATTCCCGCGATCGAGGCGAGCGTCGGCGGCGAGTTCGCCCAGATCGTCACCGACGCCGGCTATCGTGGCCACAACGCGCCCAAGGAGAAGGGCTTCAGGGTCTACGCCGCCGGCCAGAAGCGCGGCCTCATACCAAGACTCACTGATCATGACCGATGGGCCCAGTCGCGCAGTCCGATTGAGGTGATGCGCCATGGCTGTTCGACGAGCCGGTTCCAGGCGAAGCAGCAATGGTCGAGGATGTCTCGGTAGGATGTGAAGACGCGGTTGGATAGCCAGTTCTCGCGCATAAACTGCCAGACATTCTCGACGGGGTTGAGTTCCGGGGATTTCGCCGGCAGCGGCAGCAGGGTGATGTTGGCCGGGACCGGCAGCTTCGCGGTGGTGTGCCAACCAGCCTGGTCGAGCAGGAGGACGGCGTGGGCTCCGGGGGCGACGGCGCGCGATATCTCTTGGAGATGCAGCGCCATGGCGTCGGTAGTGCAGCGGGGCAGGACCATGGCGGCGGCCTTTCCTTCGGCCGGGCAGATGGCGCCGAAGATGTAGGCCGAGCGGGTGCGCTGGTCATGCGGCGCCGACGGCCTTGCGCCGCGCCGCGCCCAGCGGCGGGTGATCTTGTTCTTCTGGCCGATCCTGGCTTCGTCCTGGAACCAGACCTCTATGGGCTGGCCGGGAGCGTCGCGCGCCGCGATCTTCGCCAGGGTCGCGGGAAAGTTTTTTTGAACGCCATGGCCGCCTCGGGGTCCTGGGCGTGATGGCGCGGCCGCCGACAGCCTGCGGAGACCCATGGCGCGCAACTCCCGGCTCATCGTCTGCTTGGAGACCGAGAGCCGGAACTCGTCCCAGACCCATTGGGTCAGGTCGACGATGCGCCAGCGGACGACGCCGTGGACCGCCGGGTCCGGTCCGGCCTCGACGATCCGGCGCAGTTCCGCGCGCTGGGCCTCATCGAGGATCGGCCGGTTGCCTGGCGGCTTGCCGGTGACCAGACTGGCCGGCCCGTCGGCATTGAACTTCAGCGCCCAGTCCCGCACCGTCTGGAGCCCGACGCCGCCGATCGCCGCTGCGGCCGACCGCGGCTCGCCAGCACGGATCGCCGCCAGCGCCAGCAGCCGCCGGACCTGCCCCGGGTCCGTCGCCGACCAGGCCAGACGGCGAAGATGGGAACCATCGAAATCCGCTCGCAGCGGGATCGAGGCGGCCATGGCGAACCTCATCATTGTCGCCGCCATGGTGAATCACATTCCGCCACTCAAAGGAATCCCCCGCGTGAGTTTGCATTCACGGGATCTGGTATGAGAGTGCGTTACCGGCATTCTTCACGGACGACAGGGGCAAGGCCAACCATCTCGGCATATAGAGCGACCACCTCATCGCCGACCTGCTTGGACGACAATTCCTTCTCGACAATCCGGCGAGAAGCAAGGGCAAAGCGCTCCCTCAGGTGCCTGTCTCGGTAGAGAGCTTCAATCGCATCGGCTAAAGTCCCCGGAGCGTTCGGCGGTACCAGCAGAGCGTTCTCGTCGGCTCGGGCGATCTCCCGGCATCCGGGGACATCCGTGGCGATGATCGGTCGACCGCAGGCCGCCGCTTCCAGGAGGCTCTTCGGTAGCCCCTCCCCGCCAAGGGACGGTTGTACGGCGACATGTGCACGCCCCCAGACAGTTCGAACATCATCAACATGTCCCAACCATTCAATTCCAGGTTCGGACGCCCAGGCGTTCAATTGGCTATCCGTGAATGACGCCGGATTGTGTGGGTCTGGGCCACCGGCCAGCAGCATCACAACGTTGCACCCACGCCTGCGCAAGAGCCGATGCGCCTCGACGGCGACATCGATCCCCTTTATCGCCAGCATGCGACTGACCACGGCTATCGTGAACGGACCTTCTTCCGGTTCGGGACTCGAATTAAAATGTTCGGTGTCGATACCTGAACCCAGGATGACGCACGACTTGTGCTTCGGGACGGAGAGTTCACTTACTAGGAAATCCCGGTCATCGGGGTTCTGGAGAAGAACCCGATCTCGCGGTCTTCCCGCAAGGCGTTCCAGCACATGCCCGAGGATAGCGAGCGTTACTTTCGCCTTCAATGATCTGCTTGAGAATGAATAGCCAAACCCGTTTATGCCGCTCAAGATCGCAGGAACATGAGCGAGACGCGCGGCGGCGGCACCGATAACGACAGGCTTTACGGCAACGTGATGAACGATATCCGGCTTCTCACGTCGGTACAACGCCGCCACCATACGGATCGACTTCAGGAGTTCGAACGGACCAAGCGCGCGGCGCGTCCAGTCGAGAGCGTGGACATCGATTCCGTGCGAACGAATTTTGTCGCCATGTCGATTCACCCTGCACGCAACTGCCACATCGAAACCTGCGTCCCGCGCTGCCTCCGCCATCGGCAGGCGGTGAGACCAGAAATACCAGTCCTCCGTCACCAGATAGACTACCTTCGGCCGCCGGGTCGGTGCATCGATCTCGTTCGGAGTCATCGGGGGGATTGGTTCAGTCGAAGGTTTGGCGGATGTCAAAGATGGACGACCCGTCATACCCCATTCCCTACGCCAGAACCATCCGCCAAGACGTTGGCCGGAGATGCAGCGATCATACGGGCCGTTGGTAGAAAAGACTGTTGGAAGTGGTCCTTTTGTGACGCTGAAGGTCGGAACGAATACACTCTCTGTTTGGCAACCTCAAGTTGCTCAAACACCCGGCTAAGTCGTGGTAAGTGTGAAGTGCAATGAGGTGCAATGAAGTGCAACGACAGTAAAAACATACTATTTTCGACGCTTTTTGGGCGCTCTAAGCTTCGGAGAAGTGCAGTTTTGCTTGAGTTTTCCTCCGCGATACTGCGTTGACATCGTAGGGATCACTGGTTCAAACCCCTGTCGCTGAAATCCTGGCCTAGTGGATTGATTCCAACGTTTGGAACCCTCTGTTACGGGCGGCGATGATGTCGTTGGGATCGGCTTTCCAGACGAAGGGCGTCGGGTCGTCGACATTGTATTCCCGGATGAAGCGGTTGATGGCGGCCTGGAGATCGACGACGGAATGGAAGACGCCGTGCTTGAGCCTGCGCCGGGCGAGCTTGGCGAAGAAGCCCTCGACGGCATTGAGCCAGGAGGCGGAGGTCGGTGTGAAGTGGAAGGTCCAGCGCGGATGACGATCGAGCCAGGCTCGGACCTTGTCCTTCTTATGGGCGGCGTAATTGTCGAGGATGACATGGATCGCCTTGTCCGCCGGAACCTCGCGCTCGATGCGGTTGAGGAAGCGGATGAACTCCTGGTGGCGGTGGCGCTGCATGTTCTGCGCGATGACCGTGCCGTCCAGCACGTTGAGCGCGGCGAAGAGCGTCGTCGTGCCGTGCCGTTTGTAGTCATGGGTCATGGCGCCGGCGCGGCCCTTCTTCATGGGCAGGCCGGGCTGGGTACGGTCGAGCGCCTGGATCTGCGACTTCTCGTCGACGCTCAGCACTACGGCATGCGCGGGCGGCGATACGTAGAGGCCGACGATATCGTGGAGTTTCTCGGCGAAGGCCGGGTCATTGGAGAGCTTGAAGCGCCGCCAGCGGTGCGGACTGAAGCCGTGGGCCTTCCAGATCGCCTGCACCGTCGACGCCGCGATGCCGGCGACCTTCGCCATCGCGCGCAACGTCCAGTGGGTCGCCTCGTGCGGCGGCCCTTCCTGCGTCAGGCGGACGATCTCGGCGACGCGCGCCGGCGAGACCGGCATCTTGCCGGGCGGACGGGACCGGTCGCGAAGCAGGCCGTCGACGCCCTCGTGCATAAACCGCTCCTGCCAGCGCCAGACGCAGGTCTTGGACTTGCCCGTCTCGGTCATGATCGCCGAGGTGCCCAGACCCTCGCCGCTCAGCAGGACGATACGGGCCCGCCAGACATGCTTCTGTCGGCTCTTGGGGTCCGCGACGAGGCCGCGCAATCGCTGACGGTCGCCGGCGGATACGGTGAAGGAGATGCCACTGCGCATCCCTCGGACTCGCACATCAGCGCACCAACGGGAATCCCGAAACGGACTCTTTTGATCCGATCAATCCACTAGAGGAAAAGGTAGTAACCAGCTGCCTTCAGCAATCTTGTGGATCAGACGCAGCGCATTCTGGCGCACTGAGGAGAAGCATGGCGACTATTCGAGGAGAAGGCGACCATCGGAACGTCCGACATGGAGCAGAACCATCCCGCTCTCAGGCACCCTTCCGAACGCCTCGCTCCCGTCCAAACCCGCTGTCCTTGACGCCGCCGAACGATGGTTGAACGGCGACTGCACGGTAGGTGTCGACTCACATCACACCGGTATGCATGCGCGGGAGACGCGGTGCACGCGCCTGATCTCCTGCGACCGAAGATGATGTTCGACGATTCGCGCCGAGCTTCAGAGTGACCGGATAAGGTTGCGCCCCGGTGGCAGCCGCGATCTCGCGGCCCGCGCCATCGCTGCCGTGAGACTGGCCTTGTCGAGCCCTCCATAGGAAACCAGCGCCCGCCCGGTCCGTGCGTCCCCGGTTGACGACGCCAGCGAGGAACCCCGCCTTGTCCATAAGCGAGCAGAACTCGAGCGTGGCCGCGGACGCATGATCAGATGGCTTCACGACTACGGAGTTACCTGCCGCCAAAGCCATCGGTAGCATATTGGCGAGCGCCAACCATCGGCGAGTTCCAGGCAGTGATGATGCCGATGACGCCAAGAGGCTCCAGTGAGGCGTAGTCAAAAAATCGCGCCGGTCGAGCGGACCCACCTTGTCCCAGATCTTGTCCGAAAGCGGCTGGCGCCGAAGCCCGAAGCTTCGATCGAGGGAGCGACAGGGAACCGCTGCCGAGGGGATCGGGCCACGCCTCCCGTTGGGACAATTTGGGACAAAGAGAAAAAATTCTGGTGCATTCTCAAGCATTGACGTGCATGAGAAATGCAGTTATTTCAAATGTTTAGTGATGTCGTTGTGAGTTCTAAAGAGCTTCCCAAGCTTACGACGAGGGTTCGATTCCCTTCGCCCGCTCCAGCACCCACTCTCACCCAGAATCTCGGATTCTGCGCCTCGTGACGCGATGGGAGCGACATCCGACTTGGCGCAACTTCAGCCCAATCGCCAGATTCCGCTTCTGTCGGCCGCAGCTAAGCGCCCTTCATGGCGCAGTTTCGTTGCGGCCCAGCGCATATCGTAATGCCACGTATAGAAGAGGTTGCCGGAGCGTCTGAGTTCGGATTCATAGTTGGTCCAGATGTGGCGGGCCACGTCAACAACCGTAGCTTGACCACCTGCGGCATTAACGGCAGAGAGAACCCAATCCTTAAGATCTTCTCGAGTACTCATTAGCTCCATCTCCCCTGCGCTAGACTGACCGTAGCTAATACGATAGCTGTACACACTCGTAAAGTGTGCTCAAACGCCTTCCGCGACCATTGAGGGCGCAATCCGCAAGCATGGAGTGGCTTCCTACGGCAAATTACCAGCGATCCCGATGGGGTCGGCCGCTTGGCTTGGTCGCGTTTCCGTGGCAGTCACGGGGGCAGGGCGGCGGTTGTCGCGGCCTTCCTCCACTGCACCGGCCACGGGAACCCATGTCCGCCTATATCGACACCTATTACAAGCGCACCCTGAAGAACGACGATCCCTATCCGGCGCTGGACAGCGACCAGGCCGCCGATGTCTGCATCGTGGGTGGGGGGCTTGCCGGCCTCACAGCCGCGCTTGATCTCGCCCGAAGCGGCCGGCAGGTGATCGTGCTGGAAGCGCAGCGGGTGGCGTGGGGGGCGTCCGGGCGCAATGGCGGCTTCGTGTCGCCGGGCTATTCGGCGTCGCTCGACCACATAAGGCGGGCCGTTGGACCGGACGATTCCGCGGCGCTGATGCGCCTGTCGATCGAAGGTGTGGGCATCGTCGCGGAGAACATCGCTTCTCTCGGCATCGCCGAAGCCAAGCCGGTCTATGGCAGCCTGAAGACCAGCCGCTACGAGAATACCGCCGGCCTGAAGGCGCGGCAGGAGATGATGGAGCGGGATTTCGGATACAGGCTGGAATTCAGGACGCGCGAGGAGGTCAGGGAGGTGCTGCGCTCCCCGAAATATCATCAGGCGCTCTATGATTCAGCGGCGTTCCACTTCCATCCGCTCAACTACGCCCGCGCGCTGGCGAGAGAGATCGTGCGGCTGGGCGGCCGGATTTTCGAGGATTCGGGCGTGACGGCGATGGAACTCGATGGCCCGACGAAGATCATTCGAACGGCCGGGGGCAGCGTCGCCGCTAAGGATGTCGTTATCGCCTGCGGGGGCTACACCGGACGCCTCCTGCCGAAGCTGGCGCGCAGCCATATCCCGATCGCGACCTATGTGCTGCTGACGGAACCGGCCAAGGACCGCATCGCCGAGGCGATCCGCACCAATGCCGCGATCGGCGATGGAAGGCGCGCGGGCGACTATTACCGGCTGGTCGATGACGGGGAGCGAATCCTCTGGGGCGGCAAGATCACCACTCGGACGGCGGAGCCCCGACGCCTTGCCGAACTGCTGACCCGGACCATGGTGTCCACCTATCCTCAGTTGAAGGGGATCGGGGTGGAGACGGCGTGGTCGGGTCTCATGTCCTATGCCCGCCACCTGATGCCCCAGATCGGGAAGCTCCAGCCAGGGGTCTGGTATTGCATGGGCTTCGGGGGACACGGGATGAACACGACCGCCATCGGCGGGCGGGTCGTCGCGGAGGCGATTGCCGGAAAGGACGACCGCTACCGGCGGTTCGCCCCCTTCGGCCTTGTCTGGAACGGCGGACCGGCCGGCGTCGCCGCCGTCCAGCTTACCTACTGGACGTACCAGATGATGGATTTCCTGAAGGAGCGGCAGGCCGCCTGACGGGCCGCTCCCCGACTTTCCCGGGGAGCGGCCTGTCCTTCAACTCCCTACCGGAGCGGCGGCGCGTACATCAGGCCGCCATCGGTCCACAGCGCGTTCATTCCCCGCTCCAGGCCGAGCGGCGTGTCGACGCCGACATTGCGCTCGAAGATCTCGCCGTAATTGCCCACGGCGAGAAGCACCTGGACCAGCCAGTCCTCGGAAACGCCCAGCGATTCGCCATTGCCGGCGGTCACGCCCAGCATCCGCTGGACATCGGGGTTGGTCGTCGTCGCCGCGATCTCCTCGACATTCTCAGACGTGATGCCTTTCTCCTCGGCCTCGATCAGGCCGTTGACCGTCCACTTGACGATGTCGAAGAACTCATCGTCGCCATGGCGCACGGCCGGGGCCAGCGGCTCCTTGGAGATCACTTCCGGCAGGATGACATAGTCGTCCGGGTTCGGCGCGACGGTCGACCGCATGGAGGCAAGCGCCGAACCATCGGTGGTGTAGACATCGCAGCGGCCGGCGAAGAACGCAGCGTGGGCTTCGTCGACGGCTTCGATGACGACCGGCTCGAACGTCATCTCGTTGGCGCGGAAGAAGTCGGCCAGGTTCAGTTCGGTCGTGGTGCCCATCTGCACGCAGACGGCGGCGCCGTCGAGATCGAGCGCGCTGGTGACGCCCAGCGCCTTGGGAACCAGGAAGCCCTGGCCGTCATAGAAGGTGACCGGCGCGAAGTTCAGCCCCAGCGCAGTATCGCGGGAGATGGTCCAGGTCGTGTTGCGCGACAGGATGTCCACTTCGCCCGACTGCAGGGCGGTGAAACGCTGTTGCGACGTCAGCGGCGAAAATCGAATCGCCTCCGGATCGCCGAGGATGGCGGTGGCGACGGCGCGGCAGACATCCACGTCCAGCCCCGACCAGATGCCCTGGCTGTCGGGGTTGGAGAAGCCGGCGACGCCGGAGCTGACGCCGCATTGGAGATATCCACGTTCGCGGATCGCATCCAGCGTCTCGCCGGCGAAGGCCGGCATGGTCGCGCCGGCGGCGGTGGCGATGACCGCGCCTGCGGTCAGGATCGCTCTATAGGTCACGGGTTTTTCCTTTGTTCGATATCGTTACCGGAACGGCTTCGCATTCCGGCAGGGGGTTTGCAAGTTCAGTGAACATTTTCCGGTCCGTCAGAGGCTGATCTTGCTCGATCACAAGGCTTTCCGGAATGTCAGGTTGATCCGCCTGCGTCCCAGCGCCGGATGGTCGCCGTCCTTCAGCGCGAGAACGCCGTGATAGTGGAGGCGCGAGGAGCCGCCCCAGACGGCCACGTCGCCATGCTGGAGGGGGATCCGGCGCGGCTTGTCGGACCGTTTCGGCCCGCCGAACTGGAAGGTCGCGGGAAGCCCCAGCGAGACGGAGACGATCGGCTGGTCGAAATCGCGCTCGTCCCTGTCCTGATGCAGCGACAGGCGCGCGCCGGGCTCGTAGCAATTCACCAGGCAGGCGTCGGGCGCGAAGGACGGGTAGCCGGCGTCGACCGCCGCTTCCGCCGCCAGCCGCCGGAAGGCCGCCGGCATGGCCGGCCAGGGTCTGCCTGTTTCAGGATCGATCGGGTCATAGCGGTAGCCCTTCCGATCGGTCACCCAGCCGGCCTCCCCGCAATTGGTCATGGCGACCGACATCTCGTACCCGCCGGGCGTGACCATCCGCCGGAAGGGCGCCTGGGCCGTCACCTCGTCCAGCGCTTCCAGAAGCGGCCCTTCCAGCGGCAGGGCGCGGCCCCGTAGCAGCACCGCCCCCGGCGCGAGGTTTTCGCGGTCCGGCGAGGCGAACAGGTCTTCCGTCATCCGATACGGTCGATCAGCGCCACGGCGGCCGCCGGATTGCGCTCCTTGAAGCCGCTGATGACGTAGAGGAAGACGTCGCGCGCGCCCTTGGGCGCTGAATCTTTCGGCGCGACCGTCTCCAGATCGTGGGGCGCGGCGCCGGAAGCCCAACTCCGCGCCCGCTTCGTCCATGCGTCCAGCGCCTTGGCGGTATAGCCCTCCTTCTCGCCTTCGGACGTGCCCATGATCCGTGCGTAGACGAAGGGCGCGGTGATGTCGGGGATCACCGGATGGTCGCTGTCGCCGGCGCAGATCACCGCCACCTCATGCTCCCGCGCCAGCGCGACGAAGTCCGGATGCCGGAAGCTGTCATGCCGCACCTCCACCGCGTGGCGCAGCGCGCGACCCTCGACGCTCTTCGGCAGCAGCTTCAGGAACGCGGCGAAATCGTCCGGATCGAACTTCTTCGTCGCCATGAACTGCCAGTTGATCGGCCCCAGCTTGTCCCTCAGCTCCACGATGCCGCTGGTCAGGAACCGCTCGACCGATTCGCCGGAATCGGCCAGCACGCGGCGATTGGTGGCGAAGCGCGGGCCCTTCAGCGCGAAGACGAAACCGTCGGGCGTCTCGTCATGCCATTTGGCGAAGCTTTCCGGCTTCTGCGATCCGTAATAGGTGCCGTTGATCTCGATCGAGTTCAGCTTGCGGCTGGCATATTCCAGCTCCCGCTTCTGCACCAGCCCTTCGGGATAGAAGGTTCCGCGCCACGGCTCATAGGTCCATCCGCCGATCCCGATGCGGATGGCGGGCTTGCTCTCTTTCGGCATCGCTGGATTCTCCTGGTGTCGGGCGGCAGGCAGGATAGAACAGGCAGCGGGCCGAAACACTCCGTCTCTTGCTCTCTTGGGGAAGTCGTGCTTCCTCACAAGGGCCATGCCCGTCGCCTCCGACCTCGATTCCATCATCTTCTGGCTCGACCTGATCGGAGTCGTCGTCTTTGCGGTGTCGGGCGCGCTCACCGCCTCACGCAAGCAGATGGACGTGGTGAGCTTCGCGCTGATCGCCACCGTGACCGGGATCGGCGGCGGGACGATCCGTGACGTGCTGCTGGACCGTACGCCGGTCTTCTGGATCGCGAACCCGTTCTATCTGGCGATCGGCTGCGGCGCGGCGCTGATCGTCTTCTTCACCGCCCATGTGGTCGAATCGCGATATCGCGTCCTCCTGTGGGCGGATGCGGCTGGGCTCGGCCTCTTCTGCGTCATCGGCGCCGAAACGGCGCTGGCCTCGGGTGCGCCGGTCGGCGTCGCCGTGCTGATGGGGGTGATCACAGCCACCTTCGGCGGCCTTGTCCGCGACGTGCTGTGCGCCGAGGTGCCGCTGATCCTGCGGCGGGAGATCTACGCCACGGCCGCCGCTTTGGGCGCGGCGACCTATTGCCTGTTGGACGCGCTCGGCGTCGGGCGGGACCTGACCGTCATCCTCGCCTTCCTGGCGGGCTTCGGCCTGCGCGCCGTCGGGCTCGCCTTCGGCCTCTCCCTGCCGGCCTATCGCGGCCGGCCCGGCCGGGACTATGGCGACGGGCGGCCGGACTGATTCACGATATCCCCCAGCCGGGGGATACGGCGGTTCAGGGCTGTTCCAGGATTGGTCCGCTGAAGACCACCGGGCCGGTTGGCGCGCCGGTGGGGGAACCGCCCTCCGGCTCCAGGCTGACGGCGAAGACCGCGTCGGCCGCCGCGCCGGGCGGAAGCTGGTCGGGCAGGGCGTGCCGAACGGTCTGGTCGGCGTCCAGGAGGCCGAGCGACAGGGGCGGCCGGTCGCCGGCCGCCGACACCAGCCAGAGTTCGAAGCTGTGGTCGGGTTGCGCCCGGTTCTCGATCGGCCGGATCGCCACCTGCCCGCTTTCCAGATCGACGCTCGCCAGCCAGATGGGCCGGTTATCCGCATCGTTCAGCACGGCGACGTAACGGCCCTGGGGTTCCCCGACCGGCGCTGCCAGCACGTAAACCAGCAGCGCCGCCGCGGCAGCGGTCATCGCAAGCGCGGCCCCCCGCCAGACGGCGAGGCTGTCCCACAGTCGGACAAGCGCGCTTTCCCTCGCCGCCGGGGCCGCGGCCGGCGCGGGCCGGCTTCCGCCGGTCGCCTGGTCGATCCGGGCCCAGAGATGGGCCGGCGGCTCCACCTCCGGCGACATCTCCGCCAGCGGCATGAGCCGCCGGTTCCAGTCGTCGACCAGCGCGCGCAACTCCGCGTCCGAGGTCAGGTCGGCCTCGAAGCGGCGGCGCGTCGAGCGGTCCAGCGTGCCGAGGACATATTCCCCGGCCAGCGACACGCGATCCTGCGGTTCCTCGGTCGTCATCGTTCCAGGCAGCTTCTGATGCGGATCAGCCCTCGGCGGACCCAACTCTTGATCGTGCCGACGGGGCTGTCCAGCCGGCGGGCAAGTTCCTCATGCGTATAACCCTGATAGAAAGCCATTACGATGCAGTCGCGCTGCTGCTCCGGCAACTCCCCCAGGCAATGGAGCAGGGCGCGTAGCTCCGCGCTCGCCTCCGCCTGGTGAAGCGGGTCAGGCGCATCGTCCGCCCAATGCTCGCTTCCCGCCACATCGTCGACCGCCGTCTCGCCCTTCCGGCGCAGCACGTCGAGCGCACGATTGCGCACGATCGTCGCCATCCACGCCAGCGGCGAACCCCGGTCGGGCCGGTAGTCGCCGGCGCGCTGCCATACCTTGACGTAAGCATCCTGAACGACCTCTTCGGCCCAATCGCTCCGTCTCAACATACGGACAGCGATGCCGAAAAGTTTCGCGCTCGTCTGGGAATAGAGCTGAGCGAACGCCTGCCGGTCTCCGGCGGCGGTGGATTGCAGCAATTGCTCCAAGGCGATCATGCCTCTCACGGGAACTCCGCCCCTGTTCAGCGAATGAGCATAGCGGTTGACGGCGGCGGGACAAGGCCGGCGAGGCCGGCAACCGCCTTGGCCGCGCCGAATTTCCGGCGGTCCAGAACCTTCCGGCATGGCGCTTATGCGTCGCAGTCGGGTGATTAGACGTTGACATATCGCAGTGCAGCGGCCACCTCTTACGGCGTATTCAAGCCATACCCAGACGCAACTTATTGCGTCGCTCTTCGGCATGAGCGTCGCGGCTCCCGGTCGCGGCCCCGAACCTTGATCTCCCTCATGGAGACGCGCAGGCCAACGGATCGGCGGATAACCGTCCGACCCGATCGTCTTGACGATTCGCCTGAATGGGTTCCGAAGCGCGTCCCGCTCCGGACAAGAGCATGGCTGGGATCGGCGGCGCGACCGGTTCGCGACGCCGTCAACCTGTTAACAGAGGAAAAGGAGAGGGGAATGACCGATCAACCACTCGCTGGACGGACGATCGCGATCCTGGTGGCCAACGGCTTCGAGGAGACGGAGATGACCGAACCGCAGCGCGCGCTTCTTGGCGCGGGCGCGACGCTCAAGCTGGTCTCGTCCGAACAGGGCCTCGTCAATGGCTGGCATGACAGAAGCTGGGGCCATTACTTCCCGGTCGACGTTGCGATCTCCGAGGCGCTGGCCGCGGATTTCGACGGCCTGCTGATCCCCGGCGGCCAGCGCGGCATCGAGAAGCTGGCCCAGAGCGCCCACGTCAAGCGCTTCCTGAAGGGTTTCGTTGACGGCAACAAGCCGGTTGCCGCCGTCGGCCACGCGCCGGCGCTCCTGATCGCCGCGGAGCGGGCGCAGGGCCGCACCGTCGCCGCCAATGAGGAAATCCGGGACCTTCTGTCCCAGGCCGGCGCCACGCTGGCCGGCGAGGAGGAGACCGTCACCATCGATCGCTCGATGATCACCGCGACCAGCGCGGCCGATATGAGGGCCTTCAAGGACGACGTCCTGAAGCTGTTCACCGACGCGATGGACATCCAGGCCGCCGCCTGACCGGATCGGCCGCCGGGCCTTCGGGTCCGGGAAAAGGACAAAAGGCGCGAGCCCATCTGGGCCGCGCCTTTTTCTTTGCGCCGAACCCGGCGTCAGCGCCAGACCGGTTCGCCCAGATTGACCCGTTCCTCATTGGTGAAGGCGCCCGTCGCTCCGCCGACCCCCGCGCCGATCAGGGCGCCGGGAATGGCGCCGACACCGCCGAAGATGGCGCCGACAGCCGCGCCCGTCCCGGCGCCGATGCCCGCGCCGCTGACGGTGCGGTCGCCCGTGGAGGTGCCGCATGCGCCGAGTGCGAGCGCGGCCCCGGCGATCAGGAGAATGCCCGTCTTGTTCCGCATGGCTGCCGTCCTTCTCGGAAGTGTTTCCATGGCATCCTAAACAGGCACGGCCACGCAACGGTTCCGGAAGCGGACCGAGCGGGATGCGGCGCAAGAAAAAGGGACGCCCGAAGGCGTCCCTCTCCCTTGGCGATGGAGCTTCCGGTCAGAAGTCCATGTCGCCCATGTCGGGCATGCCGCCGCCATGGCTGTGGCCGGCCTTCTTTTCCGGCTTTTCGGCGATCATGGCTTCGGTGGTGATGAGCAGCCCGGCGACGGAGGCTGCGTTCTGCAGGCAGGCGCGGACGACCTTGGTCGGGTCGATGACGCCTTCCTTGACCAGATCGCCATACTCGCCGGTCTGGGCGTTGTAGCCGAAGTTGGTGTCGGCCTGCTCGAGCAGCTTGCCGACCACGATCGAGGCGTCGACGCCGGCATTGCTGGCGATCTGCCGGGCCGGGGTCTGCAGCGCCCGGCGGACGATCTCCACCCCGACCTTCTGGTCGGGATTGGCCGGATCGACCTTGGCCAGCGCCTTGATGGCGTAGAGCAGGGCCGAGCCGCCGCCGGCGACGATGCCTTCCTCGACCGCCGCCCGGGTGGCGTGCATGGCGTCGTCGACCATGTCCTTCTTTTCCTTGACCTCGACCTCGGTCGCGCCGCCGACCCGGATCACCGCCACGCCGCCGGCCAGCTTGGCCAGACGCTCCTGCAGCTTCTCCCGGTCATAGTCCGACGAGGTCTCCTCGATCTGCGCCTTGATCTGGCCGATCCGCCCCTCGATGTCGGCCTTGGCCCCGGCGCCGTCGACGATCGTCGTCTCTTCCTTGGTGATCTGCACCTTCTTGGCCGTGCCCAGCATGTCGAGCGTCACCGTCTCCAGCTTGATCCCGAGATCCTCGGAGATCACCTGGCCGCCGGTCAGGATCGCCATGTCCTCGAGCATCGCCTTGCGCCGGTCGCCAAAGCCCGGCGCCTTGACCGCCGCCACCTTCAGACCGCCGCGCAGCTTGTTGACCACCAGGGTCGCCAGCGCCTCGCCCTCGACATCCTCGGCCACGATCAGGAGCGGCCGGGAGGACTGCACCACGGCCTCGAGCACCGGCAGCATCGCCTGCAGGTTCGACAGCTTCTTCTCATGGTAGAGGATGTACGGGTTCTCCAGCTCCGCGACCATCTTCTCCGCATTGGTCACGAAATAGGGCGAGAGGTAGCCGCGGTCGAACTGCATGCCCTCGACGACCTCGAGCTCGGTCTCCAGGCTCTTGGCCTCCTCGACCGTGATCACGCCCTCATTGCCGACCTTCTCCATCGCCTGGGCGATCATGTCGCCGATGGTCTTGTCGCCATTGGCCGAGATCGTGCCGACCTGGGCGATCTCGTTGTTGGTCTCGACCTTGCGGCTGCGCCCCTTGAGGTCCGCCACCACCGCCTCGACCGCCAGGTCGATGCCGCGCTTCAGGTCCATCGGGTTCATGCCCGCGGCCACCGACTTCACGCCCTCGCGGACGATCGCCTGGGCCAGCACCGTCGCCGTCGTCGTGCCGTCGCCGGCCAGGTCGTTGGTCTTCGAGGCGACCTCGCGGACCATCTGCGCGCCCATGTTCTCGAACTTGTCGGAAAGCTCGATCTCCTTGGCCACCGAGACGCCGTCCTTGGTGATCCGCGGCGCGCCGAACGACTTGTCCAGCACCACCATCCTGCCCTTCGGACCCAGCGTCACCTTCACCGCGTCCGCCAGCACGTCAATGCCCCGCAGCATCCGCGAGCGGGCATCAGACGAAAACTTAACTTCCTTGGCTGCCATGTTCATTCACCTTGATGAGAAAGGGAGGGAAACCGACCGGGCGAGATTCAGGCGGCCTTGGCGGCGCGGCTGCCGTCCAGAACGCCGAGGATGTCGCTCTCCTTCATGATCAGGAGGTCCTCGCCGTCGATCTTCACTTCCGTGCCGGACCATTTGCCGAACAGGATGTGGTCGCCGGCCTTGACGTCCAGCGCCTGGAGTGCGCCCTTGTCGTCGCGAACGCCCGCGCCGACGGCGATCACTTCGCCTTCCTGGGGCTTTTCCTTGGCGGTGTCCGGAATGATGATGCCGCCGGTCGTCTTTTCGCTCTGTTCGACCCGGCGGACGAGCACGCGGTCATGCAACGGACGAAAAGCCATGATCTTTCACTCCCTCGATTGATCGGTCGCCGGTGAAGCGCCGATTGACATGCTGATGACGTTCCCCCGAAGCGGCGGGAAGCGCTGCTTTTAGCACTCCTGCCGATCGAGTGCCAACGGATTTGGGAAGCCATTTTTGGGCCGTCAAGAGGCGGAGAACCGAAAAGCCGCGACGGGCCCTATCGGGACGCCTTCAATCGGTCAGCCGGCGGGCGACCTCTTCCCATCGTTCGGCATAGGAACGCCAGATTTTCGCCGCCACCACCGCGACCTGGCGCCTGACCGGTCCGCGCGACAAATGTTCCATGATCGATCCCCGGACCTCCGCCTCGGGCCAGCCGGTCCAGTTCCCGGCGATCGACAGCGTGTTCGAATAGAAGACCGGCGCGACTTCCTCCTTCAGGATCGTCAGCGCCTCGGCCCGGCCGATCCCCGCCTGACGGATGGTCCTGGCGATGGCGTCGTAAGCCGCCGGCTGAAGCTCGGTATCGATGAACAGCTCCGACAGCGCCACCCATACCGGCAGCCGCCGCTCGATCCACACTTCCTTGCTGGTTTCGCCGCTCATCCCGATGACCCTGACATAGGGCGGAATGTCCAACAATCTGACGGCGAAACGAACCAAAATCTGATCGCCCTATTGCCCTTGGCATGACCGTTGATCGAAATCGAGAGAGCAAAGCGTCGACATCCTCAACGGTCTATCTGCAACTGGCGCTGGGGATGACGGCGTTCGGGTCGGCGACGCCGGTCAGCAAGATCGTCACCGCCGCCGTGCCGGTGTTCGTGGCCTCCGCCCTGCGGGTGACGATCGGCGCGCTCGTGCTGGCGCCGTTCGCCCTGCGCAACTGGCGGCAGGTGAAGGGATTCGGTCGGCGGGAATGGCTTCTGGTCGCGTTCATCTCCCTCTTCGGGATGTTCGGCTTCTCCGCCCTCATGCTCTACGGCATGAGCATGATCTCCGGTGTCGTCGGCGCGATCGTCATGAGCACCACGCCGGCCGTCACCGCCGCCGCCTCCATGCTCTTCATGGGCGATCGGCCGACCTGGCGGAAGCTGACGGCGGTCACGCTCGCGGTCGGCGGCGTCCTCATCCTCCATCTCGGTCGCCAGGGATCGGGCGGCGGGTCCGGCGGCGGGGGGAATGGCGGCCTGCTCCTCGGGTCGGGCCTCGTCTTCGGCGCGGTCTGCTGCGAGACGGCCTATACCCTGCTGGGCAAGAAGATGTCCGAAAGCGTCGATCCCGTCCTGGTGGCCTTCCTGGCGGCCGTCATCTCCATCCCGGTCTTCCTGCCCTTCGCCCTGTGGCAGTGGGGAAGCTTCGCCGTCGCGGAGACAAGCGGCCGCGTCTGGGCGGCGCTCCTGTGGTACGGGGCGGGGACGCTCGCGCTCGGGACATGGCTCTGGTACTCCGGCCTCGCCAAGGCGGAGGGAGCAGTCGCCGCTGGATTCATGGGGCTGATGCCGGTCTCCGCGCTCGTCCTTTCCTACCTGCTGCTCGATGAGCCGTTCCGCTGGCTGCACCTGCTGGGATTCGGGACGGTGTTCGTCGGCGTGCTGCTGATGTCGTGGGAGCATGCGCGCATGAGTCGGCGGGCTTGGCAATCTGGCAGCACTTAACGTCTTGCGCTGCTAATCAATTGATATTGATGGTTTTTCTTGCGGAAGCGGGAAATTCAAGTGACACTTCAATGAACAAAAAGGAACGGCGCGACAGGCCGGTGAGGCGGTCAACAGCAGGAAGGGAGACCTCAAGACTCATGAGCAACCTGTCCTTGCAGCTTCGCGGCTACCGGCTGACGACAGCGGAGATCCTCTATCACCTGCCCGATCATCCGGGCCTGCTCCAGAGCTTTATCTGGCAGCATCTGGACATCGCCCCCTCCTTCCCGGAATTGCGGCGCTTCCTGGATTTCTGGGCGCGCGAGATCGAGGGTCGGCTTCATTCGGTGAAGGTCGCCCATGCCGGGCTGGTGACGCCGGGCGAACTCCGCCATTTCGACGGTGAGATGAGGCTGCATTAGATCGTTCTTGGCCGATCGGGGCTTTGCCGGGTGCGTTCCCGCGCCTATGTGAAGGGTGCCAATCTCATCAATCCCCGAACGAAGGACGATCCTGCCCGTGAGATATCTGCACACCATGGTCCGGGTGACGGACATCGACGCATCCCTGCGCTTCTACAACCTGCTGGGCCTGAACGAGGTCAAGCGGATGGAGAACGAGAAGGGGCGGTTCACGCTCGTCTTCCTGGCCGCGCCGGGGAACGAGGATGCGAAGGTCGAGCTGACCTACAATTGGGATCCGGAGGAATATTCCGGCGGCCGGAACTTCGGCCATCTGGCCTATGAGGTCGAGGACATCTACGCCCTTTGCCAGAAGCTCCAGGACAATGGCGTCACCATCAACCGCCCGCCCCGCGACGGGCACATGGCGTTCGTCCGGTCGCCCGACGACATCTCCGTCGAACTGCTGCAGAAGGGCGAATCCCTGCCGCCGAAGGAGCCGTGGGCGTCGATGCCCAACACCGGCGAATGGTGACCCTCTCCGCTTGACCGGCGGCCGCCCCTCTCTTGCCTGGA
The DNA here is from genome assembly GCF_039839375.1 of Inquilinus sp. CAU 1745. Lineage (NCBI taxonomy): Bacteria > Pseudomonadati > Pseudomonadota > Alphaproteobacteria > Rhodospirillales > Rhodospirillaceae > Inquilinus > Inquilinus sp. CAU 1745. The sequence goes on from NZ_JBDOQU010000003.1 coordinate 208,314, forward strand.
GGGGGGCGCTTGCGGCATGGTGCGGCCGCTTTCCGCACCGACTCCAATTCCGAGGACAGAAATGAGCGACGCCACCTACGACGTGATCGTCATCGGCAGTGGCCCCGGCGGCTATGTCTGCGCCATCCGCTGCGCACAGCTCGGCCTGAAGACGGCCTGCGTCGAGGGGCGCGAGACGTTGGGCGGCACCTGCCTCAATGTCGGCTGCATCCCGTCCAAGGCGATGCTTTATGCTTCCGAGAAGTATGAGGAGGCGCGCGATCATCTGGGCGCGTTCGGCGTCAAGGTCGGCAAGGTCGATCTGGATCTGAAGGCGCTGATGGCCCACAAGGACGGCGTCGTGAAGGCGAACACCGGCGGCGTGGAGTTCCTGTTCAAGAAGAACAAGATCGACTGGCTGAAGGGCTGGGCGAAGTTCACCGCCAAGGACATGGTCGAGGTCGCCGGCAAGAGCTACAAGGCCAAGAACATCATCATCGCCAGCGGCTCCGACGTCGCGCCGCTGAAGGGCGTGGAGGTCGACGAGGATCGCATCGTCAGCTCGACCGGCGCCCTCGCCCTGCCGGGCGTTCCCAAGCATCTGGTGGTCATCGGCGGCGGCTATATCGGGCTGGAGATGGGGTCGGTCTGGCGTCGGCTGGGCGCGGAGGTGACGGTGGTGGAGTTCCTCGACCGCATCCTGCCCGGCATGGACGGCGAAATCTCCAAACAGATGCAGCGCACGCTGGGCAAGTCCGGCATGAAGTTCAAGCTGGCGACCAAGGTCACCGGGGCCAAGGCTTCGAAGAAGGGCGTCAGCCTGACGCTGGAGCCGGCCAGGGGCGGGGATTCGGAGACGCTGGAAGCGGACTACGTGCTTCTGGCGATAGGCCGCAAGCCGCGTACCGAAGGGCTGGGGCTTGAGGCGATCGGCGTCGAGCTGGACGAGCGCGGGCGCATCAAGACCGATGGCCACTTCGCCACCAATGTGGACGGCGTCTACGCCATTGGCGACGTGATCGTCGGGCCGATGCTGGCGCACAAGGCCGAGGAGGAGGGCGTCGCCCTGGCGGAAAGCCTTGCCGGCCAGAAGGGTCATGTGAATTACGAGGCCATCCCCGGCGTGGTCTATACTTGGCCGGAAGCGGCCTCCGTCGGCAAGACGGAGGAGCAGTTGAAGGAGGAAGGCCGGGAGTACAAGTCCGGCAAGTTCCCCTTCACCGCCAACGGCCGCGCCCGTGCGATGAACGCGACCGATGGTTTCGTCAAGGTGCTGGCCGACAAGAAGACGGACCGCGTTCTGGGCATCCACATCATGGGCGCGGAGGCCGGGACGATGATCGCCGAATGCGCCATGGCGATGGAGTTCGGCGCGTCGGCGGAAGATATCGCCCGGACCTGCCACGCCCATCCGACGCTGAACGAGGCGGTGAAGGAGGCGGCGCTGGCCGTCGACGGCAGGCCGCTGCATATCTGACCGATCCCCCGAGCGGGATTACTATCTGATGATCCCTCCGCGGGATCAGGGGCGGCCCGCATGACCGAAACGATGTCCCGGCGCAAGCGGCTGGCCTTCCTGGTCCTCGGCTGGGGGCTGGTCGTTTTGGGCGTCGCCGGCATCTTCCTGCCGTTTCTCCAGGGCCTCCTCTTCCTGCTGATCGGGCTGATCCTGCTGGCCCGCGTCCAGCCCTGGGCGCGGGCGCTGGTGGTCAGGACGCGCCGCCGCTACCCGGCGGTCAACCGCGCCCATTCCTTCGCCGAACGGAAGGCCGACGCGCTGGTCGCGTGGTTTCGTGGGCGGCGTATCAGGTAGCGGGCTGCTTCCGCGCCCGCGGATGGGCGTCGGCATAGATATCCAGCAGCCGCGAATCGTCCACTTCGGTGTAGCGCTGGGTGGTGGAGAGCGAGCTGTGGCCCAGCAGCTCCTGGATCGCCCGCAGATCCCCGCCATCATGCAGGATGTGGGTCGCGAAGCTGTGGCGCAGCGCGTGCGGCGTCGCGGTGGCCGGCAGGCCCAGCGCAGACCGCAGGACCCGCATCTGCCGTTCGGCGACGCCTGGGTTGAGCCTGCCGCCCCGCACGCCGACGAAGAGCGGCGCATTGCTGGTAGCCGGGTGAGGGCAGGCGGCGCGATAGGCTTCGATTGTCGCGATCACCTCCGGCAGAAGGGGAACCTGGCGTTGCTTTCGGCCCTTGCCGATGACCGTCAGCGCGCCCTTTTCCGGCAGGTCGCCCATATCGAGCGCCAGGGCCTCTCCCAGTCGCAGGCCGCTGCCATAGAGCAGCGCGAAGAGGGCGCTGTCGCGGAGACCGACCCAGCCTTCCGCCGGCATCGCGGCGGCCACGTCCAGCACCTTCAGCGCGTCCCCGGCCGCCAGCGGCTTGGGCAGGCTGCGCGGCAGCTTCGGATTGCTCAAGGACGCAAGTGCGGGATTGTGCAGGGTTCCCGCCCGGTCGAGATGGGCGAAGAAGCTGCGCACGCCCGACAGGTTCCGCGCGCGGCTGACGGCCCCCGCCCCGCGCCCCGCCCGTCGGGCGAGATAGGAGCGGAAGTCGCCGAGCGTGAAATCGCCCAGATCATTGAGGCCGGGCGGGCGGCCCAGATGATCCCGGGCGAAGGTGAGGAAGGCGACAAGGTCGGTCCAGTAGGCCCTGACGGTGTGACTGGAGGCCGCCTTCTCCACCTCCAGCCACCGCCGCCAGCGGCCGGCGGCGGCGGCCGTGTCGGCAGCGCAGAGGAAGGTGAGGCCGCCGGCGTCGGCCACGGCGGCCTCACCGGCGGTCACGCCGGCAGGTCGAGCCATGAGCCGATGCACCGTTCCAGCACACGGGCCATGAAGCTCATCAACTCCGTGCGCATGCCTTCATGGAACATGTCCGGCTCCCGCGATCCCAGCGCCAGCAGGCAGGGCGGCGTGTCGGCGGAGATCGCCAGCCGCACCAGCGCCTGGCTGCGGACGAGGCCGGCTCCCGCGCCGAAGATCGCCTCCGATCCAGCTATGTCGCCCTGGAGCAGGGCTTCGCGATGGGCCAGATGCTGTTCCACGAACCCTTCGTCGACCACCCTGATCCCCGACGCCAGGGCCTGCGGCAGGTCTTGCCCGTTCGATTCGATCAGCAGACAGGCGACATCGAGGTCCAGCAGCACGGCCAGGTCCGTGGTGATGGTCTGGATAAGCTGCTCGAAATTGCGCGCGTCCAGCAGGAACAGGATGGCGGCGTGGACGCGGTTCTGGCTGTTGTGGTTGGCCCGGCTGGCGCTGATGATCGCCCGTTGCTGGCCCTTCAGCCGGTCGACCTCCGACCGCAGCCTCTCGACCATGAAGGATTGCAGGTCGACCACCCCGTCCGGACGGTCGGGGGTGGGGGCGGCCATGCGCGCCACCACCTCCGGATGGTCGATCAGGAAATCGGGATGGGCGTTGAGGTAGGCCGCGACCTCGCCCTCCGTCACCACGGAGTCCGCGGCGCGTTCGTCGCTTCGGCGGGTTTCCTGAACCATGCGGCGTCTCGCCTGCCCCTTTTTCCCCTGATCCGGCCGCTCAGGCCTGCTTCTTGATCGGCTGCACGTCGTCGCCAAGGATCGTCTGGCCGCTCTTCGCCCAGTCGGCCAGGAACGCCTCCAGCCCCTTGTCGGTCAGCGGGTGCTTATAGAGCTGGCGCAGCACGGTCGGCGGCATGGTCGCCACATGAGCCCCCATCTTGGCGGCGGAGATGACGTGCTGCGGCCCGCGGATGGAGGCGACCAGCACTTCCGTCGTGATCTCGGGATACATGTCGTAGATCTGGACGATGTCGGCGATCAGCTCCATGCCGTCCTGGCCGATATCGTCCAGCCGGCCGACGAAGGGGCTGATGAAGGTCGCGCCCGCCTTGGCCGCCAGGATCGCCTGCGCCGCGGAGAAGCAGAGCGTCACATTGACCATGGTGCCGTCGTCGGAGAGGCGCTTGCAGGTCTTGAGTCCGTCCGGCGTCAGGGGCACCTTCACCGCCACGTTGGGGGCGATCTTGGCAAGGGCCTTGCCCTCAGCCAGCATGGTGTCAAAGTCGGTCGCGGCGACCTCCGCGCTGACCGGGCCGGGAACGACCTCGCAGACCTCCGCGATCAGGTCCAGGAAGTTCCGGCCGGCCTTGGCGACCAGCGACGGGTTGGTGGTCACGCCGTCCAGCAGGCCGGTGGCGGCAAGGTCGCGAATCTCGTTCAGGTCGGCGGTGTCGATGAAGAATTTCATGATGATCTCGTGTGAATGTCCGGGGGGCCCATTCTCCGGCCCCTGGCGCGTCGAACGAACGTCCCGGCGATTGTAGCCGATGGACTCCCCCGGTTCCAGTTCCCAGGCCGATGCCCAGGCGGCCGAAGCGGACGGCCCGCGCCGCCGCGTGCGCGTGCTGCTGCCCCTGCCGCTGGCGGAAGCCTACGATTACGCGGTGCCGGAGGGGATGGCGCTTGCGGCCGGAGACTGCGTTCTTGTGCCGCTGGGCAGCCGGGAACTGACCGGCGTCGTCTGGGGGGAAGGCGGCGGCGATCTTCCCGACAAGCGGCTGAAGGAGGTGCTGGCCCGCCACGACGCGCCGCCGATCCCCGAGGCCAGCCGGCGATTCGTCGATTGGGTGGCGAACTATGTGATGAGCCCGCCGGGCGCCGTCCTGCGGATGTGCATCAGCACGCTCTCCGCGCTCAACCCGCCGAAGCCGACCCAGGCGTATCGGGCGGCGGACGGCGGATCGGTGGCGGGAAAGTTGACCCCCGCGCGCCGCCGGGTGTTGGCGGTGCTGGAAGACGGACCGCCGCGCCTGCCGGCGGAGCTGGCGCGGGAGGCCGGCTGCGGGACCGGCGTGCTGAAGGGCATGGCGGAGGCCGGGATGATCGAGGCGGTGGCCCTGCCGGCGCGGCTGAACCTTCCCTTGCCGGACTGGAGCCAGGCGGGGGCGGCGCTTTCGCCCGATCAGCAGGCGGCGGCCGATATGCTGGCCGGGCAGGTCAGGGAGGGCGGCTATAGCGCGACGGTGCTGGACGGCGTCACCGGGTCCGGCAAGACGGAGGTCTATTTCGAGGCGATCGCCGCCGCGCTGGAGGCGGGCCGGCAGGTGCTGGTGCTGCTGCCGGAGATCGCGCTTTCGGCGCAATGGCTGGAACGGTTCGCCCGGCGCTTCGGCGCGCCGCCGGCCGAATGGCATTCCGACCTCACGGGCGCGCGCCGCCGGCTGACCTGGCGGGCGGTCGCCGAAGGCTCGGCGAAGGTCGTCGTCGGCGCGCGCTCGGCCCTCTTCCTGCCCTTCCCCGGTCTGGGGCTGATCGTCGTCGACGAGGAGCACGAGACGGCCTTCAAGCAGGAGGACGGGGTCATCTACCACGCCCGGGACATGGCGGTGGTGCGGGCGCATCTGGGGGAGATCCCGATCGCCCTGGTCTCCGCCACCCCGGCGCTGGAGACGGTGGTCAACGCCGACCAGGGCCGCTATCGGCGGCTCCATCTGCCCGACCGGCATGCGGGCGCAACCCTGCCGGCGCTGGAGACGATCGATCTCAGGCAGGACAAGCCGGAGCGTCAGCGCTTCCTCTCACCGACGCTGAAGCAGGCGGTGGCGGAGACGCTGGCGGGGGGGGAGCAGGCGATGCTGTTCCTGAACCGCCGGGGTTATGCCCCGCTGACGCTCTGCGATTCCTGCGGTCACCGGCTAGAGTGCCCGAACTGCACGGCCTGGCTGGTCGAACACCGGTTGGCGGGCCGCCTGCAATGCCACCATTGCGGCTATGGCGAACGCCTGCCTTCCGTCTGCCCGACCTGCGAAGCCCCCGACAGCTTCCGCGCCTGCGGGCCCGGGGTGGAGCGGATCGCCGAGGAGGTGGCCGAATGCTTTCCCGACGCCCGCACGATTGTGATGGCGTCGGACCTGATCCACGGGCCCGCCCAGGCCGCCGACCTCATTCGCCGCATCCAGGAGAGGGAGGTCGATTTGATCATAGGAACGCAGCTCGTCGCCAAGGGGCACCATTTCCCGCTGCTGACCTTGGTCGGCGTGGTCGATGCCGATCTGGGCCTGTCGGGCGGCGACCTCAGGGCCAGCGAGCGGACCTTCCAGCTTCTCCAGCAGGTGTCGGGACGCGCCGGGCGGGCGGAACGGCCCGGCCGGGTACTGCTCCAGACCCACATGCCGGAACATCCGGTGCTGGGCGCGCTGGTCGCCGGCGATCGGGACGGCTTCCTGGCGCAGGAGGCCGAGGCGCGGGAGATGCGGCTGCTGCCGCCCTTTGGCCGGCTGGCGGCGCTGATCGTCTCCGGCCCTCACGCCGGGGATGTCGACCGTGTCGCCCAGGCGCTTGGCCGGACCGCGCCGCGCGGGAAGGGGATCGACGTGCTGGGGCCCGCGCCCGCGCCGCTTTCCGTGCTGCGCGGGCGGCACCGGCGTCGGCTGCTGGTCAAGGCCGATCGCCGGATCGCGCTCCAGCGGACGATCGCCGACTGGCTGACGCGGGTGAAGGTCCCGGGCTCCGTCCGGATCGCGGTCGATATCGACCCCTACAGCTTCCTCTGAAGGCGGTTCGACGGGCTCGCCATGAGGGGGAGGGAAAGCCCTCCTTCCCTGGCTTCTCAAACTCCCAGGGCCAGCGGCGCTCTTTCCCGGGGAGCGGGTATGCGGGCGCTGCCGAGGACCAGCCGGATCAGGTCCGCCTGACGGTTGATCCCCGTCTTCGCCATGGTCGACTGAAGCTGGGAACGGACGGTGACGATGGAGACGCCGTTGCGTTCGGCCACCGCCGCCAGCGTGCGACCTGCGGCGAGTTCGGCTGACAGCCGGGCTTCGGCCGGTGTCAGGCCGTAGAGGCGTATCAGCGAATCCTCCGTCCGCCGCGGGCTCGCCTCCGGGTCGTGGAGCAGGACCAGCACCCGCGCCGTCTCCATCCCCAGCGCGTCCGATTGCGGCAGGGCGGCGAAGGACAGGGTGAGCGGCGGCCGATCATCGCTCCGCGGTAGGGCCAGGATCTGGTTCTCCGGCGGGCGTCCGGTCTCCACGCTCTCCGCCGCCTCACCGACCAGCCTGTGAAGCTCCCGCGCATGCCGGCGGCTGGCCGGGACAAGCTGTCGACGATCGACCGTGACGGCGTCGGCGGCGGTCAGCATCTCCCGCGCCGTATCGTTGGCGAAAGCGATGTCGCCCTTGGGATCGGTCACGACCGCGCCGACGCTGAGCTGGTCCAGCGCCGCGTGCAGGGCGTCCCGCTCGGCCTTCAGGGCACCGATCCTAGTGCGCAGCCGCAGGATCGCCTGAAGATGGGGAGTGATCAGGGACAGGCGGCGTGCCTCCGCGCGCCCGTAGGCGCCGGCGGCCCGGCCGCGGCGGAGGACCAGGCTGGTCGATTCCTCGTCAGACACCTGCAGGTGGACGTCCAGCATGTGCTCGGCGTCCAGCGGCGTGAAGAAATCATTGTAGATCTCGCTCCGGACATAGCCGTCATAGTCGGGATAGTCGCGGTCACTGAAGATCGTGCCGGCGGCGTCCCCGCGCCGGTGGCTCAGGATCGGGCTGGTGCGGCTGTAGTGGTCGTCATAGGCCTTGCATTCCGCCGCCGTCACATGGCCGGTGGCGCAATGGACGCGCGTGCGATCGGCGCGGTGGTCATGACTCATGATCACCGCATAGCCGCTCGCGAACTCCGACGATAGATGGCCGAGCAGCGGCTCCCAGCCATCTTCCGCCAGGGCGTACTCGTACAACGTCCGGATGGCCTCCCGCATACCCCCCATGCCCCCAAGAGCGGTTGAAAGCCGAACCGGAAGTCTAGCAGTTTTCTAAAATTGAAATAACGTCGAAATTGGCCCCGCTGCCGATTTATTGGGAAATCGCAACGATCAGGCGAGCAGGTCCGGCATCGGCTCGCCTTCGGGCACGAAGTCCATCGCGACGCCGTTCATGCAGTAGCGCAGGCCGGTCGGCGGCGGGCCGTCCTCGAAGACATGGCCCAGATGGCCGCCGCACCGGCTGCAATGGACCTCTGTGCGGACCATGAACAGCTTCCGGTCTTCCGACGTGCCGACGCCGCCCTCGATGGGGGCATAGAAGCTGGGCCAGCCGGTCCCGCTCTCGAACTTCGTTTCGGACGAATAGACGGGCTGATTGCAGCCGGCGCAGATGAAAATTCCGGCGCGATGTTCCTGGTTAAGCGGGCTGGAGCCCGAACGCTCCGTCCCGTGGTCGCGAAGAACCCGGTATTCGGCGTCGGTCAGCAGCTCCCGCCATTCCTCCTCGGTATGGCTCACCGGGAAGTTTCCGCGATTCTCGGCCTTGGCCGAACTTCCGAACAGCTTCATGGCGCCTGCTCCGCTAAGGGCGACCGCCGCGGCGGCGGTCATGCCAAGATGTCGACGTGTGAGCATCGTTTGAGACTCCTTCTTAGGATTCCGGCTTCGGATTCCGAATGTGACGATGCTACGCCTTGAGGTGGGGTCCCGGTTTCAACTTTGCCAGCCGACCGGTTCACGATCGCGTGGGCGGGCGGTGAGCCGGAGGGCGCGGCTGGCGTCAGAATCGCCGCAGCAGGCGCTCGATATATTCATGCTCCAGTTCGGGACGGTCGCGTTCGCCCAGGCGACGACGCAACTCGTCCAGGATCTGGCGGGCGCGCTGGATATCGGCTTCCTCCGGAATCTGGACGTCGCCGGAATCGATGTTGCCGCCTTCGGAGGTCGGGCGGCCAAGCGGGTCGCGGCCGGATTCGATCCGCTGGCCGGGCTGGCCCGGCTGGGGCTGCATCCCCTGGCGGGCCATCCGCTCCATCATCTGGTCGACCAGCCCTTCCATGCCCTGCTGGAGCTGGTCCAGCGCCTCCGTCTGCGGCCCCACCGCCTGTCCCGGCTGACCGCCGCCCAGCGCCTGCTCCGACCGCCGCATGGCCTGCTCGGCCTGGCCGAAGGGAGCGGGGATGCTGCCGGTCATCTCCCCCATCTGGCGCATCATCTCTCCCAGCGCGCGGCGCAGCGCCTCCTGGATCTGCGCCCCCTGGGCGGGGAAATCCGAAGGGGCGTCGCCCCTGCCGCCACCAGACTCGTCGCCGGGCTGTTGGCCCGGCTGGTTGCCCGGCTGTTGCTGCGGGTTCTGGCCGGGCGGGTTCTGGCCCTGCTCGCCCTGTTGCCCCGGCTGCCGGCCTTGCTGGTCCTGCTGGGAATTGCGGAAGGTCTGGTCCAGAAGCTCCCGCTGCGCCTCGGTCAGGCTCTGGAGCTGCTCCATCATCTCCATGAAGCGCTCGTCGGCCTGGTCCTGCTGCGGGGACTGCGCCATCTGGCCGTTCTGCAGGTTCTCCAGCATCTCCTGCATCTGGGCCAGCATCTCCCGCGCGGCGTCGCGGGCCCCGGTCTCGGACAGCTCCTGCATCCGGTCCAGCATCTCCTGAAGCTGGTCACGGGTGATCGCGTTCTCCGGTGTCACGGGCAGGGTTTGGAGCTCCTCGCCCCGCGCCAGCCTTTCCATCATCTGCTGCTGCAGGGCGGCGAGGTAGCGGTCCAGCGCCTGGCGCAACTCATCCATCAACTCGGCAATGCGTTCGTCCGACGCGCCATTCTCCAGCGCCTCGGCCAGCGCCCGCTGGGCGTCGCGAAGGTCGCGCTCGGCCATCGACAGATCGCCATCCTCGATCCTCAGCGCCGTGTCCCACAGCAGCCGCTGCACGGGATCGACCAGCGTCTCGACATCGTCCTGGAGCGCCAGCCGCCGCGCCGCCGTGCGCAGCGCCAGGAAGACGACGATGTCGTCATAGTACCGATCGGGGCGGAGCGAGAGGTCGTTCAGCACCTCCGCCACCACGTCCCGGCTGGCCGGGTCCAGCATCAGCGCGCGCCGCTGGTCGATGATCGCGCGGGCGACGGGATGGTTGAACTGCCGTTCGGGCAGCACCGTCTCCACCGGCTCGGCGCGGCCGGTCTGGCCGGCCGCGTCCGTGGCGGCCAGCGCGACCGTCACCCGCTGCCCCGCCCAGGGATGGGGCGTCAGATCGTGATAGCTCGATCCCTCCGCTTCGCGCGGCAGCCGGCCGGGCACGGGCAGGTCGATGACGATCGGCGTGCGGTCCAGCGCTTCGGGCGCGTCCGGCGGCAGGGTCAGGGTCGCCTGTACGGTGTCGACGCCGTAATCGTCCGTCGCCAGATAGGCGAGATGCAGCGCGAACCGCTCCGTCGCGCCGGGCGGTTCGGAAAAGGCGATCTCCGGCGCGGCGTCGGGGATCACCCGGATCGGCCACGCGCCCAGCGTCTCCTCGCCTTGAGTCACCGCGATGGCCGACCCGCTGGTGACCGTGCTCGAAATCTCGAACGTATCGCCGTCGACGCCGGTGAAGGGCGTCAGCGCCTCAGCCAGCCGAAGGACGGGAATCGCCTCGCCGCCGCCGACGCGGGCCAGTAGCGCGCTGCCGACGGGGATCTCCACCGGCTCGGTCGCGGCCGTCGCCGGCTCGGACTCCCCGCCGCCCTCGGCGCGGAGATAGAGGGGCGGCAGGCCGGTATAGCCCGGCGGCGTGATGAAGAGGTCGAGAACCGGCGGCGGTTCGGTCGCGGCCTCCGCGAAGTTCGGCGCGACAGCGCGGGCCGCGCGTTCCGACCATTCGCCCCACCCGGCCACGCCAGCGAGCGCCAGCAGCAGGACGACCAGCCCGCTTGCCCCGAAGCGATCCCTTGCCGGCACGCCGGGCCGGGGCACGCGAAGCCGCCAGAGCCCCGCCGCCCGCCGCAGGGCTTCCTGATGAAGCGACCAGAGCGTCCGGCTGCCGGCGTCGGCGGAACCGGTCGCCTGAATATCGCGAAGGGCGCTCAAGGGGCGGTGGGCAAGGCCGCTGTCGGTCTCCAGCCGCCGCCTGGCCTCCGCCTCCGTCGGCAGCTTCAGCCCTATCAGCCCGCGCGCGCCGAGCGCCAGCAGGGCGAGCAGCGCCGCGATCAGGACAGAGAGGTGGAGCCAGCCGGGGAGGGCGGGGAGAATATCGAACAGCGCGAGGGCGACCAGCCCGCCCAGAAGCAGCGCGACCGGCCACAGCGCCGGCCAGATCCGCTCCCACGCCAGCGCCGCCCAGGCTCCGGCGATGCGGATCCTGGGTTCGGCCGGGCTGTTCGATCGTCCGGTCCGGCGGTCGTCGGGGGCGCGCTGCACCGGGCTCGTGTCTCCTCTAGAACCAGGGAGGCATCGCCTCCAGTTCGATCATCTCTTCGAATGTGGGCCTTTTTCGGACGACGGCAAATCGGTTTCCGTCGACCAGAATCTCCGGTGCCAGAGGCCGGGAGTTGTATTCCGACGCCATCACCGCGCTGTAAGCCCCCGCGCCGGCGAAGGCGACCAGATCGCCCGCCCGCATCGGCGGCAGCGCGCGTTGCCGGGCGAAGGTGTCGCCGCTCTCGCAGACCGGCCCGACCACGTCATAGGGCGTCACGGCCCCACCGGCGGCGGGCTCCGCGACCGGCAGGATGTCGTGCCAGGCATCGTAGAGCGCCGGCCGGATCAGATCGTTCATCGCGGCGTCGAGGATCAGGAAGCGGTGACCGCTGCCTTCCTTCACGAAGATCGTGCGGGCCAGCAGCATCCCGGCTTCGGCGACCAGCGCGCGCCCCGGCTCGACCATCAATTCGACGCCCAGCGGCGTCATCTCCGCCTCGACCAGCGCGCCGTACGCTTCAAGGTCCAGCGGCGCTTCCTCCCGATAGGTCACGCCCATGCCGCCGCCCAGATCGACGCGGCGGATGTCGAACCCGTCGGCGCGCAGCGTCCGCACCAGCTCGGCCAGCTTGCGATAGGCACTGCGATAGGGGTCGAGCTCCAGAAGCTGGCTGCCCAGATGCACCGCGACGCCCAGCGGGTCGATGCCGGGCAGCGACCGCGCATGGCGGAACGCCTCGACCGCCATATCCAGGTCGACGCCGAACTTGTCGCCCTTGCGGCCGGTCGTGATCTTGGCGTGGGTGCGCGCGTCGACATCCGGGTTGATCCGGATGGCGACCGGGGCCGTCGCGCCCGCCTCGACGGCGACGGCGCTCAGCAGGTCCAGCTCCGGCAGGCTTTCGACATTGATCTGGTGGATGCCGGCGGCCAGCGCGGCGGCCAGTTCGCTCCTTGTCTTGCCGACGCCGGAGAAGACGATGCGCCCCGGCGGCACGCCCGCGGCCAGCGCCCGGCGCATCTCCCCTTCCGACACAACATCCGCGCCCGCGCCGAAGCCCGTTAGGGTCCGGATGATCGCGAGGTTCGAATTGGCCTTGATGGCGTAGCTGATCGCGATCCCGCGCGGCGTCAGCGCGTCTGCGAACCGTCGCCAGTTGGCCCGTAGCCCGGCGGTCGAATAGACATAGGACGGCGTCCCGACCTCCGACGCGAGCGTGGGCAGCGGCACGTCCTCAGCGCAGAGGACGCCGCCCTTGTAGGAAAAGCCGCTCATGACGTGGGATAGGTTCGCGGGAAGGTGTCGTTCTCCTCGCCCTGCGGCGGGTCGACGAAGTTCGGCTTCTTGCCGCAGGCGCCCAGCGTCAGGGCTGCCGCCATGGCCAGGAGGATGAGTGTGCGGTGGATCATAGGTAGCGCTTCCTGGCTTCGGCGATCGCCTCGCGGACCCGGACGGGCGCCGTGCCGCCATGGCTCATGCGGCTGGCGACGGAGGCTTCGACGGTGAGGACGGAGAATACGTCGGCGGTGATCTTCGGCTCGACCGACCGCACCGTCTCCAGCGGCAGGTCGGCAAGGCCGACGCCCGCCTCCTCCGCCAGCCTCACGATCCGGCCGGTGACGTGGTGGGCCTGCCGGAAGGGCAGGTCCAGAACCCGCACCAGCCAGTCGGCCAGGTCGGTCGCGGTCGGGAAGCCGTTCTCCGCCGCCCGGCGCATCGCCTCCTTGTTCACGCTCATGTCGGCGATCATGCCGGTCATGGCGGCGACGCAGAGGCTGATGCTGTCGTCGGCGTCGAAGACCGGCTCCTTGTCCTCCTGCATATCCTTGGCATAGGTCAGCGACAGGCCCTTCATCACCGTCAGCAGGCCGATCAGATGACCGAAGATGCGGCCCGTCTTGGCGCGCGCCAACTCCGCCGCGTCCGGGTTGCGTTTCTGCGGCATGATCGACGATCCGGTGGTGAAGCCGTCCGACAGGCGGACGAACCGGAACTGGTCGCAGGTCCAGATCACGATCTCCTCCGCCAGCCGCGACAGGTGCATGGCGCAGATCGCGACGGTGGAGAGATATTCGATCGCGAAGTCCCGGTCGGAGACGGAATCGAGCGAGTTCGCCGTCGGCCGGTCGAATCCGAGCGCGGCCGCTGTCGCCTGCCGGTCGATCGGGAAGGGCGTTCCGGCCAGCGCCGCCGCGCCCAGCGGGCTCTCGTTCAGCCGCCTGCGGCCATCCGCCGCGCGGCCCCGGTCGCGGCCGATCATCTCGACATAGGCCATGAGGTGATGGCCGAAGGTCACCGGCTGGGCCGACTGAAGGTGGGTGAAGCCGGGCAGGATGGTGTCGGCGTGCCGCTCGGCCTGCGCGATCAGCGCTTCCTGCAAGGCTTTCAGCCCTTCGTCCAGCCGGTCCAGCGCGTCGCGCGTCCACAGCCGGAAGTCGGTCGCCACCTGATCGTTGCGCGACCGCGCCGTGTGCAGTCGGCCGGCAGGCGCGCCGATCAGTTCGGCCAGCCGCGCCTCCACATTCATGTGGATGTCTTCATGTTCGGTCTTGAACCGGAACGCGCCGGACGCGATCTCGTCAGCGACGGCGTCCAGCCCGCCGGCGATGGCGGCGGAATCCTCGGCCGTGATGATGGCCTGCTTCGCCAGCATCGCGGCATGGGCCTTCGATCCGGCGATGTCCTGGGCGGCCATGCGCTTGTCGAAGCCGATGGAAGCGTTGATGCGCTCCATGATGGCGTCGGGGCCGCCGGCGAAGCGGCCTCCCCACAGCTTGTTGCTGGCGCCGTCTTGTTTGGTAGATTTGTCTGGCATCGCTCGATCGATCGTTGGGCGTCAGCGGAAAATAGGAAGGTTCTTCGGGGTGAGCAAACCGGTTCTGTGGTTCAGCGCGATCCTGGGCGTGGTCGCGCTCCTTGCCGTCTGGCTGGGTTTCGCGCTGGCGCCGGCGAGGGTCGCCACGCTGCCTCCGCCCATCGCCGACGGCTCCGCCCTGCCGAGGCCAGCGCCCGACATAAGCTTTTCCGATGCCTCGGGCAACAGTCTGACACTGGATGACTTCCAGGGGCGGTACGTGTTGCTCAACCTCTGGGCCACATGGTGCGCACCCTGCGTGGAGGAGATGCCTTCGCTCGACCGCCTACAGGCGGCGCTCGGCGGGGAGCGATTCGAGGTCGTGGCGCTGTCGATCGATCGCGGCGGCATGGCGGAAGTGGAGCCGTTCTACAGCCGGGTCGGCGTGGTCAATCTCAGTATCTATCTGGATCCCACCGCCCGCGCCCCGATCGCCTTCGGTGCGCAGGGGCTGCCGACCACCTACCTGATTGACCCGGAAGGCCGCATCGTCGCCGCCTATCCCGGCGCCAAGGAATGGGACAGCCGGGCTTCGATCGAGGAAATCAGGAGGTATCTGGAGGGGTAAAGGAAAGCCCCCTCACCCTCCCGGCTTTCGCCGGGTCCCTCCCTCTCCCACGAAGGGGAGAGGGTGAAGTTGTTAGCCCTCTCCCCTCCGTGGGAGAGGGTTGGGTGAGGGGGTTAACAGTTCTAGTCGTCCCAGGACTCCATCTGCGTTTCATCGAACGGGGTGACGATTTCCACCTCGTCGCCGGCGTAGGGCAGCATGTAGAAGGTGTAGCCCGGGTGGAAGCCGTAGCCGTAGCCATAATAGGGATAGGCATAGCGTCCGGTCCCCACGGCGGGATCGACGATGACGGCCATGATCATGCCCTGGTCGTCGAAGATCAGATCGTCGACATAGCCGTAGGCGGCGTCGCCGTCGTTCAGCAGCGCATAGTCGCCGATCAGTTCGCTGGCCTTCCAGACCCGTGGCCCGGTCAGCAGATCGTCATTCACCTGCTCCGCGATCATGCCTTCGGGCATGGTGAAGTAGCCCGACTCGCCGAAGAGCGAGTAGCGCTCCATATTGTCTTCATTGATCGGGACCGTGATGTCATCGCCTTCCCCGGCGATCGTTACCTCTTCCCAGGGGACGCTGATATGGGAATCGCCGATGTCGAGGAAGCCGCCCACTTCCACGATGAGGCTCAGGATCCGGCCATCCTCGCCGATCAGGACATTCTCGATATCGCCGATCTCCGCCCCGTCGGCGCCGGTGACGTCGACCTCATCCATGAACTCTTCGGCGCTCCAGCCATTGGAGTAGATTTCGTCATAGTTCCACTCCGCAAGCGCGGTGGGCGCCTGGGAAGCGTCCTGGGCCATCGCCGGCATGGCGGCGAAGCCGAGGCTCAAGGTGATCGCTGTGCCTGAGATAAGTGTTTTATAGGTCATTGGTGAATGCCCTCCTTGTTCGTGGAGACATTCATGTAACAATGTTGAGGCGCAATTTAAGAAGTGTGCGGGTTAAACAAAATTAATATTTTTTCAATACTGAAAGCGGGTTAATGACCCGTCCATATTTTTCTCAGATATTTATTAAGATGTCAGTTTTCTTTATCGCGTCGGGACGGGCGTGTCCTTGGAATAATCATAGAAGCCGCGCCCGACCTTCCGGCCCAGCCAGCCGGCCTCGACATATTTCACCAGCAGCGGGCAGGGACGGTATTTGCTGTCGGCCAGCCCGTCATAGAGCACGTTCATGATCGACAGGCAGGTGTCCAGCCCGATGAAGTCCGCCAGCTCCAGCGGTCCCATCGGATGGTTGGCGCCCAGCTTCATGGCGGTGTCGATGGCCTCGACCGACCCCACTCCCTCATAAAGGGTGTAGATCGCCTCGTTGATCATCGGCAGCAGGATGCGGTTGACGATGAAGGCCGGGAAATCCTCCGATACGGCGGAGGTCTTGCCCAGCTTGTGGGCGAGATCGCGGACCGACTGATAGGTGTCCTCGCTGGTCGCGATGCCGCGGATGATCTCCACAAGCTGCATCACCGGCACCGGATTCATGAAATGCATGCCGATGAAGCGTTCCGGCCGGTCGGTCGTCGCCGCCAGCCGGGTGATGGAGATGGAGGAGGTGTTGGTGGCGACCATCGCGCCGGCCTTCAGGTGCGGGACCAGCTGCTTGAAGATGTCCCGCTTGATGTCCTCATTCTCGGTCGCCGCTTCGATCACGAGGTCGCTTGCGTCGAAGATGCGGTAGTCGGTGCCGGTCTTGATACGGCTCAGCGCGGCGTCCTTGTCCGCGGCCTCGATCTTCCCTTTGGAAGCCTGGCGGGCCAGATGCCCGTCGATGCCGGCGACCGCCTTCTCCAGCGCCTCGGGCCGAACGTCCAGAAGGGTGACATCGAAGCCGTGGAGCGCGCAGACCTGCGCGATTCCGCTGCCCATCTGGCCAGCGCCGATAACACCGATGGTCTGGATCATACCGTTTGTCCCGCCGCTTTCTCTCTCTTCGCCGATGGCGCGCAACCGCTCTAGTGCGCTGCAACATGAGAGTGGGGACGATAGGAGTGGCCGGGGCAGGCTGTCAACGCGCGTAATGACGATTGAATGACGGTCTTTCGCTGGGACTCGACCCTTAGCGGTTGGCCCCCGGCTTCCACAACACGTCCGCCGCGCCCTTGTCGTTGAGCCAGCGGGCCAGCACGAACAGATGGTCCGAGAGCCGGTTGACGTAGCGCAGCGCCGCCTCGTTCACTGCTTCGGCCGTCGCCAGCTCCGTCATCAGCCGTTCGGCGCGGCGCGCCACCGTCCGGCCCAGATGCAGATAGGCCGCGGCGGGCGATCCGCCGGGCAGAACGAAGCTCTTCAGGGGCGAAAGCTCGGCGTTCAGCCGGTCGATCTCCTGCTCCAGCCTCTCCACCTGCGCATCGACGATCCGCAGGGGTGGGTATTCGGGATTCTCGCGCTCCGGCGTGCAGAGGTCCGCGCCCAGATCGAACAGATCGTTCTGGATGCGCTCCAGCATCGCGTCGGCCTCTCCCTGCGCATGCAGCCGGGCAAGGCCGAGGACGCCATTGGCCTCGTCGACGGTGCCGATGGCGTCCATGCGCAGGGAATGCTTCGGCACGCGGGTCCCGTCGCCAAGCGACGTTTGGCCCTTGTCTCCGCCACGGGTATAGATGCGGGTAAGCTGGACCATCGGCCGCCTGCCTGTCGTTCGTTAGGATATACGGGCGTCAGGGTATGCGGGTCAGCCGCCGCGCGTCCATAGCGCCAGCGCGAAGAACAATATGGCCACGCCCTGAAGGATGATGCGCCAGCGCATCATGGTGTTGCCGTACTTGGCGTTGAACTCGCCGTTCCGCGCCATGCCGACCATCCCGATGCCCAGGGAGGCGACCACGCCGATCATCGACAGGATGGCGAGAATGAGGAAGACCGTGCTCATGATGGGTTAGTATATAGCGAGCGTCGCGGCGGAATGACAGGGGCCGCCGAGGGGAAACGGAACGCCGGGAAACGGAAGCAAGGAGAGCCGATGTCGCCGGAGCCCCAGCCCCCGGTTCCCGAATCCCTCGCCTCCCGGCCGCGCCGGCCGCCCCGCCTGCTGGTGGCGGCGTCGATCACGCTGGGTTTCGTCTTCATCTACCTGACGGCGCAGGATTTCGCCTCGCGCGGGCCGCTGGCCGACGCGCCGCGAGAGGCGCTGTTCCGGCTGGGGCTGGCCATCCTGGCCTTCAATCTGGGCTATATCGTCGCGCCGCTGGCGCTGGGGCGCGGGCCGTGGCTGACCTTCCTGGGCGCGCTGATCCTGGGGCCGACGGTGATCGGCTGGCTGCTCATGTTCTGGCCGGGGATGCTGTTCAGTCCCGTTCTGGCCTTTCTGGGCGTGGCGGCCGCGGGCATCCTGCTGGCCCTCTATTTCTACGTCTTCTGGTATTTCGTAACGGAGTTCATGGGCAACCGCACGCCCGGCGGTTAAGGAGTCGCCGGCTTCTCCGCCGGCAGGGGGAAGTTCAATCCTTGGTCAGGTTTCGGCGGCGGGATCGGGAAGGAAGGGGCTTCCGTCATGGCGGCCGACAGGACGCCCACGATCTCCCAATGGTCCGCGCCCAGCCGACAGGCGGTTCCCTCGACGGCCACCGCGCCGCCCGATCCTTCGTCAATCGTATAGTCGCGGCAGATGCGGGGCGCGGTTTCCGTCCGCGTCACGGTCATCGTCCGGCCGCTCGATGGCAGCGTGGCAGGGACGCCCGTCGGCCTGGTCTCCAGGATCGACTGGAAGGCGGCGCGGTCCGCCTGATCGAGCACTTGCGCCCCGGCGGGAGTGGGCGGCGCGAGGAGCGCGAGCAGGAGGACCAGGGTCGGTCGACGGCGCATGGTCCCGATTAAGCCCTCATGCGGGCTTCCCCTCAACCGTCCATTGACGATCCGGCGGAACGGCCGGTAGGGTGACGCCATGGTCAAGGCGCTTGGAAATTTTCGGCGAATTAGGGGCCCGGTTCTCGCTTGAGGACCGGGGCGTAACGCTTTCCCTTCTTCAGATCGCCGAAGGATTTTTCCGATGACGACCCCCAAACAGGCGACAGAACAGGCGGCCGTGTCCGCCGTCGCCGCATCTCCCCTCTACCATTATTCTGTGACCGCCCAGGCGGAGCCCGCCACATTGCCGCGCGTGATCGAGCCGTTCGCCAAGCTGGGGCTGGCGCCGGTCGCCCTCCATGCCGTCACGGAGGGCGGCCGGATGTCGATCGACCTCAGGATGGCGGGGCTGGAGGATGGGATGGCGCGCCATATCGCCGACCGGCTGCGCCAGATGATCGGCGTCGAACAGGTGCTGCTGGCGTCCGCCGGCTAGGAGATCCATGAGCTATCTCGATCGTATCCGCGCCTGTACCAGCCATGATCTGGCGGGCTTCCTGCCCTTCATGGCCGACGGCGCGCGGATCGGCTGGGTGAAGCCGGAAACGGCGTCGCACCTCCGCCGCATGGACGGCGCGTTCGAGGTGACGGACCGATCCGTCGCCCTTTCCGGCCGGCTGACGGGGTTCGAGGAACGCTCGGCCGCCATGGCGGAGGCGGCAGTTTCCCTGGCGGAAGCCGGCATCGTCCGGCATCTGCGGGGCGAGGATTATTCCGCCCGCCGGCGCTGGGGCGAACCGCCGCTCTTCCGGGTCGAACGCGGCGCGACGACGGTCTTCGGCCTTCTCTCCTTCGGCATCCATCTCAACGGCTTCGTTCGGACCAATGACGGGCTGGAGATGTGGGTCGGGCGACGGGCGAAGGACCGGCTGATCGCGCCGGGCAAGCTCGACAATCTGGTCGGCGGCGGGCAGCCACACGGGCTGACCCTGACGGAGAATGTCGTCAAGGAATGCGCGGAGGAGGCGGGCCTGCCGCAGGAAATGGCGCTCCAGGCAAAACCGGTCGGCGCCATCACCTATGCCTTGGAAAAGCCCAACGGGCTGAAGCGCGACGTCCTCTTCCTCTACGATCTGGAGCTGTCCGAGGATTTTCGGCCGGTGAACATGGACGGCGAGGTCTCCGAATTCAATCGCTGGCCGGTCGCCAAGGCGGCCGAGACGGTGCGCGACACGGACGAGTTCAAGTTCAACTGCGCCCCCGTCGTCATCGACTTCCTGATCCGCCACGGCATCCTGACCCCCGACGACCCCGACTATCTGGAGATATTGACGGAGCTGCGGTCGTAAGGGGCGGGGTTCTTGCCTTTTCCCAAAACCGTCATGCCGGACTTGATCCGGCATCCATACAGTGCCGATGAAGGCCCGGACCGTGCCCTTCCTGCACCGCCGATGGAGCGGCGCTGGCCTATGGATTCCGGATCAAGTCCGGAATGACCAATAAAAACAATGTCATGCTGGACTTGATCCAGCATCCATACGGTGTCGATGGCGGACGGGGCGGCGGCATTTCCACGCCGGCGGTGGAGCGGCGAGCGCTCATGAATTCCGGACCAGCCCCGATTGACCACATAAGCCTCATGGTGAGCCCGTCGAACCATGGGCCCGCACCTTTCGACAGGCTCAAGGTGAGGAGTTTTCTCCAAACCCCGCCAGCCGCCTTACTTCCTCCGGGCTCAGCCCCTGGTCGCGGTAGGCGCGGATGGATTTGCTGTCGGCGCGCTTGGCGAGGCGCTGGCCGGATTCGTCCTCGATCAGCCGGTGGTGCCAATATTCCGGCGTGGCATAGCCCAGCAGCGCCTGCAGCAGACTGTGGATGTGGGTTGAGGGGAAGAGGTCGAGGCCGCGGGTCACCAGCGTCACGCCCTGGAGGTGGTCGTCCACCGTGACCGCGAGATGGTAGCTGGTGGGCGCGTCCTTGCGGCTCAGCGCCACGTCGCCCAGAAGGCCGGGTCGGGCCTGCTGGCGTCCGGCTTCGCGGTCGGTCCAGGCGAGCGGCCCCGTCAGGTCCAGCGCCTTCTCCACATCCAGGCGGAGGGCGTGGGAATCGCCGCGCGCCAGCCGCGCCTCGCGCTCGGCCGTCGGCAGGTTGCGGCAGGTTCCGGGATAAAGCGGCCCGTCCGGCCCCTGCGGCGCGCCGCCCATGCGGGCGATCTCCTCCCTGATCTCCCGGCGGGTGCAGAAGCAGGGGTAGAGGACGTCCATCGCCTCCAGCCGGTCGGCCGCCGCGCGATAATCGTCCAGATGGTCGGACTGCCGGCGGACCGGCTCCTCCCAGGAGAGGCCTAGCCAGGCGAGGTCATCGAGAATCGCCGCCTCGAATTCCGGACGGCAGCGGCCGGGGTCGATATCCTCGATGCGCAGCAGGAAGCGCCCATCCCCGGCGGTGGCGCGGGCGAAGAGGGCGCTGTGCGCGTGCCCCAGATGCAGCAGGCCGGTGGGGCTGGGGGCGAAGCGGGTGACGATGCCATCCATATGCCGGCTGGCATAGCCGGCCCGCGCTCCTGTTGACAAGCCGCGCCGCGATCTCTTCGATGGCGCGCCATGACCGTCATCCCCCGCCTTTCCGGCCCGTCCCACCCGCCCGCTTCCGACGCCGCGCCGCGCAAGCTCGTCATCCTGCTGCACGGTGTCGGCGCCGACGGGCAGGATCTGATCGGCCTCGCCCCGCCGCTGTCGGGTGTGCTGCCGGACGCGGAGTTCCTGGCCCCCGACGGGCCGGAGCCGTGCGACATGGCGCCCTTCGGCCGTCAATGGTTCAGCCTTCAGGACCGGACGCCGTCGCGGATGCTGGCCGGCATCCAGGCGACCGCCCCGATCCTCGACGCCTTCATCGACGAGGCGCTGGCCGAGCGCGGCCTGACCGACGCCGACCTGGCGCTGGTCGGGTTCAGCCAGGGGACGATGATGTCGCTCCATGTCGCGCCCCGGCGCACCCGCGCCTGCGCCGGCGTGCTCGGCTTCTCCGGCGCGCTGCTGGGGCCGGAACTGCTGCCGGCCGAAGCCCGGTCGAAGCCGCCGGTGATGCTGATCCATGGCGACGCCGATCAGGTCGTGCCCTTCGGCGCGCTGGGGGCGGCCAGGGCGGCGCTGGACGGGGCGGGCTTCGCGGTCGAGGCGGAGGCGCGGCCCGGCCTCGGCCACGGGATCGATCCGGAGGGGCTGACCGCCGGGGCCAGATTCCTCGTGCAATGCCTCGCCGGCTAGGCCATCTTATCCACAGCGATTACAACAACGTGACATTTGCGCCCCGATAGCCACAAAATGTTGCGACGCCGGAAGCGGCGGTATAGTGATCTGAACGTCGCGGACGGCCGCGGCGGAAACGAGACGCCAACGGAGGAACGGGTCCTTGACGCCCCCGCCCGAGAGTTGCCCGGCTCTGGTTCTCAACGCGGATTTTCGCCCGTTGAGCTACTTCCCCCTGTCTCTCTGGCCGTGGCAGGAGGCGGTGAAGGCGGTCTTCCTCGACCGGGTCAACATCATCGCCGAATATGACCGGGCGGTGCGAAGTCCCAGTTTCGAGATGAAGCTTCCCAGCGTCATCTCGCTCAAGGAATTCGTCTCGGCCAGCCGGCGGCCGGCCTTCACCCGCTTCAACGTCTTCCTCCGCGACCGCTTCTCCTGCCAGTATTGCGACGACCGCTTCCCGACGCATGAGCTGACCTTCGACCATGTCATCCCCCGCTCCCGCGGCGGCAAGACGACCTGGGAGAACGTCGTGACGGCCTGCTCCTGCTGCAATCTGCGCAAGGGCAACAAGATGCCCCGCCAGTGCGGCATGACCCCGCTGACCGAACCCTGCCAGCCGACGACCTACCAGCTCCAGGAGAACGGCCGGTCCTTCCCGCCGAACTTCCTTCATGAGAGCTGGATGGATTTCTGCTACTGGGACATCCCGCTGGAGGAGCAGTCCCAGACCACCTGGCCGCGCCGGTAGCGCCGCTACTTCACCGTCATCACGCCTTCATTGCGGATGTAGCGGGCCAACTGCTCGCCGAAGGAGCGGGCATCGACGGCGCGGTTGCTGGACGGGCCCTTGACGTTCGGCACGAAGCTGGAATCGATCGCGACGATGAAGTGATGCCCGTCCCGCTCGATGAAGATCGGGGAGCCGGAATCGCCGTAGGTCGTGTCGCAGCGGTGGATCATCGTGCCGTTGTCGTTGAACCGGACGATCTCGCAGTCGACATGGCCGGTCAGATGGTCGGGGCTGTCGCCGCTATAGCCGGCCTGGGTGACCGGCTGCCAGCCGCCATCCGCCGCGAAGGCGACGTCCTCGGTGCTGGGCACCAATATGTCGAACGTGCCGATCTCCGTCCCCAGATCCCGGTCCAGGAGCGCGAATCCCCAGTCGAGCGGGGCCTGCGTATAGTCGTCCACTTCTCCATGCGGGTCGTATCCCGGCGCGACATAGGTGGAGATGATCTGCGCCCGCCCGACATTGGTGTCGCCGTAATGGCCGGCCAGGAACTCTGTGGGCAGCACGCGGGACGTCCCGTTGAAGAAGCAATGGGCGGCGGTCAGGATGATCCGGGGCGCCACCAGGGCGGCCGTGCAGTCGCCATTCTCGAACCGCAGCAGGCCGATCGCCGTCCAGGGGAAGCCGTCGGGCGGCAGGCGCACGCGGTCGTCGCTGCCGAAATAATGGTCGCGGATGCGGGCCGGCGTGGCGCGGCCGAGGCAGTCGACCGTGTCGGACAGGGCGGGGCAGGAGGCGCTGGCGAAGCCCGGTTCCTCGCATCGTCCGTTGAACGCCGTCTCGCAGTCATTGTCGCGGTTGCGCCAGGGATAGGCGGGCTGGCAGTCGGCAAGGTCGGTGCCGCTGGTGCAGAAGCCGGTGCCGATCCAGGGCTCGTCGCACTCGCCGTCATGGGCCCATTGGCAGGAATTGTCGCCGCCGGCGGCCAGGCTGCGGCAGTCCGTCGTGTCCGTGCCGGGATCGCAGGCGCCGGTGCCCAGGCCGGGCTCGTCGCACTCCATGTCGAAGGCCCACCGGCAGCTGTCGCCCGTGGCGCGGGGCATCTTGCAATCCACGGTATCGGTGCCGGCCGGACATGCGCCCGTCCCGCCGAAGCGGGTCTCGTCGCATTCGCCGTCATTGGCCCATTGGCAGGAATTGCTTTGCGCCATTGCGGGCGGCTGTCCGGCGAACCAGAGGACGAACGCCGCGATCGCCGCGGAATAGTGAAACGCCGGTTTTCCCATGAACTCCCCCGCCTTCCCGCAACGATGATAACCGGAGGGATCGGCTCGGAGAAGGAAATCAGACCCGTTTCGTGAGGCGAGCCGCCGAAAGCAGCGCCACGATTCCGAGGATGAGGGAGAAGAGGAAGTTGTATCCGGCCATGGAGACGCCCATCAGGCTCCAGGCCACGGCGTCGCAGCGGGTCACCGGCGTCGCCAGGAGCTGCTCGGTGATGTCGCTGATGGAGCCGGCGCCTGATCCGGCGAGCGTGCCGCCGCAGGAGGCGGTGCCCTGCCACCATTGCTGCTCCACCCCGACATGGAAGAAGGCGATCCCCGCGCCGACCAGCAGCGCTGCCCCTGCCAGCGCGACCAGCGCAGCCTGCAGCCGCCGGCGGCCCGTCGATGCCAGCGCCAGAAGCGCCAGGACGATCACTGCCGCATGAGGCCAACGCTGCCACAGGCACAGGGTGCAGGGGCGCAGCCCGCCTATGTACTGGAAGGCGAAGGCCCCGCCCAGCATCGCGGCGCTGGCCGCGAGCAGCAGGGCGGGGATGCGGGGGAGAAAGCCGGAGCGAATCATGAAACCGGTATAGCGTCCTGCGATGGCGGGGGCGAGCGCCGTTTGGTCGCGGCCTACCCGGCGGGGGTAACCGCCCGGGTCTTCGGGTCGACCTTGTAGCGATCGCCCGCCTCGTTCTCGATCTCCAGGACGCCGTCGGCCCACGCCATCCGGGTGAAGAAGACGTCCTGAACGTCGCCTTCCATCACCGGGTCGGCGGCGACATCGTAGATCTTGAGCGTCCACAGCCGCTCCCCGGAGCGGTCGTCGATGGCGGCGAGAAAGCCGCCGACCTGCCGCTCGCCCAGAATGGTGGCGTTCATCACCTGCTCATACCGCACGCCGTCCCGGACCAGAGGCGCGACGGAAGGTGGCGGCGGCCGGCTGAACTGCATCATCGATGCCTCCAGGGATCAGGGTTTGAGCGCGTCATTGCGGTTCTTGTCGGTCAACGCTCCGGCCACGTCGGCGCAGTACCACGCCCAGCTATCGGCGTTGGTGATCGCCTTGGCCGAAGGGAAGGCCGCGAAGGTGGGCTTGATGCCGCCCCAGGCGTACCGGCCGGGCACGTCGACCGTCGCGGCTTCCCGATGGGTCAACTCATGGACCAGGATGCGCGTCCAGTTGGTCAGGCCGGTCAGCAGGTTGTTGGTTCCGAAGAAGGCGCTTTCGACATAGACGACATCCAGCCGGTCGCGCTTCGCGCCGACGGTGACGAAGGCCTCCGACCCCTCGAACTGCGTGCCGCGATAAAGCGGGTGGTCGGTCAGCACCAGCCCGCCCGACTTCATGACGGCGGTGATCTTCTTGAAGCCGGCGGCAAGCGTGGAGATCATGGCGTCCAGCTCGGCGTCGGACGCCTTCTCATCGGCGAACCAGCGGCGCACGAAGGCCCGGCCGTCGCCCTTGTCCTTCCGGGCCTGGGCGAGGGAGATCAGGGTCTTGTGGCACCATTTCAGCCCCTCCTGCGTGGCGTTGGACAGGTGCTTCTTGTCATCCTCGCTGAAGCGTTCGGCGGTCTGGGTCAGCTTGGCCTTCAGCGTCGCTACCTGGGCGCCCTTCACCTCGCCATGGGGCCAGTTCCGGTAGCCGGCGGGCAGGGAGCAGATCCACACCTTATGGCTGCCGGACTTGCGCAGCATGTAGACGTGGCGAAGCAGCTTCAGCGCGGCCGCCTTCTCCGCAATCTTGCCGTTCTGCGCCGCGACGGCCCGTTTCGGATCGACGTCTCCGGTCCCCAGCAGGATGCCCTCATCCTCCTTGGTCAGGTCCTTGCTGTGCTTCTTGATCTTCTTGCGCAGGTCGCCGAGCGCCGACGCCTTGCCGGGGTTCAGCCCGTCATGCCCGGCCAGGAGCTGAAGCGCGTTGAGGACCCTCTTCCAGTCCTTGTGGAAGGCCTCGTCCTTGATCGCCTTGCGGGCCGCCGTGAAGGCATCGGAGAAATTGTCGGTATTCGCGTGATCCATTCCCGCCGTCCCAGCCCTTTCGCGTTCGATGCCGATCAGGAACGATATGTCGAAACCGGGCGACGGTGAAGCGGGATTGACCGTCCCGCCGCGCCCGCTATCATGCGCCGCCCCCATCCCGGCGCATCGGCCGGGACCGGCGGCGATATGCGGGTGTGGTGGAATTGGTAGACGCGCCGGACTCAAAATCCGGTTCCGCAAGGAGTGTCGGTTCGAGTCCGACCACCCGCACCATTCTTCTTCTGTCGGCGGTCCGTTCGCTCGTCGTGGCTGTGCACCGCCTTCCCCGGAGCTTTCACGCCTGCTGCACCGGCATCTGGAACTCGAATGTCGCGCCGGCGTCGCCGGGCGCCAGGCGAAGGTCGCCCCCGGAGGCGCGGACGGCTGCGAGCGCAAGAGCGAGGCCCAAGCCGACGCCGGGACCTTTCGGGTCCGCCTTGGCGAAGCGGGAGAACAGCCGCTGCCGGAGACGCTGCGGGATGCCCGGTCCGTCATCGCTGACCCGGACACCGCCCCGCGCCATCACCCGCACCGTGATCGACGCGCCTGTGGGTGTATGCCGGGTCGCGTTTTCCAGCACGTTGCGGAACGCGATCTCGAAGAAATGACGGTCGCCGGTCACCGGCAGGCTGTCTGTTTCGATCTCCAGCGCGATCGACCGGCCGCCTCCGACGATCGCGGGGGCCATGTCGGCGGTAACCTCCCGGACCAGCCCAACCAGGTCGAACGCCTTCCCCTTGTCCTCCGTCCCCGCCTCCACCTGGGCTAGCGCCAGAAGCTGGGCGATCAGCCGGTTGAGGCGGTCGAATTCCTCCTCGATCTCCTCAAGCTGTCGTCCGCTGAGGAAGTCGCCAAGCTGCGCGCGGACCACGGCGAGCGGCGTGCGCAACTCATGCGCGGCGTTCGCGGCGAATGCCTTCTGGGCCGACCAGGCGCTCTCCAGCCTGTCTAGGGCGATATTGAAGGAATCGATCAGCGGCGCGACCTCCGCGAGGGCCAGGGTCGGCAGACGTTCATGGAGCGTCGCGGGACCAATCAGCGCGGCGCGGGCCGATATCTTCCGCAGCGGATTGAGGCTGAGATAAAGCGTCAGCCACACCGACGCCAGCACGAGGCCGAGCGGGATGAGCATCGGGATGAACGCCTCGCCGAAGGTGATCACCAGGAAATCCAGGAGAATTCGACGATCGGCGATTCGTGGGGCGGTGAGCTGGATGATGAACCGGCTCCCCTGCACCTCGACCAGCACGTTGACCGACGTCACCGGATCGCCGTTTTCCGGGTCGGTCCAGGCGTAGAAATATAGGCCGTCTGCGTCGAATTCCTCATCGTCCCACAGCGGCAGGCCGAAGGACTGTTCAGTGGGGTCGAGCATCTTTTCGGGAGCCGGCAGCGGCGCGTAGGGCGCTGATCCGCCGATCGCCACCGTCCCATCGGGTCGGAGTAGCGCGAAACCGTAGATGTCGCCGTCGGAGGTGAGGGGCAGCCGCCGGCGGATTTCCGCCATGTCCAGCTGTGGCCGGCCATCGGCGTCAAGCGTCAGGTTCTCGGCGATGACGCGACCCTGCTCGGCCAGCCCCCGCTCCTGCACGCCCCAGATCCCTTCTTCGCCCAGCGCGCCCAGCAGCGCGGTGATAAGGAAACCGGAAGTCATCAGCACCGAGACGATGGGAAAGATGATGGAGAACAGCGACCATCGGCGCCGTCTGGCCAGGAACATCACGCTTCGCCGCCGCTGATCAGGAGGTAGCCGATGCCGCGAAGGGCGCGGATGGAGACGGCGGAGGAAAGCTTGTCCAGCTTCCGGCGCACCCTGTGGACATGGATCTGTATGCTGTTCTCCGTGAACTCCGCCGCCAGCGCATGGAGGCTTTCGCCAAGCTGTTCCTTGGTGACGATCCGGCCCTGGGCGCGCAGGAACCGCTCCAGCACCATGCCTTCGGCCCGCGACAGGGACGCACGGCGACCACCCACCTCCAGCTCCCGGACGCCGGGATCGAAAGCGACATCGCCGAAGCGCAGCACAGGGTCCAATAGCGACGCCGGCCTGCGCCCCAGCGCACGCAGCCTCGCCGCCAGCTCCTCCACGGCGAAGGGCTTGACCATATAATCGTCGGCTCCGGCGTTCAGCCCTTCGATCCTTTCGGGAATTGATCCGAGGGCGGTCAGCACCAGGGCCGGAGTCGAGAGGCCGGTGGAACGTCCGCGCGCCAGCAGTTCCAGCCCGTTCTCCTCCTCCAGCATGATGTCGAGGATGAGGGCGTCATAGGCTGAACACCGCCATGCGTGCCAGCCATCCTCGACCGTCCCGAACAGATCGACCGAAAAGCCGAGCCGTTCCAGCGCGCGAACGGCGGCGGCTCCCAGCTTCACATTGTCTTCGACGAACAGCAGCTTCATGGGCGCGATCCTAAAACCTGTAGGCGACACCCACGCCAAGCTGGAACTGGTCTGGCGATCCCTCGTCAGACACTATCGGACTGTCCGCCGCGTCGCCCATAAGCCGTTCATAGGATGCCCGCGTCATGACCGTCCAGCTGTGGCTGAGATCATAGCGCAGTCCGATCTCCAGCCCCGCGCTCTCGATTCCGCTGCCGGGACTGTAGACCGGCAGGCCGCTGGCGGCGCTTCCTTCCGGCGTCACGCCGAAGACGGTGTTCATATAGTCGCCGTCGACCCAGACGGTGTTCGCGCCGATGCTGAAATGCAGCGATTCGGTAAGAGGCATGCCGTATTCGACCGAAGCTTCCGCCAGCATGCCGCCATGCCCGTCGTTGACATCGGCCAGCGCCTGCAGGCCCATCTCGACCTCCCGGCCATATTGGTCGCGATAGAGTTGGTATTCCAGGAAGCCGCCCACCTCCACGGAATCGTCGATGGTGGAAAGCCTGCTCACCGCCTCGTTCTCCAGGTCGGAATCGCGGCCGGGGGCGTAGCGGACGATCGGCCCCAGCCGAAGACCCTCGACAGGCTCGATCCCCGCTTTCGCCGACAGGCCCTGCAATTCAAAGCTCATCGCGCCGCGCTGGTAGCGGAGACCAACGATAGGCAGGGGCTGGAATTCGTAATCCTCGCCCCCTCGGTAATCGTGCGCATACATCGCGCCCGCGCCCAGCGTGACCTGGAAACCGTCGGCTGGCGGCCCGTCATCCTGGGCGGTGGCCAGGCCGGGCAGGGCGAGCGACGATGTCGCGAGGGCGGCGAGAAACAGTCTTCCGTTCGGCATGGGAACTCCGCAGCATCGTTGGAACGACGCCCGGATGGACCCTCAACCTTGCATGAAGCTTTCCGGAATGACCGGACCCTGAAACGGTCCGCGAATGAAAATGAAAAAGCGGTAGTCGCCTCAGACCGCCCGGGTGATCCCGCCATCGATGCGGATGTTCTGGCCTGTGATGTAGGCGGCGCGGTCCGAGGCGAGGAGGGCGATCAGTTCCGCCACCTCCTCCGTCCGGCCGTAGCGGCCCATGGGCACGCGGTTGCGGAACTCCGGCTTCTCCGGCAGGCTGTCGATGAAGCCCGGCAGCACGTTGTTCATGCGGATATTGTCGGCGGCGTACTTGTCCGCGAACAGCTTCGTGTAGGCGGCGAGCCCGGCGCGGAAGACGCCCGAGGTCGGGAAGACCGGGTCGGGCTCGAACGCCGCGAAGGTGGAGATGTTGACGATCGCGCCGGATTTCTGGCGCTGCATGACCGGCGTCACCAGCCGCGTCGGCCGGACGACATTCAGGAAATAGACCTCCATCCCGCGATGCCAGTCCTCGTCGCTGAGGTCCAGCAGCGGCGCGCGCGGACCGTGGCCGGCGCTGTTCACCAGCGCGTCGATCCGGCCCCAGCGCTCGACCGTCAAATCGACCAGCCGTTTCAGATCGTCGTTGGACTGGTTCGACCCGGTGACGCCAAGGCCGCCAAGCTCTTGGGCCAGCGCCTCTCCCTTTCCGGAAGCGGAGAGGATGGCGACCTTGAATCCGTCCGCCGCCAGCTTCCGGGCCGCTCCCGCCCCCATGCCGCTGCCGCCGGCCGTGACGATCGCTACCTTCTCTTCCGACATCGTCTTTCCCTCCTGATGAATCGCTCGCGCTAATTCATCAGGGTTGGCCCCCCGCTGCAAACCGAAAGGGCCGGGGTCGTCTTGTCAGCCGGCGAAGCGGCGATGGCCCATGGATGCTGGAACAAGTCCAGCATGACGTTGTTTTTGTTGGCAATTCCGGACTTGATCCGGAATCCATGGGATGTCTCAACCCGCCGACCAGACGGCCAACTCGTACCCCTCCGGGTCCGTGAAATGAAAGCGTCGGCCGCCGGGGAAGGAGAAGATCGGCTTGACGATCGGCGCGCCCATCTCCTCCAGCCGGCGCTGCGTTCCCTCCAGATCGTCGGCATAGAGGATGACCAGCGGGCCGCCCGGCGACACGGGGCCGCCCTTCGCGAAGCCGCCAGTCAGCCTGCCGTCGGTGAATTCGCAGTAGCTGGGGCCGTAATCGGTGAAGGTCCAGCCGAAGGCCTTGCCGTAGAAATCCCGCGCGCGGGCGATGTCCTCGACCGCGAACTCGATATTGTCGATCCGTCGGTCGACGCTGGGGGCGCTCATCGGTCTTTCCTCTTGGCGGTTGGTCGCTGTTCCCGATGCTCCCACGGAAGCACGGTGTCGTCTTGAACGAAACGGCCAGGAGAAAGGGATTGTTCGGACTGTCCGTGCCGGACTTGCGATGCCGGCGGGCGGGCCAGGGCCTATGGATTCCGGGTCAAGTCCGGAATGACCTCTTATTGGTTGGTCATGCCGGACCCCGATCCGGCATCCATGTGGTGTCGATGGAAGCTCGTCTGGCGAAGAATGGCCGCAGGCGATAACCTCGAAAGACGCTTCACCTCCCGCGACAGGTGCGCCTGATCGGCGTAGCCGGAATCGGCGGCCAGGCCGGACAGCGTCGCGTCCGGGCTGCGGACGAGCGTCATGAAGCGCTGGAAGCGCAGGATGCGGTCCAGGGTCTTGGGACCGTAGCCGAAGGACTCGTGACATCGCCGCCGCAGGCTCCGCTCGCTGATCTCCAGCCGGTCGCGAAGGGCGGGGATGCCGGCTTCCCCGCCGCCCAGCGCGCCGAAGATTGCCGTCGCCTCCGGCGGCGGACTTTCGTCCGGGACGAAAGCCTCCATCTCCCGCTCCAGCCGGGTCAGCCTGTCGGCGGCCGTTCCGGCTTCTCCGATACGGTCGGAAAGACCGGCTGCGCGCCTGCCCCATATGTCGGCGAGGGGGACGCGCCGGCCGACCAGCTCCGTCATCGTCAGGCCCAGCCATCGGGCGGCGGCCCCGGCGCGGAACCGGACGCCGGCGATGGTCCCGCCCGGCGTCGGCCGCGACAGGGCGGCCGTCACGTCCGGCCCCGCGACCTCCAGCCGGCCGCCGATCCAGATGATATCGACGCACCCGTCGGGGACGACGGCCATCGTCGCCGCCTCACCGGCCGGCATCTCATTCAGCCAGGCGCACCGGAAATGGGCGCGCAAGCCCGGCGACGGGGCGAACTCACGATACCGTCCCGCGCAGCCCGCCAGAACCGTTTCGGCCGCATCTTCCATCATGCCTCCGCCGCCGGGCTCTCCCGCGCCGTTTCCGACGCCGTCGCCTCGGCCGTCAGCCAGTCCACGAAGGCGGCCACCGCCGGGCGCTGCCTGGCCTCCGGCCTCGTCACGACATAATAGGCGAAACGGGTGGGCCAGGGGCAATCCAGCACGATGCGAAGCCTGCCGGCCGCGACCTCCTCCCGTGCATAGAGATCGCGGATCAGCGCGATGCCCTGGCCGGCCTCCGCCGCGCGGATCAGCAGGAAATCGTCGCCCAGGCTGGGGCCCTTGCCGGCGCGACGATCGTCCTCGATGCCGTGGGCCCGCAGCCAGATAGGCCAGTCTGCACGATCGGAATCATGGAGCAGCGGGTAGTCCAGGCAATCGGCCGGGCTCGCGATGGGCGGTCCCTCCGCCAGCAGGGCGGGGCTGGCGACCGGCACCAGGACGGAGACCATGAACCGGTCGGCCCGCAGCCCCGGATAGTCCCCCAGCCCGTGCCGCAGCGCCACGTCCACCCTGTCGCGCTTCAGGTCGGCCAGCGCCGTGGTCGCCTCGATCCGCACCTCGATCTCCGGATGCCGCTTCGTGAAGCCGCCGAGCCGGGGGACGAGCCAGGAGGCGAAGGCGGGCGAGGCGCTGACGGTCAGCTTCTCACCTCCCTTCATCGCCTCCAGCGTCGCCAGCGCCTGCTCTATCTGGTCGAACGCCCGGACCAGCGCAGGATGGACGCGGGCGCCGGCTTCGCTGAGGAAGATGCCGCCATGCGCACGTTCGAACAGGGTAAGGCCCAGCCTGTCCTCCAGCAGCCTGATCTGCTGGCTGACCGCTCCCGGCGTTACGCCCATCGCCTCTGCGCCGGCGCGCACGCTGCCGCGCCGGCCGACCTCCGTCAGCGTCCTCAGCCCCAGTAGCGGCAGTACCGGTCCCATTAGATTTCCTAAACGCTTGCGAAAGAATTCATAGCTGGCAGAGGCGCACAGTTCGGAGCCACATTCCGGAGTGGAGTTTAGCGCAGCTATATCAGTCAGGCGAGAGAGGGAGAGACGATAGGTGACGGCACGGATCGCGGAAGAACCCGCATCGACCTCCCTCAACGCCTGGTTCCTGGTAGCGGTCGGCTTCCTGGCGCTCGCCGTCTCGTTCTCCGTGCGGGCGATCCTCGGCCTCTCCATGCCGGTGATCGAGCGGGAACTGGGCTGGTCCTATTCCTTCCTTTCCGGTGTCGGCGCGACGGCGCTGATGGTCACCGCGATCGTGGCGCCGTTCGCCGGCCGCGCGATCGATGCAAGGGGGCCGCGCCTGCTGCTGGCGGGCGGGCTGGTCCTGATCGCGGCCGGTGCGGCGGTGGTTTCGGTCGCGACCTCCGAAGCGCTGTTCATCGTCGCGTTCGGCCTCGTCGCCGCACTGGGCTTCACGGCGGTGGGAACGAACGTGGTCGCCGCCGCGATCGCCAAGCGGTTCGTCTCCGGCCGGGGCCTCGCTACCGGAATCGGGACGGCCGGCGCGACCGCCGGGCAACTTCTGGTCGTTCCCATGGTGGCGGTCCTGATGCAGACCGGAAGCTGGCGGGACGGTTTCCTTGCGCTCGCGGCCGTCGCCCTCCTCCTGGCCCTGGTCGCCGCTATCGCCTTGCCCGGTCGCCCGTCTCGGAATGTCGGCGCACCGCCTGAAACCGGGGAATCGATGGCGGCCGGCATTCTCTCCCTGGTCCGGGAGCCGGTCTTCCACATCCTGTTCTGGAGCTTCCTGATCTGCGGCTTCACCTCCTCCGGCGTGATCGAGACGCACCTTCTGCCCTATGCCTCCTTCTGCGGATTCCCGCCGCTGCCCAGCGCGACCGCCTACGGAATCCTCTGCGCCGTCAATATGGCGGGCATGATCCTGTCGGGCCTCCTGACGGACAGGATGCACCGGTCGACGCTGCTGGGGGCGATCTACCTGGCCCGCGCGGCGACCTTCGTCCTGCTGATCTATATCGCGCCGGACATCAGGCTCCTCTACCTGTTCGCGGTCCTCTACGGGCTCTTCGACTATTCGACCGTGCCGGTGACGGTCGGGCTGGCGGCCAGCCATCTCGGCGTCCACCGGCTGGGGCTGGTCATGGGGCTGATCTCCGGCGGTCATGCGCTGGGCGGGGCGGCAGGAGCGTTCGCCGGGGGCATCCTGTTCGACACGACCGGCGGCTACGCCCTGCTGTGGGGCGGATCCTTCGCGCTGGCGGTCCTGGCCGGCCTGCTGGCCTTCACGCTGGACGACCGGCCGCGCGGCGAAGGCGCGCTCTCCGTATCGCCGTCCTGAGGAAGCGGCGGCCGATCAAATATCGGGCACGGTTCGAACAAGTTTCGGGTATAGGCGTTTCCCGCTCACTGGAGAGAACGCGCCCAAGGAAGGTTCGCCCCTTGTTTGACTGGATCACCGCCGCCGTCGAGCAGACGGGCTATCTCGGCATCGCCTTCCTGATGCTGCTGGAAAACCTGTTTCCGCCGATCCCGTCGGAACTCATCATGCCGCTGGCGGGATTCGTTGCAGCCAGCGGCGACCTCAACATTTTCCTGGTGGTCCTGGCCGGCGCGGTCGGCTCCGTCCTGGGGGCGCTCTTCTGGTTCTATATCGGCCGGCTTCTGGGGCGGGAGCGGATGAAGCGGTTCGTCGCCCGGCACGGGCGCTGGTTCACCATGACGCCGGAGGAGGTAGAGGAGGCGTTCGCTTGGTTCGATCGGCATCGCGGCAAGGCCGTCTTCTTCGGCCGCCTGCTGCCCAGCATCCGGACCCTGATCTCCGTCCCCGCAGGGATCGCGCGGATGCCGCTCATCCCCTTCCTCCTCTACACCACAAT
Organism: Inquilinus sp. CAU 1745; assembly: GCF_039839375.1. Taxonomy (NCBI): domain Bacteria; kingdom Pseudomonadati; phylum Pseudomonadota; class Alphaproteobacteria; order Rhodospirillales; family Rhodospirillaceae; genus Inquilinus; species Inquilinus sp. CAU 1745. The sequence continues at coordinate 242,309 of NZ_JBDOQU010000003.1, forward strand.
CGGCACCGCCCTCTGGACGGCCTTTCTCGCCGCCGCCGGCTACCTGCTGGAAAGCCAGTACCATCGGGTCGAAGAATATGTGAATCCCGTCTCCAACTTCGTCCTGATCGCGGTGGTCGTCATCTATGCCTGGCGCGCCCTGACCTTCGGCCGGCGATCGCGGCGGGCGTCGGCGCGCTGAGGCTAGGTGTAGCCATACCAGGTTCCTCTGCGCATGACCGAAAACAAGAAGTCATTCCGGCGTCCGAGCCGTATCCATAGGCCCGCGCCGCTTCACCGGCGGCGAAGGACCGCGCGGTCGCGGCTTTCGTTGACGCCCTATGGATGCTGGATCAAGTCCAGCATGACGTTGTTTCTATTGGTCATTCCGGACTTGATCCGGAATCCATGGGTCGTCGCGTATGGATCCCGAAGGAGTCCGGCATGACGGGGTGGAGGTACTGAACCCCGTGATGAACCGAAAACAGACGCACTACCCAAAAAGATATCCATAAATACCCGAATCCCGGCGTCCAGGCTTGGCTCAGGCTGCTCGCCGCGCGTCGGGGGCGGAGGGCGATGCGGCCGAGCCTGTCTGCGCCGCCGCCTTTGGCGTGGCCCAAGGGCTGGATTTCATCCAGGCGACGAAGTGGGAGGCGGCGAAGACGATCGCCAGATTGACGGCGCAGACGACCAGGTAGAGCAGCAGCCCGCCATTCAGCTCAGCCACCACGGTGGCCAGCAGCACGCAGGTCACGATGCTGAGGCAGTAGCATTCCAGCGATTGCTGTCCGCAGCGCATGAACTGCCGCGCGATCCAGAATTCGTTCAGCCGGCGTGAGGCGGGCAGCAGCGCATAGACGAACGTCATCAGGATCAGGAAGTGCAGCAGGCGCAGCGGCTCCAGATTGGTGAATTCCGCGAACGGCGTGGCGAAGAAATCCGCCCAGTCGCCCATGCCGAACATGCCGAAATCCGCGACCTTCTTCATCGCCTTCCAGGCGCTGATCGCGAACAGGGCCGCGCCCAGGGCGAAGATGCCGCGCCAATCGATCTTCTCGCTCAGCACCTCCAGGTACCGGCCGGCGCCCAGCACCAGTCCAATGATGAAGATGAACTGCCAGGCGAAGGGGTTGAATTCGTAGACGCCTTCCAGCGAGGTGATGTTGAAGCCGGGGAAGGCCTGCACGGCGGCCCACAGCCCGCCTGAGATCGCCAGCGCCACCCAGGGCCGCTTCTCCACGAAGGGCAGCAGCCAGGGCGCTGCCAGCAGGAACATGATGTAGACGTTCAGGATGGTGAAGAAGGTGACCGTGTAGGTCATCGTCACGAACCGCGACAGCGCCATCAGCGGATCGTCCAGCACATATCCCAGGCGCAGGAACTCCACGATCTCCGGCCGGCCGAAGGGGTAGACGGCGAAGGCGATCAGACCCAGCAGCGTGAACAGCATGATGACGTAGAGTTGCCAGGCCCGATGGGCGGCCTTCAGGAACGCCATCCCCATGCCGCGCTTCTGATAGACGCCCAGATAGACGATCCCGAACACGTAGCCGGAAAAGAACATCAGCGGCTCGGCCGCCGACGACCAGCCGATATGCGAGGTCGTGTAGATCCTGACTGCGCCCACCACGTCCAACTCGCCGGCCAGGCCGGTATAGTGGTTGATGGCGATGATGAAGATGGCCATCCCCCGGAGGAAGTCGATCCTCAGGTCTCTTTCTCTCATCGGCCTCATCGCTACGCCCCCTCATGGCGGAAGGACAGTGGGTTCTCTGTGACGGTTGAAATCAAAGCCGGGAAATCCGCCTAAATTGCGGGCGGCGCGCTTTCTTTCCCACGCGGCCTTGCCGCCGGACGGCTTTCTTCCCGGCCCGGCAGCAACCGGCGGAACGGTTTGATGAACAGGAAATATACCTGATAGAGGGCGAAGGCGGCGACCGCCGCGTTCTTCGACCGGCTGAGCCCCGCCCGCTCTGCATAGCGGTCCCAGTACTTGCCGTAGAAATAGTTGGTGTAGAAGACGTTCCAGTAGAGCCGGCTGAACCGGTTGAAGCGCTGGCCCCCGGTGCGGCATTCCTCCCGGCTCAGATGGATGGAGTGGACCTCGTTGGTCACCAGTATGTCCAGCCCGGCGCAGTAGATCGCCATCTGGAAATCCGATTCCTCCCGATAGCCGTTGGCCTTCGCGTAGAAAGGATCGTAGCCGAACCGCTCCAGCGTCTCCCGGCGGGTCAGGATGATCGAATTGGTCAGCGGCAGCGCCAGATCACCGGAGAAGGTAGCGTCGCGGTTGAACTCGCAGAACCGGTAGTTGAAGGGCGGCTCGTCGGTCAACCCGTCGCCGAACCGGCGGACGGTGTCTTCCGGCCGCTCCTCCTTCGTCTTGATGATCCGGCGGCCCGACACGATCGCCGCGCCTGTCGCGTGCATCTTCTCCAGGCAGACCTTCGCGTAGTCCCGCTCCAGATATTCGTCGTCGTCGCAATAGAGGACATAGTCGTTCCGCGCCGCGCGATAGCCGGCGATGCGGTTGTAGGCCGCGCCCTTCCGCTCCTCATTGCGCAGGATGCGGGTCTCCGTCTCCGGATAGTTCGATGCGATGGCGGCGACGACTTCCGCGGTGTCGTCGGTTCCCGCGTCGTCGACGAAGATGATCTCCGTCACCAGGGCCTGCTCGTAATAGCTGCGCGCGGTGAGGCGCAGCGTGTAGCCGCGGTTACGGGTGGGGACGATGAGCGTGATCATGAGCGATTTCCTTTGCCGCCGGCGCGCCCGTCAGGATGCCGACCGGCGGATGGAGGAGGCGGGGGTCCAGGTCTGGAACCTCTCGCCGGTGAAGGATTTGACGACGCCGAACCCCGTGCCGATGAGCGCCAGAAGCACGTTCCAGCCCTGGGCGAACGGCTTCACCCCCATGGCGCCCAGCGCGATCGCCAGCAGCCCCGTCGCCCAGAGGGCGATTGTCGCCACGATCCATCCCTGCGCCAGGAAGCCGGCGGTGAAGAACAGTGCGGAAAGCGCCAGGGTGAAGATCGACAGCCAGCGCATCAGCTTGTGCGAGACGTACTTGTAGAGGTTCCAGCCATCCATCCCGCGCAGGCGCGGCCACAGCAGCCGGTGGACGTTCATCGCCTGGCAGGCGATGCGGACCTTGCGGCGGAATTCCTCCGACGCGCTGCTGACCGACTGCTCGTAGGCGACCACGTCCGGCGCGCGCACGATGCGGTGGCCATCCAGCAGGATGGAGAAGGAGACGTACATGTCGTCGATGATGTCGGCGGGGACCGGCCGGTGGAGCGACCGCCTTATGGCGAAGATCGACCCGTCCGCGCCCATCACCGATCCGGTGTCGCTCTCAAGCTGCTTGATCGCCTCCTCCAGCTTCCAGTAGAGCGAACCGGTGGACGCCGTGGCGCTGTCGGCATTGTCCAGGTAGCGGAGCTGACCGCAGACGCAGCCGACGGAGGGGTCCTCGAAATAGCCGCGAAGGTTGGCCAGCGCCTCGCCGTCCAGCATCACGTTGGCGTCGGTGAAGACGATCACGTCCGCCGTCGCCATGCCGACGATCCGGTTCATGCCATGGCTCTTGCCGTGCCGTTCGGCGGACCAGTCGACGGCGATGTCCTTCCCGTAGGACTGAAGGATCTCTCCCGTGCGGTCGCCGCGCCCGTCGACATAGGCGAAGATCTCCAGCGACGGGATCGCGCGCTTCAGCGCCAGCAGGTTCTCCGCCTTCTCCGCGATGACGGCTTCCTCATTGTAGGCGCAGAAGCACATCGCCATCGTCGGTTCGATCTCCGGCCGGCGGTCGAGCGGCCGGGCCTTCGCCTTCCTCGCCAGCCGCAGGGAGAGGGGGAAGGTGACGAACGGATGCAGCGCCGCAAATAAAAACAGAAAAGCGATCAAGAATAAAATGTATTCAGGCATCTTTGATCACCGCTGAACATCGTGGTTTCAATCGATGGTGAGATCGATCTTGAATTTGCCTCATTGAAAACCTTAAATGGACGCGGCCGAATTCTTTCTCTCATGAGGCCCGGTCGCCGATCGGTCCCCCGAAGAACGCACGGAACATCTGAAGGTTCGCCATGGCGATCGACGTCCGCCCTTACAGCCGCCCTTACGGGCCGCAGGCCGCCCATGGCGCGATGCGCGCCGAGGCGCCGGCCGCGTCCTCGGACAAGGTGCTGATGGGCTGCGTCCTGGCGATCCTGATCGGCGTCACCTTCCTGCAACGCTTCGCGGTGCCGCTGGGCGGCGAGGAACAAGTCCATTTCTCCATGGTCGTCGCGCTGGTTGCGGTCGGCGTGCTGGTTGTGACCGGCCGCGCCGTCGTCGACCCCATGCGGCTTTTCCTGTTCGCGATCGCGGGCACGGTGGTGGCCTTGTCCACGATCCTGGCGAGGGATCCCATCTCCCTGCCGTCGATCGCCCTGATGCTGGTGATCTACGTCACCCACATCCTGACCGTGTCGACGACCGTCGCCACGCGGCGCCGGATGTTCAACATGTTCCAGTGGATCATGGTGATCACCGCGGTGGCAGGCATCTGCCAGTTCTTCCTGCAATTCGCGATCGGGCCCGACCTCTTGTTCACCTTCGACTGGCTGGTACCCGAACCGCTGCTGCTGACCGGCTTCAACACGGAGAACGAGCTGGCCTACCAGGTCTTCATCTACAAGGCCAACGGCATGGTCTTCCTGGAGCCGTCGACCTTCTCCCAGTTTCTGGCGCTTGCGATCCTGATCGAAATCCTGTTCTTCGGCATCACGCTCAGGATCGCGGTCTATCTGGTCGCGATCTTCGTCTCCTATTCCGGCACCGGCATGATGCTGCTGGCGATCTTCGTGCCGGTCATCCTGATTGCGCGCGGCCAGATCCTGGCGATCGCTAGCGCTATCGTCGCCCTGATGGTGGTCGTGCTGTTCGGCGAGGCGTTGAACCTCAACTTCATCACCGGCCGGCTGGGGGAATTCAGCAGCACGGAATCCAGCGCCTTCGCGCGCTTCATATCCCCGCTCTGGATGATCGACGACTATATCCTGACGGATCTCTACAGCTTCCTCTTCGGGAAGGGACCGGGGACGATCCTCAGCTATATGATGCTGACGCCCTACCAATCCTTCGACCCGACCTACGGGAAGATCGCGTTCGAATACGGCTTCCTGGGGCTGATCTCCTTCACGCTGTTCTATCTGAACGCGCTCTACGCCCGTTCCCGCGTGCCGATCCTGTCCAGCGCCTTGCTGATGTTCTACCTGCTTCTCAGCGGCGCGTTCCTGTCGCCCTACGCCGTCTTCCTGGTCTATGCGCTGGTGATACTGCCGAGCGTGGATCGTGACGGCAATCGCGACGGCGGCCGAGCCGCCTGAAGGCGGCATCACGACGCGCCGCCCACGGCGATCCAGTCCGCACCGTCGAACATCAGGTCGCGCCAGCCATCCTGGGCCAGGGCCGCGATCTCCTCGCCGTCATGGTTGCGGACGGCAAGGCCCGCGCCGCCGGCGGAGCGGACGATCCTCACACGGCAGCCGGCGGGCAGGACGGGGCTGGCCACCTCCTGATAGGGCGGGGCCGCCCGCGCCTGAAGGGTGATGGCCCGATCCTCGCTGAGGTCGGCGTCGAACAGCACGACATTGCCGGCCCGGTCGGCGAAATAGTCGAAATCGCGGTCGGCGACGCGGGTCAGGTCGTCGCCGGACGCCTTGGCGCTATTGAACTCCCGGATCACGGAGGTCGCCTGCCCCGGCCCTTCCGTCGGCAGTTCCACATCCTCGATCATTTCGATGCGGTGTTCGTCGCCGGCGGCTTCCGCGCCCTTGAAGTTGCGCAGATAGACGTTGTTGTAGCCGTTGATCGGCCGCGACATGCCCTTGACCAGCGCCAGCGACGCGCCGTCTTCCTTCCGGCCGATGGCGGCCCAGCCGCCATTGACCACGACCTCCCCGCCGTAATCGACGCCGATGATCCCGAACCGGCGGCCTTCGCCGATCGTGTTGCGGTAGATCGTCAGCCCGTTGATGACCGCGCCGCAGCTATATTCGAACCGCAGCATCGCGCCGTCATCCATCCAGAAGCGGTTGCCCTCGACATGGACGGAGTTGAAGGCGAGATTCCGACAGGTGGCGAAGCGCAGCGCATAGTCGCATTCCGCCCATTCCAGGTTGAGCTGGTTGAACGCGCCCTCCGCCAGATCGGTGCCGGCGATATGACCCTCGCACTGCCGCCGGCCGGCGCTGCCGCCGTTCGTCAGGTATATGTTGGTGAAGACGCTGCCGGTGGATCCCGCCTCATAGGTCATCATGCGGATGCCGTTGCGGGAGAAGTTGCGCACGCGGATATTGGCGAACTCCACGGAGAACAGCCAGTTACCCGGCGTCTCGTCCTTGTGGATGCCGTCGAAGGCGTTGTTGATGTCCATATTGCGGAACATCGAGTTCCAGACGTTGGTCAGCTCCAGCGCCCTGGACCGCGACTTGCCCTCCTGCGGATTGGCGTAGCGCAGATTGACGCCGTCCACGCGGACCAGCAGGACCGATTTGTCGTTGGACGAACCGTGGGGCGGACCGACATGCAGGATCGGCGTGTCGTCGCTGAACTGATGGATGCTCGACCGGCCGCTGCCGATCAGCCTGATGCCCGACCGTTGGCCGAGGTCGAGGAAGCCGCCCTCGATCTCATAGCGGCCCGGCGGGATGACGATGCTCTTGCCCTCGTCGAAGCCCCGTTCGATGCAGTCCTGGAAGTTGGCGAGGTTGCTGCGCCGCCGCTCCGACGGCATGTCCTCCCCCGCGACAACCCCGAAATCCTGCGGCGTGACATAGCCGCCGCGCACCTGCTCCAGGCTCACCTGCCGGGATTGCCCGTCCTGGACCAGATAGAGGCGATCCTCCGCCGACAGCGTGTCGGCGTGGGTCAGCTGCGTCAGCGGTCGGTCGGTCATGCCGCCAGCCCCCGATAGACGTCCTCCGTCCTGCCGGCGATGTCGCGCCAGCTGGGGATGCTGTCGACCAGCGCGCGGACGTTGGCGCCCATCCGCTTCAACCCGTCCTCGTCGCGCAACAGCCGCGCGACCGCATCGGCCAAGGCCTGCGGGTCGTCGGGCGGGACGAGGTAGCCGTGCTCCCCATCGGTCAGCAGCTCCGCGAACGTGCCCAGGCGGGAGGCGACGATCGGCCGGCCGGCGGCCATGGCCGCCAGGAGGACGCCGCTGGTGTCGATGGCGCGATAGGGGAAGACCAGCGCGGTCGACCGGGCGAACAGGCCCGGCATCTCGTCGGCGTCCAGGAAGCGCAGGTCGAAGACGATCCGCTCCGCGACGCCGAGGTCGGCCGCCAACTGCCGCATTTCGCCCATCGGCATCTCCGGCTTCCCGGCGATCACAGCGCGGCTTCGCGCCGCGACGGCGGGCGGCAGCAGCGCCATGGCCCGGATCAGCACGTCGACGCCCTTGTAATGCTTGATCTTGCCGAACAGCAGCAGGTCGAGCGTGCCGTCGGTGCGCGGCGCTTCGGGCCGTTCGCTCCCCTGATCGTTGGCCGGCAGCAGGCCGTGCGGGATGCGGGAGATCCGCGCCGCCGCCAGCCCGCCGCCAGCCAGCCGGTCGCGGGCGGCGTCGGTATGGACGATCAGATGGTCGAAGCGGCCGAAGATGTCGCGCGCGCCGATCTTCTGCAGGCGGGAGGACGGGTTGCCGTTGAACGGGTTGGAATCGTGGACGGTGAGGACGATCGGCGCGATCCTGCGCACCTTCTCCAGGAACAGCCTGTCCACCGCCGGCAGGGGCACCCACTGGAAATGCACCACGTCCGGACGCCAGCGTTCCAGTTCGGACAGGAACCGGGTCATGGACCACAGATGGTTGACGCCTTTGGCGGCGAGGTAGAGCGAATGCGGCGCGCGGCGCCAGCCCTCGCCGTCCAGCCAGCGGTAGAAATGCGGATCGACCGGCGCGGCCGCGCCGTTGACGGTCTTCTTCTCGTCCCCCCTCAGCGGACGGCCGAACAGCCTCACCTCATGCCCCCGGTCGACCAGCGCGTTCCGCAGTTCGGTGTCGTAGGGCAGGGTGAAGAGTGATGGATCGACCATCGCCACTTTCATCTGTCTTCTTCCGTCTGTTCCGGTATCCGTCCCCGGCGGCCTCAAGGGAGGATGGAGGCGGCGGGGTGAGGCCGCGGCGGCGCTTCTCAGTAAGCGCCGCGGCGGTTCACCATGACCCCGACGGTCTTCAGCAGGATCACCGCGTCCATGCTGACCGACCAGTTGCGGGCGTAGGTGGCGTCCAGCGCCACCCGCTGGTCGTAATCGACATCGTTGCGCCCGCTGACCTGCCACAGCCCGGTGATGCCGGGGCGGCAGCGATGGTAGGCGGCGATGCGGTGCCGATAGCGCGGCACCTCGGCCGCCACGATCGGACGGGGGCCGACCAGGCTCATCTCGCCCCGCAGCACGTTCAGGACCTGCGGCAACTCGTCCAGGCTCGTCTTGCGCAGGAAGTTGCCCAGCGGCGTGATGCGCGGATCGTGGAACAGCTTGAAGTCCTTCTCCCACTGCTCCCGCGCGGCAGGATCGGTTTCAAGCAGCTTCGCCAGGGCCTCGTCGGCGTTGACGCACATCGACCGGAATTTCCAGCACTTGAAGGGCTGGCCGTCGCGGCCGATGCGGGTATGACCGAAGAAGGCGGGTCCGCCATCGGAACGGACCATCAGATACAACACGATCATCAGCGGCGCGAAAAGAACCAGCGCACCGGCCGCCCCGACAAGGTCGACGACGCGCTTGATCGGATCCGTCCCCACATCGCGGGGCTTCTGGGTCTGCGTGAATCCCGAAGAGCTGCGCCCACCTGTGGGGCGCGGCTTCACCTCCTCGGAAAAGGTCATCGTATCCATCCTTTTTCCTCCAGCGTTCGCCGAAGCAATTTGACGACGTCCCTCCCCGGTACGCTCCTTCCCGTAAGAAACGTTCTTTTGTCTGCACTCTCTGGCGGACGACGCCCGTCGCCGCAAGCGCTTTTTCTTAGTGGACCCGTGATATTATAGTATTGAGAGGGTTATCCACTTTTTGTCTTCGGAGCTTAAAAGTTTACGTTTCACATTTTTGTCGGAATTGACATCTTTCCGCCTCTTTTTATTACTTCCGTCAACTCCGATACCGATCAACTCGACAACGTCAAAGGTGTTCCGTTTTCCAGCAGAAGGCGGCCTCGGCCTTCCAGGGACAACCTTTCCGCGTCGCTCTCCGCCGCCTGGGCCAGCTTCGGAATCAGTGCGCCGGCTCCGACGCCCGCCCCGATCCCAGCCCCGACGCCGGCAAGGAAGGTGCGACGGTCGATGTGTGGTCCGTCAAATCCTTCCATGGTCCAACTCCTTCACATTCCCTGTGCGCGGCGTTGCCTGAAGCCCGCCACCTTCATGGCGACCAACCCGCCGGCAGCGATGCCGGAAATGTCCAGGGCAAGGTCGACGCCATCCTCCCTGAAGGCTTCGCCGACCAGCAGCGCCTGTACTCCTTCCGACGCTATCGCCAGCGTCGCCGCCAGGCTCAGGGCGGCTATTCGCGACCATCGGCTTCCTCCGGTCACAGCCAGCGACAGGGTGAACAACGCGAAGATCGCGAAATGGGTTTCTCGACTCATGTCGAATTTTAGAAAAATTTCGATGAGTGGGATTCCTGCAACTACCAGCACCGGCAAAAGGACGCCCAGGAGTACGGCCGGCGGCCATCTTCGAAGAAAGACGGAAGCCGCCTGCCAGGCGGCGAAAGCCGACATCGCCGCGAAGCCGGAAAGCAGCGCCCACGTCACCGGAACCATCCATGCGGCCTTCTCCGCCCAGACCAACGACATGTCCCGCCACGATAATCTTCCGGTTGCATGGTCGACACCGATCAAAAGGCGTATCCGGCCGCTATCCGGAACCGGGGTGACGATTTGGATACCCTCCCAATTCGTGCTTCCCGACGCCGCGACGAGGTTTCGCGTCCGGCCGTAGTCGGGAGATCCATCGGGCGTAAGGGGGACGATGGCTATGCGTCCGCGGTGCCAGGGCAGCCGGCCCGGCCCTATCCCGTCCGCCCGGTAATCGGCGGAAAGGACGACCGCATCGGCTTCCGGCGGCGCGGCGATGTCGTAGGCGACGACCGTGCCGTCGGCGGCCGTCCCGGCGGCATCCGGGCCGTCGGCGGTCACGGCGTCCGGCGCGATCCCCAGCGCGACCCACTGCCGGTCCAGGGCGGCCAGCGTGGCCGCGCCGATCAGCAGGGTCAGGGCGAGAAGGGCGAGGCTGCGGCGGAGCGTCCGGTCGACCGCCCCGTCAAATGGAGGCATCGGGTTCGGCCGCAGGTTCGACCGACCCGGGGGGCGGCCGGCGAACCGAAGCGAGGATCGCCCTTCCATGACCGATCAGGTCCGGGGAGACGAGAAGGAGGACGATCGGATAGACCACCATTCCGGTCGCGATCATCAGCGCCAGCCTGGCGACCATGCCAAACTCGTCGGGGCCAAAGTCGCCGGGCAGGAAGGCGCGGACGGCCAGCACGGCCGCGGTCATGGCGATGGCCGCGATCGCGGCCGGCCCCACGCTGCGCGCGATCCCGCCCATGCCGACACCGATGATCCTGCCCCCGGCGATCAGCACCGGCGGCAGGGAGAAGACCTGCCGCAGCAACAGCACGCTGCCGGCGACGACATAGCCGAACCCCGCCAGCAGGAAGAGCCCGCCGATCGAGACCGCCATGTCGACCGCGTTCTTGACCAGCCGCCAGACCGGCCTGCCCGTAGCGGTCAGCGCGGTGTTGACCGCGCCGAAAGCGAGCCCGACCAGCGATCCGATCGCCAGCAGCCGCATCAGCGGCACGCTCGGCTGCCAGGTGGGGCCGAAGAGGACGGTCAGGATCTCCGGCGCGCAGAGCGCGATGCCGGTGAATACCGGCACGACGATGATCGAGGTGAAGCGCATGGTGGCGTAGACCGACTGCCTCAGCTGCGCGGCGTCGGCCTGCTGCTGGGCGAAGATCGACATGGTGAGCTGATGGGTCACGGTCCCGACCACGTCGCGCACCGTCTCCGTCAGGCGGGCGGCGAGGCTGAAATAGCCCAGGATCGTGGGTCCGAAAAGCAGTCCCACGGCAACATAGAACAGCCTCTGATTGCCGACCAGGATCGCCTCGCTCGCCAGCATCGGCAGCGCGAAGCGGCCAAGCTCCTTCAATTGGGGGATGGAGAAGCGAAGGCGCGGACGCCATTGCGTGAAATGCCAGGAGATCAGCGCGACGACGACATAAGTCGCGATCTGCTGGCCGACCAGGCTCCAGACGCCCGCGCCGGACAACGCCATGGCGATGGCGGTCCCCGATCCCGCCAGACGGCCGCAGACGGTGCCGATGGCGATCTGGCGGAACATCATCTGCCGCCGCAGCCAGCCGATCGTGATGCCTGTGACGGCGCTGAAGATCAGCGTCACCGACATGCCGCGCAGCAGACCCGCCAGTCGCGGGTCGCCGAACGGAAGGGCGATGAGGTCCGCGCCGACCCAGCATCCGGCGACGATCACGATCGACAGCCCGACGATCGTCCAGAAGGCGGTGTCCAGATGGCCGGGCTGCAAATCGCGCCGCTGCACGATCGCCTCCCGGAACAGGTACTCGATCAAGAGGTTGAGGATCTGGACGATCGCCAGGGCCAGCATGGCGATCCCGAAATCCTTCGGGCCCAGGATCCGCGCCAGAACGACCAGCCCGATCATCGACAGGACGACCTGGCCGAAAGCCTCCAGCATCGACCATCCGGCCGATTTCGTGATCTTCTCCAGCGTCATGAGCGCGCGGCCGCGCCGGCCGCCGGCGGGCGGAGGCAGGCCGGAACGAAAATCGGCCGGCGGGAGTTTAACGCCCCGACCATATGAGGCTCACGGCCATGTCGCTGCATTGCGGAAGCTCGAAATATCAAAAGATACCATTCCTTTGAACGCCGCCGATGGCTAAAGTTTGGCACGATTGATATCTGCTTGCGGCCGTTCCCATGAATGCCGAACTGGAATGGATGGTCACATTTTTCTCACTGGCGTCGGCTCCGCGCACTCCGGCAAGGAGGGCCCAAGGAGAGCGACGACGCTGGAGAAGCAACCGGCCGGCCGAAGATCGGCCGGCGGGGGAGGAGACAGGCCCGTCCCGACCGCATCGCCATTCGTGGGATGCATGGTCGCATAAGAGAAACGGGAGCTTGAGTTCATGGCCGATCGATTGACGACCGACCACCCCGATAGCGCGGCCCGCGATGTCGCCGCCTATGATGCTGACGTCATCATCCTGTCCTGGAACAGGACCGACGATACGATCGCCGCCATCATGAGCGCGGCGCGGCAGGATGGCGTCGACCATCGGGTGAAGATCGTCGACCAGGGCAGCTCGCCGGAAAACCTGGCACGGCTGCGCGCGACGGTGGCAGATCTTCCGATGGTGGAATTGCTGGAGGTGGGACGCAATCTTGGCGTTCCAGGCGGCCGCAACGCCGCCGCGGCGCTCGGCCGGGGGCGCTATATCGTAGCGCTGGACAGCGACGCCGAATTCGCGGACCGGGAGACGCTCCGGCATGCCGTCGCCCGGATGGACGAGAACCAGGCGCTGGGGGCGATCGGCTTCCGCATCGTCACCTTCGACGAAGGCGGCGACGATCTGGGCTCCTGGGATTATCCCAACCCGGTCGAAGCCGACGCCGGGCGCAGCTTCACGACCACCCGCTTCATCGGCGCGGGCCACGCGATCCGCAGGACGGCGTTCGACCGCGTCGGCGGTTACGATGAAAGCCTGTTCTTCTGCGGGGAGGAACTGGACCTCTGCTACCGCATCCTCAATCTCGGCCTGACGATCGAATACCGGCCGGAGATCGTGGTGCGCCACAAGGTGTCGCCTGAGCACCGGGTGAACTGGAGCGGCAAGCGCTTCGAATATACCGTCCGCAATAACCTTTACAGCCAGTTCAAGTACGGCGCCTCCCCGGCGCGGCTGCTGGTGTCGGCGGCGGCCTTCTGCGTACGCGGCGTGAACAACGGGTTGCTCCTGCCGGCCGCCAAGGGAGTCGCCGGGACGTTCGGCCTGGCCTGGCGGCATGTCCGGTCGGCGACCAACAAGGACGCCTATCGCCTGACGGAGCGGACCCGCGCCTACATCCGGCGCTATGAGTTCAAGGACAACGACTCCTTCCAGTCCAAGGTGCGCCGTCTCGGTGTGAAGCTGCCGGGGCAGGCATGAAGGCGGCGGCTCGTCTCACGGCCGGGCCGCCGCCGCTTCGCCTGCGCCGGCGGTCCGCGCAGCGCCAGACGCCCTTCTTCGGCCGCCATCGCCATAAGGTGGGCGGCGGCGTCAGGGTCTATGCCGTGGGCGATATCCATGGCCGGCTGGACCTCCTGACCCGGATGCTCGACCAGATCGACGAGGACCGACGCTATCACGGCGTCGATGACGCCCGGCTGGTCTTCCTCGGCGACTATATCGATCGCGGGCCCCATTCCGCCGATGTCCTGGAACTTCTAAGCGGCGGGAATTTCGAGGGATTCACCACGACCTGCCTGCTGGGCAACCATGAGGGGGCGTTCGTCGATTATCTGGAGGGACGGGGCGACGGGATAGACTGGCTGACCTATGGCGGGATCGCGACGGCCGCCAGCTACGGCGTCGCCGTGCCGCCCTCGGCCGACATCATCGACATGGCGGAGGCGGTGAGGCCGCTCCTGCGCAAGGCCGTGCCGCCGGAACACCGGCATTTCCTGAAATGCCTGCCGCTGTCCCACGCCATCGACGACTATCTCTTCGTCCATGCCGGCCTGCTGCCGGGATTGCCGCTGGACCGGCAGGATCCGCTGGATCTGCTGACGATCCGCGAACCCTTTCTCACCAGCGAGGTCGATCATGGGCGCATGGTCGTCCATGGCCACACCATGGTCGACGAACCGGAAATCCAGAAGAACCGCATCGCGATCGACACAGGGGCCTTCGCCACCGGAAGGCTGACCTGCCTGGTGCTGGATGGGGGCGAAAAGAGGTTTCTGGTCGCCGATGCAGGCCGCAAAGCTGTTGTTTCCGACAACGGAATGGATCAAGGTCGAGACTCATTGCGTTATGGATTTTCATAAAATCAACTTCCGCCCAATTCCGGGCTCGTTCAGGGGGATAGACCTCATGCCGTCTCTACGATCCGGGGCCCGCGCTGGCCTTGCACTCCTCATGGTCGCCGCGGCGGCGGCCGGTTGCGCCTCTCCCGGCGCTTCCTTGCCGGAAATGACCGCGGGGGCGGCCGACGCCTACCGGCTGGACACCGGCGACGAGGTCCGGCTGACGGTCTTCCAGCAGGAGGAGATCAGCGGCACCTACCGGGTCAATGATTCGGGCGACATCTCCCTGCCGCTGGTCGGCGGGGTCGACGCGGAAGGGCTGACCTCCGACGAGTTGGAGGGCGCGGTCGAGGCAAGCCTGTCGGAAGGCCTCCTGCGCGACCCGAACGTCAGCGTCGAGATCACCTCCTTCCGGCCCTTCTATATCCTGGGCGAGGTGGAGGATCCGGGCCAGTACCCCTACGCCCCGGGCATGACCGTGCTGACCGCCGCGGCGGTCGCCGGCGGCTTCACCTACCGGGCGGAAACGGACTACGTCTCGGTCACCCGCCCCGACGAAACGGGCGAGCCGGAGGAATACCGTGCTGACCGCGCGCAGCCGATTCGCGCCGGCGACGTGATCTACGTGTTCGAGCGCTTCTTTTGACGCCCCGCGATCGTTCTCTAGTAGGCCTCGCCGCCGTCCTGGCGATCGCCGGCGGCGGCGGGGCGGCCGAAGCCCAGGACCCGCCGAGGGGCCAGACGGTTCAGGAACGGCGGCAGCCGGATTTCTTCGACGCCAGGGGCATTCGGGCCGGCAGCGTCATCTTCTATCCGGAGGTGACGTTGCAGAGCGCGTTCAACGACAACGTGTTCGCGGAGGAGGATGACGAGGAAAGCGACCTCGTCACCGTGCTGACGCCGGAGATATCGTTCGAGACGCTGTGGTCGCGCCATGAGGTCGGCGGCCGGGTCTGGGGCCGCGCCAGCCGCTATCTGGACAACACCAGCGAGAATGCCGAGGAATACGGCGCCAGCGCCTATGGTCGACTCGACCTTGGCAACCAGATCCAGGTCGATGCCCGGGCGCGGGCGGCCCGGGAGGCTCTGGGCCGGGCCGATCCGGACGATACCGGCCGCGACGAGCCGACGGAGGTCAACGAGCTGAACGCCGACCTCGAGATCGAGAAGCAGTTCAACCGGCTGATCGTCGGCGCCGGGCAGCAGTTCTTCCGCCAGGACTACGTCGACAGCATCGACGACGACAGGGACCAGTCCACGACGCGCTGGAATGTCCTGGCCGGATATGAGTTGTCGCCCAGCCTGGAGGTCTTCGCTGAGCCCTTCTACAGCATCCGCCGCTATGATGAGACGGCTGCCGACAGTCGCGACGCCGACATCTACGGCGCGCTGGTCGGGACGCGGTTCGATATCAGCGGGCTGTGGATCGGGCAGATCGACATCGGCGTCTATCAGGAGGATTTCGACTCCGACCAGTTCGACGACTATACCGGAATCACCACCCGGACGCGCTTCGACTGGCTGCCGACGGACAAGACGACCGTCAGCTTCGGGCTGGCGCGCAGCGATGAGGCCACGACGCAGGCCGGCGCGTCGAGCCGGGTGGAGACGGAAGCCTTCGTCGGCGTCGCCCATGAGCTGACGCGGGCCATCATCATCGACGGCGAGATCTCCTACACCCAGGACGATTGGCGCGGCGTCGACCGGACCGACGACACCTACCGCGCCGGCGCCGGCGTCGAATGGCTGTTGAACCGGAACCTGTCGGTGTTCAGCGCCTATGAGTTCACCACTCGCGGCTCCAACCTCGACACGGCGGAGTTCGACCGCTCCATCATCACCTTCGGCCTGAAGGCGAAGCTGTAATCCAACGTGCCGGAACCTGGCCCGCCAAACCGGCGGGTCAGGCCGCGCTCAGCGATCCCATCTGCATCAGCAGCCTCGCGGCGATGGCGAACATCACCAGCGCCACCACGCCATCCAGCACCCGCCAGGAAACCGGCTTGCGGAACAGCGGCGTCAGGATGCGCGCGCCGTATCCCAGCGCGAAGAACCAGGTGAAGGAGGCGGCGACCGCGCCGGCGGCGAACCACAGCCGGTCCGCCGCGCCGTAGCGGGCGGAAACGCCGCCCAGCAGCACGACCGTATCCAGATAGACATGGGGGTTGAGAAGCGTCACCGCCGCGATGGCGGCCAGCACGCGGCTCAAGGGCTGGTCGCCGGAATCGGCGGGCTTCAGCGTGGCGGGGTCCAGCGCGCGCTTCGCCGCGGCGAATCCGTACCAGACCAGGAAGGCGGCTCCGGCCACCGTGACCGCCTGCAGGACGGTGATTGAGGATCGGACGATCGTGCCGAATCCCAGCACCCCCGCCAGGATCAGCGCCGCGTCGCTGATCGCGCAGAATGTCACCACCGGCAGGACATGGCGGCGCAGCAGGCCCTGGCGCAGCACGAAGGCGTTCTGCACGCCGATGGCGATGATCAGCCCGGCCCCCAGGCCGAAGCCCTCCATGGCCGCGAGAAGCTGCGGTGTCATGACGGTTTGGTCCCGCGAAGGAAGGAAAAAGCCCGCCCCGGATGGGGCGGGCTGTTCCGGCATCATAACGCCCGAGCGGGCTTTCGCCTAGCCGGGGAGGCTATTGGATATAGTAGCCGCTGTTGCGGGCGTGGAAGACTTCGCTGTCACTGTATTTCGCCTTCCGGTGCGCCTTGGCGTTGACCAGGGTCAGCGCGGCGCCGATCAAATTGACGCCCGCCTCGTTCAGCGCCCGAACGCCGTTGACCGCCGCGTCCCGTCCGGTGCCGCGCCATTTGACGCAGTAGATCGTGGCGTCGGCCAGGGTGGCGAGGATGCGGGCGTCGGCGACCGCCAGCGTCGGCGGGGCGTCCAGTACGATCAGATCGTACTGGGCGCGAAGCGTCCGCATCAGCCGGTCCATCGCTTCGGTCATGATCAGCGCGCTGAAATCGGCGGCCAGGCTGCCGGCGCTGATGAAGCTCATGGAGGTGGCGTTGTCCTGCTGCACGATCTCATCGAACGGCACCGTCCCGCGCAGATAGTCCGACAGGCCCGGAGAGGATTGCCCGGCCAGCGCGGAATCGACCGACGGCAGCCGGATGTCGCCGTCGATCAGCAGCACCCGCTCCCCGCCCAAAGCGGCCACGCGGGCGATGGAGACTGCGGTCAGCGACTTGCCCTCGCCCGGGCTAGTCGAGGTCACTGCGAGGCATTTCACATTGCTGCCACGCAGCCACAGCGCCGTCCTCAGCGATCGCATCGCTTCGGCGTATCCGGACAGGGGCTTCGCCAGCACGTAGTCGAACAGCGCCCGCTTTCGCGATACGTCGGTAATCTTCGGGATCAGCGCGATGCAGGGCAGGCGCAGCGCGTCCTCGACATCCTCGCCGGCGCGGAAGCCGCGGCCGGTGAATTCGCGCAGGAAGACCAGCACCAGCCCCAGGAAGCCGGCCAGGATGCCGGCCACCGCCACGATCACCTTCTTGTTCGGCGCGGACGGCGCGCCAGGGATCACGGCGTAGGAGAGGATGCGGGCGTCGGCCTGCGCGATCTCGATCTGGGAGGACGTCTCCTGGACCTGCTGCAAGGCGGTCTCCAGCATGGTCCGGCGGGCCGCCGCCTCGCGCTCCAGGGCGCGAAGCTGCACTTCGGCGGAATCCATATCCGACGCCTCGCCGCGAATGCCGGTGAGGCTGGAATTCAAGGATCCGACGCGCGCCTGCGCGGCCGAGGCCTCGGCCTCCAGCCCGGCGATAATGCGGTTCATCTCCGCACCGATCGCGCTCTGCAGCGTACTGAGCTGGGCGCGGATGTCGATCAGGCTGGGATGCTCGTCGCCCAACTGGGAGGCCAGGTCCGCTTCCTGGGTCCTCAGTTCCGCCTCCTGCTGGCGCAGGCCCTGGATGACGGAGGATTGCAGCACTTCGGGGATCGCGGCCAGCGATCCGCTCTCCGCCACCGCCCGCGCCTGGCTGAGGCGCGACTGCGCCAGCGCCAGGTCGGACTGCGCCTGCGTCAGTTCGGTGTTGAACTGCGAGACCTGCTCGGTCACCAGCGCGGCGTTGGAGCCCTGGGTCAGGCCATTCTCGGCCCGGTATGCGGCGACCGCCTGCTCGGACCGCTGCACGTCCTCGCGCAGCGCGACGATGCGGTCCTGGAGCCATTGGTCGGTCCGGTTCAGCGCCTCGAACTTGGCGTCGAGCTGCGCGTCGATATAGGCCTCGACCATGCCGTTGGCGCCGGCGGCCGCAAGTTCGGGATCCTCAGACGTGAAGGACACCTGGATGACCCGCGTATCGTGACGCAGGACGATGGACAGGGCTTCCATGAACACGGTGGTCGTCGCGATCTTCTGGCGTTCGGGCGGGGGCGGCGGTTCCTCCTCCGCCCGTTCGATGCCCAGCGTCGCGTATGCCCAGTCCGTAAAGCGATCCAGCGAGGAACGATCCTCGCCTTCCTGCTGCAGATAGGGGTTGAACTCCGGGACGCTCGTCAGGTTCAGGTTCTCGACCACATCCTCCGCCAGGTCACGGGACCGCAGGATCTCGACCTGACTGCCCAGGACCTCCAGGCTCGGCTGCATGCTTTCCAGCACGCTGGCGATGTCGATAAGCTGGATCTCCTGCGGATCGACGATGACCGATGCGGTGGTCGTGTAGGTCGGCGTGATCTGGCGCGCGCCGATATAGGCCAGCACCGGGATGATCAGGATCGGCAGCAGAAGCGCCAGCTTGTGCCGGTTCAGCACCTTCAGCAGGGCGATGAAGCCAAGGTCGCGGCTGCCCGGCCCGCCGCCGGACGGGGCGGCCGGCTGCATCATCGGCGGGATGTAGGGCGCCGGACGGTGGCGTCTGTAGAGGGCCGGTTGAGTGGCGGCATCGTCCATGATGATCCGATCCTCGTGGTCAGGCCTTGCACCGGCCCTGTCGTTGGAAGGGGTTCGTGACGGCCGGCCTGGCGGTCGGGGCGTCGCGCGGAATCCTTCCGATATGCTGCCCAAAATGCTGCGCTGCACAATCAGAAGATGGAAACCGCTGAATTGTCCAGCCTATAAAACCCGTCAAATGCGGCATTTCGGAGAAACCGCAAGGGCAGTCTCAAGACCATTGCCCTATCCGACGATCCACCCGAGGCCGATATTCCCCATCCGGTTCGATACCTCCCGGAATGGGACCGACATGCCGCGCCCGACGAGGCGAAACGCTTTATCAACAGCCGACGACATGATTCGTTGCGTCCGCCCCCTGCCTCGGTGCGGCGTCCGCAATGGCATCGTACAAGTAAAGGATGCGGCCGGGATAACGTCTTGTTAACGATAAAGGACTAATCCTTCGGCCGAAGCCTCGGCGTCAAGCCGGGAGCCAGGAGGATCGACGATGTCGCCTGCAAGAGGGTCCTTGGAGATTTGGGAGGCCGCGATGTCCTTTGAAGGCGACGGCCGGCACGCGCGGCGCTGGGCGCCGTGGAAAAGGGTGCTGTTCTCCGTCAGCCTCGCGCTCAGCCTCTGGGCGATGATCGTCACCGCGGTGCTTTACCTCTTCTGAAGCTGTTCGGACCCCGGCCTGCTCAGAACCAGCGCCACAGGCTGTGGAGCCAGCCGGCTATGCCGAGCGCCACGCCATAGGGCAGATCGTCCGCATTCACACTGCCCGCCTGCCCGCCCCGCCGCTTGCGATACCATCGCGCCGCCAGCTTCGCGGCGGCAAGTCCACCGCCGACCAGCGCCGTCAGCAGCAGGAAATCCATCATCCTGGCGGACCCGACCCAGAGCGCCAGCGCGCCGGCCAGCTTCACGTCCCCGCCGCCGAACAGGCCGGCGGCGAACAGGCCGATCCCGGCGGCGAAGACGATCGCTGCGATCCCGACATCCCAGGCCAGGCCGGAGGGCCGGACCAGCGCCGCATAGGCGACGAACGCCGCGGCCAGCCCCAGGCTCACCCGGTTGGGGATTGTGTAGGATCCTATATCCGACGCCATGGCCCACAGGATGAGCAGGCTGACCAGGGCGAAGCCCGCCAGTATGGGCCAGTCCGGAACCGTCAACGTCCCGGCCGGACAGTGCTTCGAACGGTCTGGTTCACTGACGGGGTCGGTCCTTCATGGAAAAGCCGGTCTCCGGCGGAAACTTAACAGCTTTCGATTCATGAGAGGAATAGCGGGCCTTTCGGCTGCTTGACACAGGCCCGCCTTGCGCCTAGACCAATTTCCGCAAATGCGAGTTATTCGCACTTGCAACTTGAATTCGATCGGCGCCAGCCCCCCAGCGATCCCGCCAGGCAGCCAGCGCGAAATCCGCCCCCGATCTTGAAGACGGGGCCGGATGCGCAATGCAGGGGCAGGACAATGGGGTGGGGGATTTTCAGGGCGACGGCGACGGTATCCGCGCTGGCGCTCCTAAGCGGGGGCGCGGCGGCGCAGGAGGCGGCTGAGCCGGTGATGCTTGAGCAGATGACGGTGACCGCGACGCGGACGGAACGGCCGGTTACGGACGTGCCGGCCTCCGTGACCGTCATCGACCGGGAGGAGTTGGAGCGCCGGCAGCCGGCGACCATCGACGATATGCTGCGCGGCATTCCCGGCGTCGACATGAGCGGCGGGCCGCGCGCCATGGCCGCCGAACCGAACATAAGGGGGCTGTCCGGCGAACGGGTGCAGGTCCGCATCGACGGCGCGCGCCAGAACTTCTCCTCCGGCCATAAGGGGCGGGTCTTCCTGGACCCGGCGTTGATCGGCCGGGTGGACGTGTTGCGGGGGCCGGGTTCCGCGCTCTACGGCAGCGGGGCTATCGGCGGCGTCATCGAATTCACCACGCCTTCGGCCGACTGGTTCCTCGATCCGGGACAGACCTTCGGCGGTGAGATCGGCACCGGCTATCACTCCAACGGCGATCTCTGGTTCGGCTCCCTCACCGGCGCCGCCAGGGCGGGCGACAGCGCGGACATACTGGGCAGCGTCGTCTATCGCCGTTCCAACGATCTGGAGGACGGGCACGGCGTCGAAATCCCACTTTCCGGCGATGAGATCGTCTCCGGCCTCGTCAAGGGGACGTGGCGGCCGCTGGAGTTCCATGAGGTGACGGCGTCCTACCTCGTCTTCAACGACGACAACCGCCTGCCGACCGCCGCCAACACCGACAGCACGGACAACATCGCCGACCGCGAGACGAGGCAGCAGACCGGCTCTGTCAACTACGCCTTCCGCGATCCCTCCAACCCGTGGATCGATTTCGACGCCACCCTCTATATGAACAGCGTCGACATCAGGGAGGTCCTGGTCGCAGGCGGCCGGACGGACGATACGGAGCTGACGACCTACGGCATCGACGCCGCCAACACGACGCGCTTCGCCTTCGGCGGGTCGGTCGAAAACGCGCTGACCTACGGCGTCGAATATTACCGCGACAGCCAGGAAGGGCGCAGGGACGGCGCGCCCCGGCCGCAATATCCGGAATCCGATCAGGATGTGGTCGGCCTGTTCATCCAGGACGAGATCACCTTCTTCGACCGGTTCACGCTGATCCCCGGCCTGCGCTACGACCGGTTCGACCGGTCCGCGGCGGGGGAGGAGAGCGCCTCGGATTCTGCAGTGTCGCCGAAGATCACCGCGGCCGTCGACGTGCTGGACGGCGTCACCGCCTATGCGACCTACGCGGAAGCCTTCCGCGCCCCGTCCCTGACGGAGCTTTACGGCAGCGGCCTGCACTTCGCCATCCCCGGCCCCTTCCCGCCGGACAATTTCTTCCAGCCGAATCCGGACCTTGAGCCGGAAAGCTCGGAAAACAAGGAGATCGGCATCACCGTCGACCGCGACGACGTGCTGCGGGAAGGCGACCGGCTGACCGCCCGCGCGGCCTATTTCCGGAACGATGTCGAGGATTTCATCGACATGGATGTCGACATCATGGGCGGCACCACCACCAAGGTGAACGTCCAGGAGGCCCAGATCGAGGGCTTCGAGCTGGAGGTCGGCTACGACACCGGAACCTGGTTCGGCAGCCTCGGCTACGCCCACATCAGGGGCGACGACCTGATCGAGGACGAACCGCTGGCGACCATTCCGGCCGATCAGGTGACACTCATGGTCGGGCATCGCTTCATCGAATGGGATGTCGAGGCCGGCTATCGCCTGATCGCCGCCCGGGCGCAGGACCGCGTGCCGGCGGGCGACCGGGAAACCGGCGGCTACGCCACCCACGACATCTTCGTCAGTTGGGCCCCCGATGAAGGCCGCCTGGAAGGCGCGCGGTTCAACTTCGCGGTCGAGAACATTTTCGACAAGGGCTATCGCCGTAATCTGTCCCAGCTCAATGATCCCGGACGGACCATTAAGCTGGCCGTCAGCTACCAGTTCTGAGCCGTGCCCATGGCGGAGAAAGCGGACACCGTCTCCTCCACCGGCCTCCCCGCCGCGTCGCCGGACGCGACGGGCGGCGGACCCCGAACCATCGACAGCCGCACGCTGTTGAAGGGTCGGCGGGAGGTGGTGATCGCCCATGGCGTGGAGCGGTACCGCCTGACGCTGACCCGCCAGGGCAAGCTCATCCTGACCAAGTAATGGCCGAATGGAGGGCAATTTAATGGATACGATCGTTGGGGAGAGGCCGGCGCCGGCGGATCTGGCCGGGCGATGGGCGGCCCTGAAGGAGGCCGAGCCGAAGCTGCGCATCCGCGACGCCGCGGCCAGGCTGGGCGTCAGCGAGGCGGAGTTGCTGGCGACCGGCGCGCCGGAGGGGCGGGCGGTGCTGCTCCAGGCCGATCCGGCATGGCTGATCGAGCAGGTCCCGACCTTCGGCGAGGTGATGGCGCTGACCCGGAACGACCATGCGGTCCATGAGAAGGTGGGGCGCTACGACAATATCTCTATCGGCGCCCATGCCGGGCTGGTGCTCAACCAGGAGATCGACCTGCGCCTGTTCATGAACCGCTGGAAATACGCCTTCGCGGTGATGGACCCGATCAAGGACGGAATCCGCAAGTCCCTTCAGTTCTTCGACAAGTTCGGTCGGGCGGTCCACAAGATCTACCTGCGGCCGGAAAGCGACGAGGCGGCCTTCGACCGGCTGGTGGCGAGTTGCCGGGCGGACGACCAGTCGGGCGCGCTTTCCGTCGCCGCGTCGACATCGCCGGCGGCCGATCATGCGGACAGCGAGATCGATCTTCCCGGGCTGCGGACCGATTGGGAGAATCTCCATGACACCCATGAATTCCACGGCCTTCTGCGCCGGTACAAGGTCGGGCGGCATCAGGCGCTGCGGCTGATCGGCGACGACCTCGCCTATCCGGTCGACCCCTCCGCCTTCCGGTTCGCGCTGGAATCCGCCGCCGAGACGGAACTGCCGATCATGGTCTTCGTCGGCAATGAGGGCTGCATCCAGATCCATGGCGGGCCGATCGTCCGCACGGCGGCGATGGGGCCGTGGTTCAACGTGCTGGACCCCGCCTTCAACCTGCATGTGCGTGAGGACGCCATCGAGGCGGCCTGGGTGGTGCGGAAGCCGACGGTCGACGGTGTCGTCACCTCGGTGGAGCTTTACGGGCCGGGCGGCGTCGCCTTCCTCACCCTGTTCGGCGTGCGCAAGCCGGGCAAGGCGGAGGACGGGAAATGGCGGGAACTGGTCGACCGGCTGCCGGCGAAGGCGTCGTGATGAAGCCGTTCCTCCGCGCGGTTTTCCTTCTGGTGGCGATGGCGGTCCCGGCTTCTGCCTCCGCGCAGACGGTCGACACCAGTCGCCTGGTGGTCGCCGGCGGGGCGTTGACGGAGATCGTCTACCTGCTGGGCGCGGAGGACCGCATCGTCGCGGTCGATACCACCAGCCTCTACCCCGCCGCCGTGGACAGCCTGCCGAAGGTGGGATATCTGCGCGCGCTTTCCGCCGAAGGGGTGCTGTCGCTGCGGCCGACGGCGGTCCTGGCGACCGACGATGCCGGGCCGCCCGCGGTGATCGACCAGATCGAATCGACCGGCGTGCCCGTGATCGTCGTTCCGGACGAGCCGACGATCGACGGCATCGCGCTCAAGGTCGAGCAAGTGGCCGAGGCGCTGGGCCTCGCCAGGGAAGGGCAGGCGCTGATCGACGGGATCGAGCGGGACATGGCCGCGCTGGCGGCCGAAATGGCCACGACCACCGAACGACCGGGCGTGATGTTCCTCCTGGGGCTGGGGCGCGGCGCGCCGCTCGCCGCCGGCGAGGGCACGGCGGCCGACGCGATCATCGCGCTGGCCGGCGGGCGGAACGTCCTCGCGGGGTTCGAGGGCTACAAGCCGCTCTCCGTCGAAGCCGCCGCGGCGGCCGCACCGGACGTCATCCTCATGATGTCCCAAACGGTGGAGGAAGCCGGCGGGGCCGACGCGGTGCTGGCGCTCGACCAGCTACGGCTGACGCCGGCGGCCCGCGACGGGCGGCTGGTCGCGATGGACGGGCTGCTGCTGCTGGGGTTCGGTCCCCGGACGCCGGAGGCGGCGCGCGCCCTGTTCGTCGCGCTTCACCCCGACCGGGAATCTTAAGCGCGATGACGGTCGCGCTCGACATGGCGTCGCGCCGGGCGTCGAGGCTGCATCGGGCGACGGCGGTCCTGGGCCTGCTGGCGATGGCCACGATCCTCGTTGCGCTGATTGCGATGGGCGAGGGGGCGGTGGCGACCGCGCCGCTTGAGGTCGTGCGCGCCCTGGCCGCCGCGATCGGCGTCGGGAACGGTCCGGCGGATCAGATGACCGCCTCCGTCCTGATTCACATAAGGTTGCCCCGCGTGATCCTGGCGCTCGTGGTCGGCGCGGGGCTGGGGCTGGGCGGGGCGGTGCTGCAGGGGCTTTTCCGGAATCCGCTGGCCGATCCGGGGCTGATCGGCGTCTCCAGCGGCGCGGCGCTGGCGGCGGTTTCGGTCATCGTGCTGGGCGGCGGCGCGCTGCACGGCATGCTCGGCACGGCGGCGCTGCCGGTCGCCGCCTTCGCCGGCGGCGTCGGGGTGACGCTGCTCATCTACAGGATCGCCGGCCTGCGCGGAGAGACGACGACGGCGATGCTGCTTCTGGCCGGCATAGCGGTCAACGCGCTGGCCGGCGCGGCGATGGGCGTCCTCACCTATATCAGCGACGACACGCAGCTTCGCGAACTGACCTTCTGGACCATGGGCAGCCTGGGCGGCGCGACCTGGCGCTCGGCGACCCCGGCGCTGGCCCTGATGGCGGTGGCGCTGGGCCTGCTGCTCTCCATCGCCCGGCCGCTCAACATCTACCTTCTGGGGGAGGCGGAGGCCCGGCATCTGGGCGTCGATGTGCGGCGGCTGAAGCGCACGGCGATCCTCGCGACGGCGCTGGCCGTCGGCGCGGCGGTCGCCGTTTCGGGCATCATCGGCTTCGTCGGCCTTGTCGTGCCCCATCTTGTCCGCCTGCTCACCGGGCCTGACCATCGTTTCGTCCTGCCGGGATCGGCCCTGCTGGGCGGCGGCCTGCTTTGCGGGGCCGACATCGTGGCGCGGACGGCGGTCATTCCGGCGGAGTTGCCGATCGGCATGGTCACCAGCCTGATCGGCGCGCCCTTCTTCCTCTGGCTGCTGCTGCGACGGGGCGGGGTATGAGCTACGCCCTCAGCGCCGTCCGCCACGCCGCCGGGGGGCGGTGGCTGGTCCGGGACATCGACCTCGCCGTGCGGCGCGGGCGGGTGACGGTGCTGGCCGGACCGAACGGCGCCGGCAAATCGACGGCGCTCAAGCTGCTGGCCGGCGACCTTCGCCCAACCTCGGGAACGGTGTCGCTGAACGGCCGTCCGCTCGACGCATGGTCGGCGCGGGAGCAGGCGGTCCAGCGGGCGGTGCTGACGCAGGACCCGCGCCTGGACTTCCCCTTCGCGGTGGAGGAGGTGGTGACGCTGGGCCGCGGCGTCCATCACGGCCGGTCCCGGCGAGCCGATGACGAAAGGGCAATAGCGCGGGCGATGGCGCTGGCGGGCGTGGGGCCGCTGGCGGGGCGCATCCATACGACCCTGTCGGGCGGCGAACGCCAGCGGGTCCAGCTTGCCAGGGTCGTGGCGCAGATCGCCGATCCGCCCGAGGACGGGCTCGACCGCTATCTGCTGCTCGACGAGCCGACCTCCAGTCTCGACATCGCCCATCAGGGCTCCGTCATGGCCGCCGCGCGCGCCCTGGCGGCGGAAGGGGTCGGGGTACTGGCGGTGCTGCACGACCTCAACCTCGCGGCCGCCTTCGCCGACGATCTCGTGGTGATGCGCGAAGGCCGTATCGTGGCCTCCGGCGCGCCGGAGACGGTACTGACGGCGGAGACGATCGGCGACGTTTATGGCGTGCCCGTGCGCGTCGAACGACACGAATCGCTGGACCGGATGGTGATCCTGCCGGTGCATTGAACCTCCGCGAACGGTCATCGTCCGTTTGCGCTGCCGTGAGGACCCTCGTGCGGGCTGTTCAACCCGCCGCCGCCTCGTCATAATCTTCTAATATGCTTTATCGACTGGTCCGCTGGAATCCGGCGGAAAGGAAGGCGCGCCGGCGATCGCCGCGCGGAGGCCGGCTCCCATGCTTAACGGAACAATAAAGCTCCGCTGACACTTTACCGTGGATAAGTAAATCCGTATTGGCTGTTCGACCGTACGGGACTCCTGCGGGCGGAGCCTGGTTAACGTTTCGTTTATACTTTGCATAGACATTATTTTAGATAAATCGCAGGGGCTGATCTTCACATGCCGCACGTCATCATCGTCGACGATCGCGTCAGCAATCGCGAGATTCTCGCGCGTCTCGCCCGGTCCCTGGAGCCGGACGTGCGGGTGACGGCGTTCGCCAGCCCCGAAGACGCCCTTGAAGCCGACGGGCAGCTCGATCCCGACCTGATTGTCACCGACTACAAGATGCCGACGATGAACGGGGCGGAATTCATCCGCGCCTGCCGCACCCGCCCCTGGTGCCGGGAAGTGCCGATCATGGTCGTCACCGCCTATGAGGACCGGGCCTTCCGTTACGATGCGCTGGAGGCGGGCGCGACGGATTTCCTGCTGTCGCCGATCGACCATCGGGAATTCCTCACCCGCGCGCGCAACCTGATCACCATGCGCACCCAGCAGCGCATCATCGCCGGCCGCGCGGCGACGCTGAAGCAGGCGCTGGACGAGGCGATCCGCCAGCATGAGGAAACGATCCGCGCCAGCGAGCGGAAGCTGCGGCAGGTCATCGACACCGCGCCCTGCCTGATCTTCATGACCCGCCGCGACGGCACCGTGTCCCTGGCCAACCAGGCCGCCGCCAAGGCGTTCGGCCGGCAGGTGGACGATCTGATCGGCCAGCCCCTGACCGAGGCGGTGGGGGACGAGACTTTCGCCGAACGGCACCTGGCGGAGGACAGGAAGGTCTTCTATTCCGGCGCACGCAGCGTGATCGCTGAAGAACAGCTCCATGCCCCCGGCGGGGCGATTGTCTGGCTGCAGACCATGAAGCTGCCCCTCCAGACCGCCCCCACCGCGCCGGTCGAGGTGCTGACCGTCGCGACCAACATAACGGAACGCAAATCCTTCGAGACGGACCTCCTGTCCGCCAAGGACCAGGCGGAGATCGCCAACCGGTCGAAATCGGAGTTCCTGGCCAATATGAGCCATGAACTGAGGACTCCGCTCAACGCCATCATCGGCTTCTCCGACACCATGCGGAACGGCATCTTCGGTTCGATCGGGCCGAAATACCTGGAATACGCATCGGACATCAGCCACAGCGCCCATCACCTGCTGAAGATCATCGAGGACATCCTCCAGCTTTCGGCGATCGAGGCCGGCAAGCTGACGCTGGAGGAGGCCGATATCGACGTGGTCGACCTGGTTTCCCAGTCGATCCGGATCGCGGAGCATGGCGCGGCGCGCCGGGGCGCCACGATCGACCACCGGACGCCGGCCTGCCCGCTGCTGATCCACGCCGACGCCGCCAAGGTGAAGCAGATCCTGGTCAATATCCTGACCAACGCCCTCATCTATGCCGGCGAGGGCGCGTCCGTCTCCGTCGGCTACGGGTTCGAGGCGGGGTCGCTGTCGGTCGTCATCTCCGACACCGGCGTCGGCATGTCCTCACAGGAGATGGATGTGGCGCTGACCCGGTTCGGCCGCATCGGCAATCCCCAGCGGCAGAGCCATGCCGGCACCGGCCTCGGCCTGCCCCTGTCGCGGGAGTTCATGACCATGCATGGCGGCACGCTGACGCTGGAGAGCGCGCCCGGAGCCGGCACCACGGTCACCATCGCCTTCCCGCCCCACCGCACCCGCACCGAGCCGTCGCTGGCCGCCGCGGAGGCGAAGACGGCGTCCCGGTCGTGACGGCCGGGAGCACGCCCGGGAGGACCGAAATGACGTCCCGTCTACAGGCGATCGCGGCCGGACCTCTCGATATCGCGCAGTCGACATGGGCGCGTCTGAAGGCGCGGCCGGATACGGAGCACGAACAGGCGCTCGTACGGATCGTGATCCTTGTCCTGGTGATGAGCTTCTTCGCCATCATCGGGCAGCAGGTCACGGTCGCCGGGCTCCGCATGAATGTCGGCCTGGTCTTCTCCGGCGCCTATCTCATCGTGTCGCTGGGCTATTTCGCGTGGATCCTCGCCCGGCCCGGCGTGACTCACGTGCGCCGGATCCTGGCGATGATCACGGACTTCCTCGTGCTGTCGACGGGGCTGATACCGGAGGGGGAGGCCGGCGCGCCGCTCTACGCGCTCTATCTCTGGATATCGCTCGGCATGGGCTTCCGCTATGGCGTGAGCTATCTCCTCGCCTCCGTGGTCGTATCCTCGCTCTGCTTCGCGACGGTCATCGCCTTCGTGCCCTTCTGGCACGACCATATGGCGCTGGCGACAGGATTGCTGATCGGCCTGATCGTCATTCCGGCCTATTGCGGCACGCTGATCCGCAAGCTGACGGAGGCCAAGCGACAGGCGGAAGCGGCCAACCGGGCGAAGAGCCGGTTCGTCGCCCATATGAGCCACGAGCTCCGGACGCCGCTGAACGCCGTCATCGGGCTGAGCGACCTGCTGCACGCCACGCCGCTCCAGCCGGAGCAGGCGGAGATGGTGGGCACCATCCGCTCCTCCGGCAAGGAATTGCTCTACATCATCAACGACGTGCTGGAATTCTCCCGGAACGAGGCGGGCGCTCCGGCGATCCAGTTCGGCGACTTCGCGCTCGACAAGGAACTGGCGGAGGTGCTGGCCACCTTCCGGCACCAGGCGACCTCGCGCGGACTCAGGATCGGCGTCCATCTGGACCCCGCCGTGCCCGCCATGGTGCGCGGCGATCATCACCGCCTGCGGCAGATCCTGGTGAACCTGCTGTCGAACGCGTTGAAGTTCACTCACGAAGGATTCGTGCTGCTGCGCGTCCGCGCCGGCGGAAAGCCGCAATCGGGGATGCGCTGGCTGACCTTCGAGATCATCGACAGCGGCATCGGCATCGCCCCCAACAATCTCAGCCGGATCTTCGACAGCTTCACCCAGGCCGACCAGGACGTTACGCGCAAATATGGCGGCACCGGACTTGGCCTCGCGATCGTCAAGCAGCTCGTGGAGATACTCGGTGGCACGATCGGTGTGGAAAGCACCGAAGGGGCGGGCAGCCGGTTCCATTTCTCCCTGCCCTTCGCCCTCTCGGAGGTGACGCCCGAACCCATGCCGCAGGGCCTGCGCTGCGCGCTCGTCTCCGGCGATCCGACGGTTATCGCTTCGGCCGGGCAGGTCGTCGGCGCCGGGCTGACGGTGTTCGGTTCGGTGGACGAAGCCGTGGCGGCGGAGGCGGGCGGCCGATCCATCGACGGGGCGGCGCATCTCGTCCTGATCGACGCCGAGGATGACGGGGCGGCGCTCGACGCCGCAGAGCGGCTGCGGTCGGTCCTGTCCGACCATGTGCCGTTCCTGCGTCTCCGCCGGCATGAGGGCAACGGCGTGGATCCGGCCACCCTGCTGGCGTTCGCCGCGACCGTGGAGGCGCCGGTCGACCGGGCCCGGCTGACCCGCGCGATGGATTTCGGCGCGCGGCTCTCCAACGCCGCCTTCGCTTCCGCCGCGGGATCGGCGGCGGGCATGACCGCCCGTG
The DNA here is from genome assembly GCF_039839375.1 of Inquilinus sp. CAU 1745. NCBI lineage: Bacteria > Pseudomonadati > Pseudomonadota > Alphaproteobacteria > Rhodospirillales > Rhodospirillaceae > Inquilinus > Inquilinus sp. CAU 1745. The sequence goes on from NZ_JBDOQU010000003.1 coordinate 272,487, forward strand.
CCGCCCTGCGCGTCCTGGTGGCGGAGGACAACGCCGTCAACCGCAAGGTCATCACCCGCATCCTGGAGAGCGGCGGGCACACGGTGACGCTCACCGCCGATGGGGAGGAAGCGCTGGACGCGCTGGAGGAACAGACCTTCGACCTCGCCATCCTCGACCTCAACATGCCCAATTCAAGCGGCCTGGACGTGGCCAAGCTCCACCGCATGACGGAACGGGGCGAGGAGCGGATGCCGATCATCATCCTCAGCGCGGATGTGACGCCGGAAGCGCGGCTTGCCTGCGAGGAGGCGGGGGTCGACCTCTTCCTCACCAAGCCGATCGACGCCGGCCGCCTGCTCGCCGTCCTCGACGGCATGGGTGTGGGCCGCGAGCGGGTGGGTGAGGCCACGGTCCCGCAGGCCGGGCCGCCGAACGTCACCGCCATCAGCTCCCACCCCCGCTTCTCCGAAGGGCACTACCGGATCGTCGATCGGAGCTGCCTGGAGTCGCTCCAGACGCTGGGCGGGCCGGAATTCGTCGACGATCTGATCCGCCAGTTCCTGGTCGACAGCTCAACGGTGCTGAAGGAGATCGAGGAAGCGGTGACGACCCGCGACCTCGCCCGCTTCCGGGATGAGATCCACGCCCTGAAAAGCAGCGGCGGCAATGTCGGCGCGATCAAGATCCGCGAACTCTGCGTCGCCGCCGGCCGGCTGAGCTGGGAGGAGTTCGAGATCCAGGGCGGCGAGGTCGCGGCGACCCTGGACCACGAACTCTCCCGCTACGAACGCGCCGTCGCCGCCTACCTCTCCCAACGCGCCGCGCAGGGGTGAGCGGGGGCGGGGCCTTCGCCTCTCCCCCTCTCATGGTGAGCCCGTCGAACCATGCGGGCACGGTACTCAAAAACCGTCATGCTGGCCTTGATCCAGCATCCATACGGTGTCGACGCAAGCAGAACCACCCCCCGCTCCTTCGACGACCCTCAGCGAAGCGGTGAGGGAGAGACCTACTCCGCCGCGACCATCTCCAGCTTGTCTCGCTTGCGGCCCTGGGCCTTCACCAGCCGTTCCATCTTCTTGAGGTCCGTGGGCTGCAGGGCCAGCGCGGTTTCGACCCAGATATCGCCGATCTGGATAAGCTCCTCCCGCGAGATCGGGGCCTGGAGCTTCTTGATCCGGTTCATCGCCTGCCGGGCGTTGAACTGCCGGTCATAGCGGGTGATGTGGTCTTCGACGAAGCGTTCGCCCTCGCCATTCTCGACCAGGAAGTCGACAACGCCCATCTCATGCATTTCCTCAGCGGTATAGACCTTGCCGCTCAGGATCAGCTTCTCCGTTCGCGCCACGTCCAGCCGCCGGCGCAGGAGGTTGAACGCGCCCATGCCGGGGAAGAGGTTGAACAGGATTTCCGGCAGGGCGAACTTCGCCTTCTTCTCCGCCACGATGATGTCGGCCGCCAGGGCGCATTCGAAGCCGCCGCCCAGCGCGTCGCCCTGGACCAACGCGATCGAATGCATCGGGACTTCCAGGTTCGCCCAGTTGTGGACCAAATCGATGCAGTCATAGGCATAGCGGCGCAGCCCGTCGGCGTCCTGCTCGCGAATCAGCCGGGTGAAGAGGGCAAGGTCGCCGCCCAGGTTGAAGACGTCCCCGCCGCCGGAGGTCAGCACCCAGTAGCGGAGGTCGCGGGCGGTCTCCGGCGCGGCGAAGGCGTCGCGTACGATATCGAAGACCCGGAATATCTCCGTCAGCAGCGCCGGCGTGTAGCAGGATTCCGTTTCCATCGACATGCGGTGCCACAGCGTTTTGGCGGCAGCGTCATAGCGCACGCTCGTGCGCTCGAAAGACGCGACGGGAGCCATCCACCGTGGTTGCGCCGGAGCCTGGCGCAGCGGCTCCACCGTCGCCGGGTGTCGGGCGCGGGCGGAGAAGGGGCTGGGGGAGAAGGGCCGGACGCCAACCGGCCGAAAGGAAGGCGCTGCGTAAGGAGGGAGGGCTTCGACGACTTCGGACATGGTAATCTCCAGATATTGGCCGGTTGCGGGAGCGCACGCTTGGGATGGTTTTCTCTGCCTCCGGCCGTCCCCCGAAGGGGCGGTAGGAAACAGAATTTTACCCGTGATGGTAGATTCGAATCCGGCTTCACAAAATAGTTAACAACGATTAACCGTAATTATCCCGAATCGTCAGAGTCATGGATAGCTTAAATTTTTCTTAATTTGATTGCATAAGCAGTTGCGGATCAAATGAGTATGAGGTTTTTCTCAAGTACGGGGAGAAAGACCGCTCGTCGCGTCAGTAATTCCCCTCATGGCCGGCCGCGTTACCGGATCAGGCGAATCAATCCGATCTGGGACTATCGATTCGAAATTTCGCTCCCAGCCTCGGATATCGCCTCTCCCTCGCGCCCTTCCCGCCCTGGAGGGGCCGGAGGAACGAACCAACCGACTGAATTGTTTGGATGAATGAAGAATGCAGCCTGCGGTTGGGGGACTTCCATGAGCGATATCGCAACGGGCAGCGGGGAAACCGGAAAGGCGGAGCTGGAGCCCAGCCTCCATCGGGTGATGGGGCCGGGCCTGCTGCTTCTCTTCATCGTCGGCGACATACTCGGCACCGGCATCTACGCCCTGACCGGCGAGGTCGCGGCGCAGGTGGGCGGCGTCGTCTGGCTGCCCTTCCTAGTCGCCTTCGCCGTCGCGCTGATCACCGCCTTCAGCTATCTGGAGCTGGTAACGAAATATCCCAAGGCGGCGGGCGCCGCGCTCTACACCCACAAGGCCTTCGGCATCCATTTCGTCACCTTCATCGTCGCCTTCGCGGTGATATCGTCGGGCATCACCTCGGCCTCCACCGCCTCCAGGGCCTTCGCGGCGAACCTCTCCACCGGCTTCGGCCTCGGCCTCGAAGGCGTCGGCATCACCATCATCGGGCTGGCCTTCATGGCGCTGGTGGCGATCGTCAATTTCCGCGGCGTCGCGGAAAGCGTGAAGACCAACGTGGTGCTGACCTGTGTGGAGCTGAGCGGCCTCGTCATCATCATCCTGATCGGCTTCTGGGCGATCGCCATGGGGCAGGGCGACGTTTCACGCGCGATGAATTTCGAACCCGCGGCCGATCGCGGCATCTTCTGGGCCGTCATCGGGGCCACCACGCTCGCCTTCTTCGCGATGGTCGGCTTCGAGGATTCGGTGAACATGGCGGAGGAGAGCAAGGACCCTTCCCGAATCTTCCCGAAGGTCCTGCTGACCGGCCTGCTGGTCACCGGCATCATCTATGTCCTGGTGTCGATCTCCGCCATCACGCTGGTGCCGGCGGCGGAGCTCAGCGAGGGGGACACCCCGCTCCTCAAGGTGGTGGAGGTCGGCGCGCCCGCCTTCCCGCTGGGGGTTTTCGGGGTCATCAGCATGCTGGCGGTGGCGAACTCAGCCCTCATCAACATGCTAATGGCCAGCCGCCTCGTTTACGGGATGGCCCGCGAGGGCGTCCTGCCGCCGGTTCTCGGCAAGGTCCATCGCGGACGGCGGACACCCTATGTCGCGATAATCTTCACCTCGCTCCTCGCCTTCGGGCTCATCACCTTCGTCGGCGCGGTGCCGGCGCTGGGCGGGACGACCGCGCTCCTCCTCCTCGGCGTCTTCACCATCGTCAACATCGCCGTGCTGATGCTGCGCAAGGACAAGGTCGACCACAAACATTTCAGAAGTCCCACGTTCCTGCCGGTCCTGGGTGCGATCTCCTGCGCCTTCCTCGTCGGCCCTTGGACCGGCCGCGATCCCGTGCAATATGCCATTGCGGGCGTTCTGCTCGCGCTGGGCGTCGCATTGTGGTTCGTCACCGTGGTGGTGATGCGCGCCCAGAAGGCGGCCTCGGAAGACGAACTTCCGCCATACGGCCGCTCCGGCCCCGTGAACTGAAGGCGAAGCCGCCTCCCCCGAACTGGGGCGAAGGCCGGCTTCGGGAGAAAGCATGAACGACATCGACCGGGTCCTCCGGAGGATCGACGAGAATCTGGATGGATCGACCGCGCGCCTGTTCGAGATATTGAGGATCGAAAGCGTCTCGACCGATCCGGCCTACAAGGGCGAATGCCGCCGCGCCGCCGACTGGCTGGCCGCATCGCTCTCCGGCATCGGCTTCGACGCCGGCGTCCGGCCGACGACTGGACATCCGATGGTGGTCGCGCACCATCCGGCGTCGGAAGGCGCGAAGGACGCGCCCCATGTCCTGTTCTACGGCCATTACGACGTTCAGCCGCCCGACCCGCTCGATCTGTGGGAGACACCGCCCTTCGACCCGCGGATCGCGGAAATCGACGGCCACAAGGCGATCGTCGCGCGCGGCGCCAGCGACGACAAGGGCCAGCTCCTGACCTTCATCGAGGCGGCGCGCGCCTGGAAGGAGGAGACGGGCGGGCTGCCCGTCCGCGTCACGATCCTTCTGGAGGGGGAGGAGGAAACCTCCAGCCCCAGCCTCGCTCCCTTCATCGCGGCCAACGCGGACGAATTGAAGGCCGATGTGGCGCTGGTCTGCGACACCGCTATGTGGGACCGGTCCACCCCGGCGGTGACCACCATGCTGCGCGGCGGGGTGAAGGAGGAGCTGACGGTCCGCGCAGCCGACCGCGACCTCCATTCCGGCCAGTATGGCGGCGCGGCGATGAACCCGATCCGCGTGCTGTCGCACATCATCGCGGCGCTTCACGACGATGACGGGCGGATCGCGATCCCCGGCTTCTATGACGGCGTTCCGGACCTTTCGCCCGACATCGCCGACCAGTGGCGCGCGCTCGGCGTGTCGACGGAAGATTTCCTCGGCCCCATCGGCCTCGGCGAACTGGCGGGGGAGAAGGGGCGGAACGTGCTGGAGCAGGTCTGGGCGCGCCCGACCTGCGACGTGAACGGCATCTGGGGCGGCTATTCCGGCCAGGGTTTCAAGACGGTCATCCCGGCGGAGGCGCACGCCAAGATATCCTTCCGCCTCGTCGGCGACCAGGATCCGGCCAAGGTGCGCGACGCCTTCCGCAAATTCGTCAGGGACCGCTTGCCGGCCGATTGTTCGGTCGAGTTCAAGACCCACGGGGTGAACCCGGCGCTCCGGCTGGATTCCGAAGACCCGCGCCTGCTGCGCACGCTGGACGCGCTGGAGGCCGAATGGGGCCGCAAGCCCGTCGTCATCGGCTCCGGCGGCTCCATCCCGATCGTCGGCGTGTTCCAGAGCGATCTCGGCATGAACTCGCTGATGGTCGGCTTCGCCCTCGACGACGACCGCATCCACAGCCCGAACGAGAAGTACGATCTCTCCAGCTTCCGGGGCGGCATCCGCTCATGGGCCCGGATCATGGAGGCGCTGGCGACCTGAGCGCCAAAATGATGCTCGCGCGCGATCTGCGCCCGGAAATCCGCTGGCTCGCCGGCGGCTTCCTCCTGACGCTCTGCTCCGCCTTCGGCCAGACCTACTTCATCGCCATCTTCGCTGGCCATCTGAAGGCGGAGCTGGCGATGTCCGACGGTCAGTTCGGCAGCCTCTACACGATCGGCACGCTCGCAAGCGCCGCCCTGCTGACCTGGGCGGGGAAGTTCGCCGACCGCTTCCCGATCCGCTGGCTGGGCGCGGGGATGCTGGCCGGGCTGGCGGTCACGGCGCTGGCGATGGCGGCCGTCGCGTCGCCCTGGATGCTGGTCTTCGTGCTGTTCGGCCTGCGCTTTTTCGGGCAGGGGATGCTGACCCATGTCGCGATGACGGCGATGGGCCGCTGGTTCAACCGGAAGCGCGGGCGCGCGGTCTCGATCGCGGGGTTGGGCTTTCCGGTCTCCGAAGCCGTGCTGCCGATGATAGCCGTCACGCTGATCGGCCTCATCGGCTGGCGGATGAGCTGGGTCGCGGCCTCCGTCGCGCTGCTGGTCGTCGCAATCCCCGTCCTGATCGCCCTCCTGTGGTGGGAGCGTATCCCCACCGCCGGCCCCGCCGTCCCGAACAGTCATGGGGAGGTCGATCCGATCCGCCGGGAATGGACGCGCGGCGAGGTGCTGGGAAGCCCGCTCTTCTACGCGCTGATGCCGGGTGTCCTGGCGCCGGCTTTCATCATGACCGGCATCTTCTTCAACCAGGTGCCGCTGGTGGCGGTGAAGGGCTGGGACCTTTCCTGGTTCGCGGCCAGTTTTCCGGTGCTGGCCGGCGTCAATATCCTCTCCGCGCTCGCCGCCGGATGGATGGTCGACCGGTTCGGGGCCCGCCGCCTGCTGCCGGCGTTCCTGCTTCCGCTGGGGGCGGCGGCTTGCGTCCTCGCCTATGCGGCCGATCCCTACATCCTGCCGGTCGCCATGGCGCTGATCGGCCTGACGGCGGGCAGCGCCTCCACCATCCAGGGCGCGCTCTGGGCGGAGCTTTACGGGACGGAGCATCTGGGCGCGATCCGCGCCGTTGCGATGGCAGGAATCGTCTTCGCTTCCGCCCTGTCGCCAGGGCTGATCGGCGTGCTGATGGATGCCGGCGTGGCGCTGGAGACTCAGTTGCTGGCGCTGGGTCTCTACTGCCTCGCCGCCGCAATCTGGATGCGGCTCCTGACCTCGCGCCTCGACCGACTGGCGGCGGGGTGAGCCGGAAGGCTCCCGGTCAAAAAGAAAGGCCGCGACGGTGCGCGGCCTCTGGAAGGTATGCGAAGAAGACTTCGCATTCATCACGGGTCCGGCCTCTCATTGAAGGCCGGGAAGATGGATGGACGTCCAGGCAGGGACAGAAGAACGCCGCTTCGGCGACGGCGCTCATGGGCGTCCATCCACGTCGACTACGGCGGCACGCGGCGTCTATTCCCGTCCTCCTTGAGAAAAATCAGGCCAGCCGCTCCGCGACATAGGAATCGATCGCCCGCCGCCTCTCGTCGCCCGATTCCTGGAGGCGTCGCCGGCTCTTCCGGTAGTCGGCGACCGCGGCCTCGTCCTTCAGGCTCTTGACGTTGATGTCGACATTCAGCAGCGCCGCGCTCATCGCGCCATGGATCAGGATCGCGCCCGCCGCCACATCGCTGACGATATGGTCGTTGGCCAGCGGGGCCGCCTGCCGTGCCAGGTCTAGCGCCTCCAGACAGCTCGCCGCCGCGTTGAGCGGTATCTCCGTGGCCGCTTTGGAGGCGTCCTGCAAGGCCTGCCGGCGGGCGGCCTTGTCCATGTCGGTCTCCTTGGGCAACTTCAGCGCCGCCATATAGCCTTCGAACGCGCCGATATCGGCGTCGGCATGGGCGCTCAGCTCACCCATCAGCCGCTCCCCGCTCAGCACCAGCGCCTCGTAGCGGGACGGATCGTCGGCCTTCCGGGCTGTGATGCGCAGCGCCATGACGACCAGCCCCATGCCGATCGCCGCGCTGACCATAGCGGCCGATCCGCCGCCCGGCGTCGGCGCGTCGGCCGCCGCCTTGTCCCGGAACTCCGCAAGGCCCCATTCCCAGACGCTTCCGCTCCCGCTCTTGGCCATGGCCGTCATTCCTTCCCGCGCTGAAGCGCGATCGCCGTCATCAGATTGTCGAAGATGAGGGTGGAGGTCAGCGGCCCCACCCCGCCCGGCACCGGCGTCAGCGCCGCGACGCGCGGCATCGCCGTCTCTGCGTCCACATCGCCGACGACCTTGCCGTCCACGACGGAGATGCCGGCGTCGATCACGATCTGGCCCGGCCGCAGCATCGATCCGGTCACCAGCCCCGGCGCGCCGGCCGCCGCGAAGACCAGTTCGCAAGGGCCGATCGCCGCCGCCAGGTCCGGCGTCTTTGTGTGGCAGACGGTCACCGTCACGTCCCGGTTGATCAGCATGGGGATCAGCGCCCGCCCGACCGACCGTCCGCGCCCGACAACGGCGGCCCGCTTGCCGCGCAGGACGGTGGCGCTTTCCGCCAGCCGGATGCAGGCGAGCGGCGTGGCCGGCGCGATGGCGTCCTTCTCCCGCCCCGCGGCGATCAGCCCCAGATTGATCGCGGTCAGCCCGTCGACATCTTTCTTCGGGTCGATCAGCGCGATCGCCGCCTCGGCGTCCAGCGGCTTGTCGACCGGCAGTTCCAGCAGGATGCCATGGATATCGGCGCGGGCCGAAAGACCGGCCACCGCCCGCTCCAGCGCCGCCTGGCCGTCGGCGGGATCGACATGGACCACGTCCAGCGCGATGCCCAGCTTCGCGGCCGTGCGGCCCTTCGCCTCGGCATATTTGGCGACAGCGGGATCGGCGCTGGCAATCACCACCGCCAGCCTCGGTTCGACGCCTTCCTCCTTCAGCCGGGCGGTCCGTTCGGCGATGATCCCGCGCGTCGTTTCGGCAAGCGGGGCGCCCCGCAGGAGAGTGGCGTCTGCCATGCTGTCGATCCGTCCGTCGGTTCCGGGTAGGGCGTGGAGAGGCTTGGATAGCCTCGACTTTCCGTCCTTACAAGGCCATAAACCTCCGCTTAATGTTCCATGAGCGGCACGCCCCCGGCTGGTCGCCCCTTTTTCAGGCACGGAGTTTCCCAGCAAAAATGACCCCCGTCCTTCTGGGCATCGGCGCCAATCTGGGCGACCGCGCCGCCGCCCTCCGGGCGGCCGTATCGGGCCTCGGGCGCTTCCTGAACGTCACCGCCCTTTCGCCGGTCTACGAAACCGCGCCGATGTATGTGATGGACCAGGACCGGTTCCTGAACATGGCCGTGGCGGCGGAGACGGGAATGGGCCCGGACCGCCTCCTGGCCGCCGTCAAGGACCTAGAGCGCCGGCTGGGCCGAACGCCGTCGCGCCGCTACGGCCCCCGGCAGATCGACATCGACGTGATCTTCTACGGGCAGGAGGTGGTGGCCGAGCCCGGCCTGGAGATCCCCCATCCGCGCCTTCCCGAACGGCCCTTCGTACTGGCCCCGGCGGCAGACATCGCGCCGGGCTGGGTGCATCCGGAGACGGGACGGACGGTCGCACAGATGCTCGACGCGCTGGGTCCCCTGCGCGGCATCGAGAAGCGCGGCGATCTCGACGCCGACGCCTCCTCCTCCGATGCGGAAGGCGGCCAGCCCCTTTACGCCCGCGCGCCCTGACGCCAAACTCCACCCCATGACGGGGCGGGCGGATCGCGAGACAGGCTCCCGGCTCCAGGCGCTGGCCCTGGGGGTCCTCCTCGCTCTTTGCCCGGCCGTGTCGCTCGCCCAGAACAGCTTCACCGTCGAGGGCATCACCTTTTCCGACGAACGGGGCGGTGCGGTGCTGCGCGGCGTCACCGGCAGCGGCAGGGTCGATGATCCCTTCGTGGTTACGGAGGAGATCACGGGCGACGAACCGGCGATCCTGACGGTGCGGGGGCTGTCCTTCACCTTCGGCAACCGCGCGCGGACTAGCCATTCCACGGGCTTCGCGATCGTCAAGATCGTCACCAACGCGACCGACCGGCCCTGGAGCGGCTATGCGCTGGAACTGCAGGAGATGCTGGGCGCCCCCAGCTCCTATGGCGACGGCCTGTCCTTCGCCCAGGGCGACGAACGCGCCCGGACGATCGCTTCCGACCGCTTCCCCCGCGTCGGCGCGACGGAAGAACCCCATGACGGCGTCGCCTTCACCGGCGGCACGATCCTGCCCGGCGAGACCGTCTCCGTCAGCTTCTTCATCACCGACAACTCTCCGGTGGCGGCGTTCTATCTGATACAGCATCGGGAAGACCCGGTCGCCCGCGCGCCGGCGTCCGGTCCACGGCCCCTGACGGCGGCCGCTGCCTTTCCATAATATTCCCCGACTGCTTGCTGTTGTTCAGCGATCGACTATATTGCAATGCAGCACCGGCATGACGCCGAGGGAAGACGATATATGGATGACGTAAGGCGCTGGGACGATCAGGTCGGCAGCCTGTTCTTCGAGGATCTGTCGGTCGGCATGACCGCCAGCTACGGCAAGACGCTGACGGAAACCGACATCATCCTGTTCTCCGGCATCTCCGGCGACACCAATCCCGTTCATCTGAACCAGGACTATGCGGAGAAGACGCGCTTCAAGGGCCGGATCGCACACGGGATGCTGAGCGCCGGCTTCATCTCCGCCGTTCTGGGCACCAAGCTGCCGGGGCCGGGCGCGATCTATGTCTCACAGTCTCTGCGCTTCACCGCGCCGGTCCGCCATGGCCAGACGGTGGTGGCGCGCTGCACGGTGATCGAGTTGATCCCGGAGAAGCGCCGCGCGGTGCTGCTGACCCAATGCTTCGTCGGCGACACGCTGGTGGTCGATGGAGAGGCCGTGGTGATGGTGCCGTCGCGCGCCGCCTGATCTTCCGAACCGCTACCGCTTCGCCGGGCCGCCCAACTCCTCGCGCTCCAGATATTGCTTCGTCACGGCCGGCAGGTGATGTTCGATCCAGTCGGCCATCGCTTTCTCCTCCCGCAGAATCTCGCGGCAGACCGACGCCGTCTGCTGGTCGCCCGCCTCCTCGGCGGCCGCGATCAGCGTGGTGTAGGCGCTGATCTCGAAATGCTCGAAGGTGTAGCCGGCCATGGAGCCCTTGATGATCTCATCGTCGGCGAGCGCGCCGCCGAGCCCTTGCATCATGGCGCTCATCTTCCCGGCCGCGTCCTTCATGGTGGAGGTGTCCGCCCCCAACCGTTCGATGCAGGTCTCCAGCCGCCGGGCCTGGTTCTGGGTTTCGGAGATATGCTCCCGGATCCGCTGCCTCAACTCAGGATAATGCTCCAGCCTTGAGGCTTGGGCTTCCAGCATGGTTTCCGCCTGCTTCTCCATCGCATGCGCGTCGCGAAGCCACTGGATCAGTCGATCATTGCCTGTCGCCATGTCGCGTCCCTTCCTGCCGGCGCCCGGATGGCGCCTCGTCAATGGTCGCTAACAGGAAAAAGTCAGGCTGGTTCCGGAATGAAGGGAGGCCACTCCGCCTAAGGTTGCGGCATTTCCTCCCGCTCGTTGAACAGCAGCCGGTTGCCGAACGGGTCGATCAGAATCATCAGCCGTCCGCCCCAGGGCGGCTCCTCGATGCCGGGATTGAGGTAGGCATAGTCTCGGCCGCGCAGTTCGCGATGGAAGTCCGACAGGCCGCTCATCTCGATGAAGATCGCGCTTCCGGGCGTGCAGTCGCCGTGATGCTCCGTCAGGTGCAGGGATAGCCCGCCCCGCGATACCTGCATGTAGAGCGGCGCGGCCGGATCGAACCGGTGCTCCCAATCCACCGTGAAACCCAGATAGTCCAGATAGAATTCTCGCGCCTTCTCGATCGAGAAGATGCGCAGGAGCGGTATCGCGCGGTCGACCTTCATGGATGATCCTTGCCTGGAGTACGGCGTCGAATCCTAGTGCGGCGGCGGCGGTCTTCCTATAGTCCTTCCGCGCTGGCCCGAAGGCGGCCGGCGGGACCTACCGGCGCGTTCGAAGAGGACCATGCATCTTTTCCGGCACTATGAAGGCCTGCCGGACGACCTCAGGGGCTCGGTCGTCGCGGTCGGTAATTTCGACGGCGTGCATCGCGGCCACCAGATCGTGCTGGCGGAGGCGGCGTCGCAGGCGCGGCGGCTGGGCGCGCCGCTCGCCGTCCTGTCCTTCGAACCGCATCCCCGCGCGATCTTCCGCCCCGACGATCCGCCCTTCCGGCTGACGCCCTTCCGCATCAAGGCGCGGTTGCTCGACGCGCTGGGCGTCGACCTCCACATCGTGCTGCATTTCGACGAAGCCTTCTCCCGCCGCAGCGCGGACGATTTCGTGCGCGAGGTGCTGGTCGGCGGGCTGGGCGCGCGGCATGTCGTGATCGGCCATGATTTCTGCTTCGGCCACAAGCGGCAGGGCAACGCCGACACGCTGCGAGGGTTTGGGGAGACCTACGGCTTCGGTGTCAGCGTCGTCACCCAGGCCTCGGACGAAACGGGCGGCGCCTATTCCTCCAGCCGAATCCGCGAGCTGCTGGCGGAGGGCAAGCCGCGCGAGGCGGCGGAGATACTGGGCCGGCCGTGGGAGATCGAGGGCAGGGTCGAACATGGCGACAAGCGCGGCCGCGAGCTCGGCTACCCGACCGCCAATGTCGACCTCGACGATTATCTGCGCCCGGCCTTCGGGGTTTATGCCATCCGCGCCGGCATCGACGAAGGCGGGGCGATAGAGTGGCGCGACGGCGTGGCCAATCTTGGCGTCCGTCCGATGTTCCGGACATCCCGGCCATTGCTGGAGGCGTTCCTGTTCGATTTCTCCGGCGACCTCTACGGCCGGCACCTCCGGGTCCAGCTTGTCGAATTCCTGCGCGGCGAGATGAAATTCGACAGCCTCGACGCCCTAATCGCCCGAATGGACGAGGACAGCCAACAGGCGCGCGAGGCACTATCGCGGTGAAGAGAATCTCCGACCGCAGCGTGTCTGGAAAGAATTTACCCCGGCCGCGTGCCAGAAGCAGAGACGGTACCGGGGTTTACGCAGCTAGAATCAGCCCGGATCAAGTAAGAAATCAAGCTCAATGGATCAGGCTGTATCTCGCACGGATTTGGAGCACGCGCTCTCGTTTGAGCGGTTCGACCGTTGTCTGGAGTGGGCCGAGGGTGATCGCGAGCGTGCAATCGCCCTTTACACGCTCAATGCGCAAATTGCGGAAGCCCTATATACACCTCCCCAGATGCTCGAGGTGGCATTGTGAAACCACCGTCATGCAGTGATGAGCGGCCTTTTCCGCTTCGGCAACCAGCAATTCGAGAGAAGTGAATGATGTCTCGGGCAACGAGGAAACTGAGCCTTGTTCTTGACGAGTTCCGTAAGATGGACACGGAAATGCAAATGCAGACCGCGTTGATATTCATTCATGTAGCTGAGGCGGGGGCCAATGGGGTTTCACAACAGAAGCTCCGCGATCTCCTTGGACTGGCGCAAGCGAGCATCTCTCGCAACGTCGCCGCCCTATCCAAAGTGCATCGGAAAGGAAGACTGGGCCACAATCTGATTGTTGCACAGGAAAACCCGAACAACCGTCGGGAGAAGATTGTCTATCTGACTGACCAGGGCCGAAGGGTTCTTTCGACTATCGAAGGTTTGCTTGAGGAGTGATTTTAGCGCAACCCGCTTACTCGGGTCTGCCGGAGGGACTACCCGACTGACGAGCCGACCCACGCTCCAGCCTTGACCCGCCGGGGCGATTCGCTAACATCCGCGCGCCATGCGGTGGAATGCGCGTCAGATACCCATTGTGGAACGAATTAGCCGCCCGGCCCTCACTTGAGCGGCCGGACAGGCGGCCGTTTCCGCGCCGCGACGATTTTCAATGCACGTAACAAAATTGGCTCTGCCATGAGCCACGGCCGATCGGCCGTTCGAGGTTTCCGATGAGCGCTGACACCACCGACAAGCCGGCCGCCGACCACCCCGTCGACTACAAGGCGACCGTCTTCCTGCCGAAGACCGATTTCCCGATGCGGGCCGGCCTGCCGAAGAAGGAGCCGGAGCTGCTGAAACGCTGGGCCGATTCCGGGCTCCACGACAGGCTGCGCGCCGATTCCAAGGGGCGGGAGCCGTTCGTGCTCCATGACGGCCCGCCCTACGCCAACGGCCATCTCCATATCGGCCACGCGGTCAACAAGGTGCTGAAGGACGTGATCGTCCGGTCTCAGCAGATGACCGGCAAGGACGCGGTTTACGTCCCCGGCTGGGACTGCCACGGCCTGCCGATCGAATGGAAGATCGAGGAGAAGTACCGCGCCGCCGGCAAGGACAAGGACGAGGTGCCCGTCCTGGCGTTCCGGGAGGAATGCCGGCAGTTCGCGCGCCATTGGGTCGATGTCCAGTCCGACGAGTTCCAGCGGCTGGGCGTGATGGGGGATTGGGAGAATCCCTATCTCACCATGACCAGACCCGCCGAAGCCCAGATCGCGCGGGAGATCCACAAATTCCTGAAGAATGGCGGGCTCTATCGCGGCTTGAAGCCGGTCCTCTGGTCGGTCGTGGAGAAGACCGCACTCGCCGAGGCGGAGGTCGAATATCAGGACCACACCTCGACCACCATCTGGGTCCGCTTCCCGATCGTGACGCCGTCGCTGGCGGAGCTCGCGGGCGCGTCGATCCTCATCTGGACGACGACGCCCTGGACCATCCCGGCCAACCGCGCGGTGGCCTATGGGGAGAAGATCACCTACGGCCTCTACCGCGTGAAGAAGGTGGCGGAAGGCAGCGCCGCGCAAATCGACGAACTGCTGGTCGTGGCGACGGAGCTGGCGCCCTCGGTCGCGGAGACCGCCGGCATCCTGGAATGGATTTGCGTCGAGACGTTCGAGGGCGGGAAGCTGGCCGGCACCATCTGCCGCCACCCGCTGAGCGGCCGGGGTTTCGATTTCGAGGTGCCGGCCCTGCCGGGTGATTTCGTGACGACCGATCAGGGCACCGGCATCGTCCATTGCGCGCCCAGCCACGGCGCGGACGATTTCGAGCTGGGCCGCCGCCATGGCATCGAACCGTCGGAGACGGTGATGGAGGATGGCCGCTACGCGCCCACCATGCCGCTCTTCGCCGGGCTGCCGGTCTATACCTCCGAAGGCCGCCCCGGCCCGGCCAACAAGGCCGTGGTCGCGGCGCTGAAGGAGGCGGGCGGACTTCTGGCGGAAGGCCGGCTCCGGCATTCCTACCCGCATAGCTGGCGCTCAAAGGCCCCGCTGATCTTCCGCGCCACCGCGCAATGGTTCATCTCGATGGAGAAGAATAACTTGCGGGAGACGGCGCTGAAGGCGCTGAAGGAGACGCGCTTCGTGCCGCCCTCGGGCTACAACCGCCTCTCCTCGATGATCGAGATGCGGCCCGACTGGGTCATCAGCCGCCAGCGCGCCTGGGGCGTGCCGATCGCGATCTTCGTGAACAAGGAAACGCGGGAGCCGCTGCGCGACGATGCCGTGCTGGACCGCATCACCGACGCCTTCGAGGCCGAGGGGTCGGACGCCTGGTTCTCCCGCGACCCGCAGGACTTCCTGGGCGACGATTATTCGGCGGAGGATTACGAGCAGGTCTTCGACATCGTCGATGTCTGGTTCGAATCCGGCTCCACCCACGCCTTCGTGCTGGAACAGCGCGACGACCAGAAATGGCCGGCCTCGCTCTATCTGGAAGGGTCCGACCAGCATCGCGGCTGGTTCCATTCCTCCCTGCTGGAAAGCTGCGGCACGCGCGGCCGCGCGCCCTATGAGGCCGTTCTGACCCATGGCTTCGTCATGGACGAGCAGGGCCGCAAGATGTCGAAGTCGCTCGGCAACGTCACCGCGCCGCAGGACGTGATCGCGCAGAGCGGGGCGGACATCCTGCGCCTCTGGGTCGTGTCGTCGGACTATTCCGAGGATATGAAGATCGGGCCGGAGATCCTGAAGTACCAGGCCGATTCATACCGCCGGCTGCGCAACACGCTGCGCTACCTGCTGGGCGCGCTGGGCGGCTTCTCCGAGGCTGAGAAGGTCGACCCATCCGAGATGCCGGAACTGGAGCGCTGGGTTCTGCATCGGCTGACGGAGATGGACGGGCTGGTCCGGCAGGCGGTTGCGGATTTCGATTTCCACACGATGGCGACGGCGCTCCATAATTTCTGCGCCGTGGAGCTTTCGGCCTTCTATTTCGACGTTCGCAAGGACTCGCTCTATTGCGACGCGCCGGCCTCGCTGCGCCGGCGGTCGGTCCGCACCGTGCTGGACCGGCTGTTCGATTGCCTGACCGCGTGGCTGGCGCCGATCCTCTGCTTCACGGCGGAGGAGGCGTGGCTGACGCGGATGGGCGACGATGCCGGCAGCGTCCACGAACGGCAGCTTCCCGAGGTGCCGTCCTCTTGGCGGGACGAGACGCTGGCTGCCAAATGGCAGAAGGTGCGGCAGGCGCGCCGGGCCGTGACGGGCGCGCTGGAACTGATGCGGGCGGAGAAGAAGATCGGCTCCTCCCTCCAGGCCCATCCCGTCGTCTATCTGGCCGACGATCTGAAGGCGGTGGTCGACACGGTCGATTTCGCGGATATCGTCATCGCGTCCTCCGTCACCATTGTCGCCGGCGATGGCCCGGCCGACGCCTTCCGCCTGCCCGAAGCGCAGGGCGCGGCGGTCGTTCCGGGCCTGGCCGAGGGGGAGAAGTGCGAGCGGTGCTGGAAGGTCCTGCCGGAGGTCGGCGAAAATCCCGACCATCCGACGCTCTGCGGCCGCTGCGCCGAGGCGGTGGAGGCGATGCGATGATGCGGCTCGGCCTCGTCACGGCGGCCATCGTCCTCGTCCTGGACCAGATCACGAAATGGCTGGTGCTGGATCTGGTCATGCAGCCGCCGCGCGTGATCGAGGTGACGTCCTTCTTCAACTTCGTGATGGTCTGGAACCAGGGCGTCAGCTTCGGCATGTTCGCCCATGAGGCGGAACTGGTGCGGTGGGCGCTGATCGCGGTGTCGCTCGCCATCACGGGCTTCCTCGTCAACTGGCTGCGCAAGGCCGACAAGTCGCTTGTCGCGCTGGCGCTGGGCATGGTGATCGGCGGGGCGATCGGCAACGTCGTCGACCGTCTGCGGTTCGGCGCGGTCGCCGACTTTCTGGATTTCCATCTTTTGGGCTATCATTGGCCCGCCTTCAACGTGGCCGACGCCGGAATAACGGTCGGCGTCGTCCTGTTGATCTGTGACAGCCTGTTCGGTCGCCGGGACGCAGCGGAGACCGCGAAATGAAAATTGAGACATCAAGGGACGGATCCGTGACCCGAAACGTGCTTTTCCCGATCGCCGCCTTCGTGGTCGGCGGCCTCGTCCTTTCCGGCTGCGACAGCGTCAACCAGGCGTTTGGGCTGGACCGCAACGTCCCCGACGAATTCGCCGTCGTCTCCCGCGCGCCGCTTTCCATGCCGCCCGATTTCAGCCTGCAACCGCCGCGCCCGGGCGCGCCCCGGCCCCAGGAAGGCACGGCGTCCCAGCGCGGAATGGAGGTCGTGATGGGGGAATCGGCGGGCGTCATCGACCCGGGCGTGAGCGCCGGGGAGAACGCGTTTCTGGCCCAGGCCGGCGCCGCTTCGGCCGACCCCAACATCCGGCAGATCGTGGACCAGGAATCGACGGAGCTTCTGGTCGCCGACCAGGGCTTCGTCGACAATCTGATCTTCTGGCGCGACGAACAGCCCGCCGGCACCATCGTCGATCCGGAGGCCGAAGCGCGGCGCATCCAGGCGAACCAGGCGCTGGGCCGGCCGATCACGGAAGGCGACGTCCCGGTGATCGAGCGCAAGGACCCCGCGCCGCTGGAAGGCCTGTTTGATTTCTAGCTTTGATTGGCAATGGCACGCCGGGGGAGCGCACCCGTTCTTTTCCGCCAGTGAAGCCGCGGCGGCCCATGGATTCCGGATCAAGTCCGGAATGACCAACAAAAACAATGTCATGCTGGACTTGATCCAGCATCCATGCGGCGTCGATGCCGAACGAGACCCCGCTCGGCCTTTCGCCATCCGTGAAGCGGCGAATCCTATGATGACCCTTTGATTTCCAGCGCCATCGGCCCCACCTTCTGACGCAGGCTCGGAACAGGCGAGGACATAAGGTGACGCGGGACGACGGGAAGAAAACGACGCCGTGGGCCTTCATCCATCGAGCGGGGGCCGCCTTCCTTCTGCTTCTCGTCGCGCTGCTGCCCCCGCCCGTCCGGGCGGAGGTCTTCAATCCGGAAACCTTCACGCTGGACAACGGCATGCAGGTGGTGGTGGTCACCAATCGCACCGCCCCCGTCGTCAGCCATATGGTCTGGTACAAGGTCGGCGCGGCGGATGAGCCGTGGGGAAAGTCCGGCATCGCCCATTTTGTCGAACATCTGATGTTCCGGGGGACCGAAACCGTTCCCGACGGGGAGTTCAGCCAACGCATCAGCCGGGAAGGCGGCCAGGATAACGCTTTCACGAGCTGGGATTTCACCGCCTATTACCAGAACGTCGCGTCCGACCGGCTGAGGCTGGTGATGGAGCTTGAGGCGGACCGCATGGTCAACCTCGCCCTTTCCGACGCGGTCGTGCTGCCGGAACGCGACGTGATCCTGGAGGAACGGGCCCAGCGGGTGGACAATGTGCCGGGGTCGCGGCTGAACGAACAGATGTATGCCGCCCTCTTCCAGAACCATCCCTACGGCATCCCGATCATCGGCTGGTCCCACGAGATCGCGGAACTGACGCTGGAGGATGTGGAAAGCTTCTACCAGACCTGGTACGCGCCGAACAACGCGATCCTCGTCGTTTCCGGCGACATCAATGCGGAGACGCTGCGCCCTCTCGCGGAGGCCACTTACGGCCAGATCCCGTCCCGCCCGGTGCCCGAGCGCGTCCGGCCGATGGAGCCCGGGGCGGAAGGGGAGCGGCGTGTCGTGGTGACCGATCCGACGGTGCAGCAGCCCCTGTGGCGGCGGCTCTATCTCGCCCCCAGCTACGCCAACGATCCTGATGGCCACGCCTACGCCCTGCAGGTGTTGAGCGAGGTGCTGGGCGGCGGACCGACCAGCCGTCTTTACCGTTCTCTGGTGATCGATCAGGGGCTGGCAGTCAGCGCCGGCACCGGCTATTCGCCGAATGACCTGGACTACAGCGTGTTCGTCGCCGTCCTGGCCCCGACGCCCGGAACCGACCTGGAGGACGCCGAGGCGGCGTTCGAGGAGGAGGTGGCCCGCATCGTCCGGGAAGGCGTGCCGGAGGCGGAGGTCGAGGCCGCGAAGACCCGTCTCGCCATCGCCGCGGACTATGCCCGCGACAGCCTGTTCGGCCCGGCACGAACGCTGGGCGCGGCGCTGGCGACGGGGCAGACGATCGAGGATGTGGAAAGCTGGCCCGACCGTATCCGCGCCGTGACGGCGGAAGAGGTCCGCGCCGCGGCGGAGGCCGTGCTGACGGCCGAACGCGCCGTTACCGGCCTGCTTCTGCCGGAAGCGCCGCCCAGCCCGGTCGCCGCCGCGCCGCCGCCGGGCGCCCCGGCAGAAGAAGCGCCCGATGCCGAGGAGGCGCTGAATGATGACAAATGACGACAAAAGCCTACGTTTTTTCTTTTTTTCCTTGCTGGCGGGCTTCTGCCTTCTCACGCCCGTCACGGCCGGCGCGGTGGAGGTGGAGCGGGTGGTCAGCCCGATGGGCATCGAAGCCTGGCTGGTGGAGAACGATTCCATTCCCGTGATCTCGATGGAGTTCGCGTTCCTGGGCGGGACCGCGACCGATCCGGAAGGCAAGGCGGGGCGGGCGAACTTGGTCTCCGTCCTGCTGGACGAAGGGGCGGGCGATCTGGACAGCCAGGAATTCCAGGGCCGTCTCTCCGATTCGGCGATCTCCCTTTCCTTCGATGCAGGCCCCGACGCCTTCTTCGGCAGTCTCCAGACCGTCTCCCGCTTCTCCGGCGAGGCGTTCGAACTGCTTCGCCTCGCCATCAACGAGCCGCGCTTCGATGAGGAGCCGGTCGAGCGGATGCGCGCCGCCGTCGCCGCCTCCATCCGCCAGCAGACAGGCGATCCCGGTTGGCTGTCCCGACGGGCCTTCTACGATCTGGCCTATCCGGACCATCCCTATGGCGACCCCTCGCGCGGCACCATCGAAACGCTGAACGATCTGACGGTGGAGGACCTCCGGACCTTCGTGGAGGAGAGGCTGGCCCGCGACAATCTGCTGATCGGCGTCACCGGCGACATTTCAGCCGAGGAGTTGGCGCCGGTGCTGGACGATGTTTTCGGCGGCCTGCCAGCCGAAAGTGCGCCGTTCGATATCCCGGCAGTGGAGATGCAGGGACAGGGACAGACGGTCCTGGTCGAACGGGACGGGCCGCAGAGCATCCTGCTGATGGCGCAGCCCGGAATCTCCCGCGACGATCCGGACTACTACCCGGCGCTGGTGATGAACTACATTCTGGGCGGCGGCGGCTTTGAAAGCCGTCTGACCCAGGAACTGCGCGCCGAACGCGGGCTGACCTACGGCGTCTCCTCCTACCTGGTGGAGAACGAGAAGACGACGATGCTGATGCTCGACACTTCGCTGACGAACCAGAACGTCGCGACCGCGATCGACCTGATCCGCCAGGAATGGCGGCGGATGAAGGAGGAAGGCGCGACGCAGGAGGAGGTCGACGGGGCCAAGACCTACATGACCGGCTCCTTCCCGCTCGCCTTCACCTCCACCGACCGGATCGCTGGCACGCTGCTCTTCATGCAGCTTCACGATCTGGGCATCGACTATATCGACACCCGCAACGATCGCGTGGAGGCGGTGACGCTGGAACAGGTGAACGCGGTCGCGGAACGGCTGCTCGATCCGGCCGCGCTGGCGACCGTGGTGGTCGGCGATCCGGCGGATGATATCGGACCCGAAATAACGCGGCAGGCGGCCGACATCGTGGCGCGCGAGCTGGGGCGCGGCGGCTCCTGAGCCATGGAACGGCCGGCCGGGGGTTGGTAGTTAAGTTTCCCGAACCCGCGCAACTCCCCACACCAGCCCGGAAGGCTCCCGATGTCGCAGCTTACCGCTTCCCCCGCATGGCAGGCGCTGGAGCGCCATCGCGACGGCCTGGAGGACACCGGCCTGCGGCGTCTCTTCGCTGACGATCCCGACCGGTTTCGGGACTTGTCGCTGACCTTCGGCGACAGCCTTCTCCTCGACTACTCCAAGAATCTCGTCACCAGCCAGACGATGACCCTCCTGTTCGACCTCGCGCGCCAGCAGGGGGTGGAGCCCTGGCGCGACGCGATGTTCGCCGGCGAGCGGATCAACGGGACGGAAGGCCGCCCCGTGCTGCACACGGCGCTGCGCAACCGCTCCGGCCGTCCGGTGACGGTCGAGGGGGAGGACGTCATGCCGGCGGTCCGCCGGGTGCTGGACCAGATGCGGACCTTCTCCGAAGCGGTCCGGTCGGGCGACTGGACAGGTCATACCGGCAAGCCCATCACCGATGTCGTCAATATCGGGATCGGCGGGTCGGACCTCGGCCCCGTGATGGTGACGGAGGCGCTGGCCGCCTACCGGCATCCGGGCCTGGCGCTGCATTTCGTCTCCAACGTCGACGGCACCCATATCGCTGAGACGCTGGAGCGCCTCGATCCGGAGACGACCTTGTTCATCGTCGCGTCGAAGACCTTCACGACGCAGGAGACGCTGACCAATGCCCATACCGCCCGGTCATGGTTCCTCGACAGTGGCGCGGCGGAGACGTCGATCGCGCGGCACTTCGTGGCGCTGTCGACGAATGCGAAGGAGGTGACGGCGTTCGGCATCGATCCGGCGAACATGTTCGAATTCTGGGATTGGGTCGGCGGGCGCTATTCACTCTGGTCCGCGATCGGCCTGCCCATCGCGATCTCTATCGGCATGGACAGGTTCGAGGAGCTGCTGGCCGGCGCGCATGAGATGGACGACCATTTCCGCACCGCGCCCCTGGAAGAGAACATGCCGGTTCTGCTGGCGATGCTGGGGGTCTGGTACAACAATTTCATGGGCGCGCAGGCCCACGCCGTTCTGCCCTACGACCAGTATCTCCATCGCTTCGCCGCCTACCTTCAGCAGGGCGACATGGAATCGAACGGCAAGTCGGTGGACCGCGACGGCCGGCCGGTGGACTACCAGACAGGGCCGATCATCTTCGGCGAACCCGGCACCAACGGGCAGCACGCCTTCTATCAGCTTATCCATCAGGGCACGAAGCTGATCCCATGCGATTTCATCGCCCCCTGCCGCAGCCACAATCCGCTGGGCCGGCATCATGACATCCTGCTGTCGAACTTCTTCGCCCAGACGGAGGCACTGGCCTTCGGAAAGACCGAGGCCGAAGCGAGGGCGGAGCTGGAGAAGGCGGGCAAGTCGGGCGCGGCGCTGGAATCGCTGCTGCCCCACAAGATGTTCTCCGGCGATCGGCCGACCAACTCGATCCTGATCGACACGCTGGACCCGCGGCGGCTGGGCATGCTGATCGCGCTCTACGAACACAAGATTTTCATTCAGGGCGCGGTCTGGAACATCTACAGCTTCGACCAGTGGGGGGTGGAGCTGGGCAAGCAGCTTGCCGGCCGCATATTGCCGGAGCTGGAGAGCCCGGATCCCGTCGACGGCCATGACGGCTCCACCAACGGGCTGATCGCCTTCTACAAGACGCGCCGTCTTCGCTGACCCGGCCCGCCATGAAAGCGCCTTAGGGCCGCGCCATCGTCGGATGAACCGAACGCCCGTAGAGGCGTTGATGAACCGTAACGATGCCGTTCAGGGACAAGCTCCATGTGCCTCTCTCACGATCACGCTCATTGCTCTCACCCCAGCCTCGGCCGGCGCGGCTTCATGGTCGGCGTGGCCGGCACGGCCGGCATCATGATGGCCGGCTGCACCACCGGCAGCCAGATCGCGGACGCGGTACCGATCCTGATCTCTCCCGAGCAGGAGGCGCAGCTTGGCGCGGAGACCTGGGCGCGCATCCGGCAGGAGACGCCGGTCTCCGACAACAGATCAATGCAGGCGGCGCTGGAGCAGGTCGGCAGCCGACTCCTGACCGCCGCCGGAGAGAACCCGAACCAGTGGGAGATGGTGGTGTTCGAAGGGCAGGAGGCGAACGCCTTCGCCCTGCCCGGCGGCAAGATCGGCGTCTATGAGGGCATATTCAATTACATGGAGAACGATGCCCAGCTTGCGGCGGTCGTCGGCCATGAGATCGGCCACAACCAGGCGCGCCACGCCGCGCAGCGGATCAGCGCTTCACAGGCGTCGCAACTCGGCGTCCAGGTGATCACCGCCGCGCTGGGCGGTGGCAGCGGCGGCGCGGCCTCGGCCGACCAGATCGCGGCGCTGCTGGGCGCGGGGGTCCAGTACGGCATCCTGATGCCCTATGGGCGCGACCAGGAGCTGGAGGCAGACCGTCTGGGCCTGCGGCTGATGGCGATGGCGGGATACGATCCCAGGGAATCGATCGATTTCTGGCAGAAGATGTCCCAGGCCCCCGGAGGCGGAACGCCGGAATTCGCCTCCACCCACCCCTCGCCGGGCAACCGGGTGGCGCAGCTTCAAAGCCTGATGCCGGAGGCGATGGCGATCTATAACTCCTGACGGAGTCGCACCACCACTCGCCATAGGGCGGCATCGGCGCTACCATATCTGGATGGTCGCCCACATGACTCCGATAATGCGGACAATCCGCCTGCTGCCCCCGACGCTGGTCAACCGGATCGCGGCGGGGGAGGTGATCGAACGGCCGGCCGCCGCCGTCAAGGAACTGGTGGAAAACGCCATCGACGCCGGGGCCGGGCGGGTCGATGTGGTGTTGCGCGATGGCGGACGGACCTTCCTTTCCGTCACCGACGATGGCTGCGGCATGACGCCGGACGAGCTGTCGCTCTGCATCGAACGCCACGCCACCTCGAAGCTGGAGGGCGAGGACCTCCTGCGGATCTCGACGCTGGGCTTCCGGGGCGAGGCGCTGCCCTCGATCGGCGCGGTCAGCCGGCTGTCCATCGCCAGCCGCGCCAGGGGCGCTGGCGAATCCTGGGCGCTGGCCGTCGAAGGCGGGGCGGTGGGCCAGCCGCAGCCGATAGCCTTCGGCGAGGGCACGCGGGTCGAGGTCCGGGACCTGTTCTACGCCACGCCTGCGCGGCTGAAGTTCCTGAAATCTGAACGGGCGGAATTCGCCGCCGCAATCGACGTGGTCCAACGGCTGGCCATGGCCCATCCGGAGATCGCCTTCACCCTGTCCGACGACAAGCGCACGCCCGTCCGGCTGACAGCCTGCCAGGGCGATCTCCTGGACGCCCGGCTGGACAGGCTTTCAGCCGTGATGGGGCGCGATTTCGCGGACAATGCGCTGACCATCGACGCGACGCGGGAAACGGCGCACCTCACCGGTTATGCCGCGCTGCCGACGCTGAACAAGGCGACGGGCCAACACCAGTACCTCTTCGTCAATGGCCGCCCGGTGCGCGACAAGCTGCTGCTGGGCGCGCTGCGCGGCGCATATTCGGATTTCCTCGCCCGGGACCGGCATCCGGTGGCCGCGCTCTTCCTGGAACTGCCGCAGGAAGAGGTCGACGTGAACGTCCATCCGACGAAGGCGGAGGTCCGCTTCCGCGATTCCGGGCTGATCAGGGGGCTGATCGTCGGCGCGATCAAGCATGCGCTGGCGCAGGCCGGCCACCGGGCCTCGACCACCGTCGGGACGGCGACGCTCGGCGCGTTCCGGCCGACCACAGCGCTCGCCTTCGCCTATCAGGCGCCGCCGCCCCGGCCGTCATATTCCACCGGGTTCGCCGAGCCGGCGGCCGAATACTTCGCGCCGCTCCAGACGCCTTCAGCGCGGGCCGAGCCGCCGTCCGCGCCGATCGCACCGGACCACCCGCTGGGCGCGGCGCGGGCGCAGGTCCATGAGAATTATGTCGTGGCCCAGACGCCGGACGGGCTGGTGATCGTCGATCAGCACGCCGCCCATGAGAGGCTGGTCTATGAGAAGATGAAGGCGGCCCTGATCGATGGCGGGGTGAAGACCCAGGGTCTCCTGCTGCCGGAGGTCGTGGACCTGCCGGAATCCGATGTGGACCGTCTGCTCGCCCGCGCGCCGGAACTGGCGGAGCTTGGGCTGACGCTGGAAGCCTTCGGCCCCGGCGCGGTGGTCGTCCGGGAGACGCCGGCCCTCCTGGGGCAGGCCGACGTGCAGGGGCTGGTACGCGATCTGGCGGACGAGTTGGCGGATCTTGACCAGGCGATGACGCTGCGCGACCGGCTGGACGCCGTCTGCTCCACCATGGCCTGCCATGGCAGCGTGCGGTCGGGCCGCCGGCTGACGGTGGAGGAGATGAACGCGCTGCTCCGCCAGATGGAGGCGACGCCTCATTCCGGCCAATGCAACCACGGCCGGCCGACCTATGTGGAACTCAAGCTGTCGGACATCGAACGGCTGTTCGGTCGCCGTTAGGGCTCCTGCTCCAGCCCGTCGGTGATCTCGTAATAATCGCCCTTGGAGGCGACATAGATATGCTTGACGGTCGCGAGGCCCGTAGGCTCGTCCAGCGTGCCGGCGGCGATGCTGACATAGGACCGGCCTTCGGGCGCCCAGAAGACCGACCCGCCGCATTCCCGGCAAAAGCCCCGCCGCGCCTTGTCGGAGGAGCGGAACCAGGAAAGGCTCCTGTCCTCCACCATCGTCAGGTCGACGCGGGCGCAGTTGGTGTAGGCGGCGTAATGGCCGTGGGTGCGCCGGCACTGGCCGCAATGGCAGGCGACCACCGGCCGCATCGGCCCCCGTATCTCATATCGGACGCCGCCGCAGAGGCAGCCGCCACTCGCCGTTATTGGCGCGTCATTCGCCATCGCCGTTGATCCTTTGAAGAAAGGTGATCCTCGTCTCTCCATAGCATCGCTCATCGCGGAGGGCGAAGCCCGGCGGCGGCGTGAAATCGTCCTCGCGCGCCGTCTCCACGACGCAGATGCAGTTTCGCGCCAGCCATCCGGTTTTCGCCAGCGCCGGCAGCGCCTTCTGGGCGAGCTCCTTGCCATAGGGCGGGTCCAGGAAGGCCAGCGTCGCCGGCTGCTTCGCCCTCGGCGGTCGGGCGGCGTCGGCGCGCAGCAGGGTGACCCGTCCTTCCTCCTTCAGCGCCGCGACGTTCTGACGGCCGAGCGTCAGCGACCGGGGATCGGTATCCATCAACGTCAGATGCTTCGCGCCCCGCGACAGGGCCTCCAGCCCCAGCGCGCCGGTGCCGCAGAAGGCGTCCAGCACGATGGCATCCGTCAGCGGGTCATCGGCCCAGCCGGCATGGGCCAGCATGTTGAACAGCGCCTCCCGCACCCGGTCGCCGGTCGGGCGCACGTCCTGCCCGGCAGGCGTCAGGAGCCGCCTGCCCCTATGAACGCCGCCGACGATCCGCACGGGGCTTGTCGGGCTGGTCGAGGAACGCGCCGAGCTGGCTGCGCAGGACGTGGGACCTGATCTCCTCCACATCCCCGCGCTCCAGGCTGCCGAGTTGGAAGGGGCCGTAGGAGGTGCGGATCAGCCGGTTGACCGGATAGCCGAGCGCCTCCATGACCTTCCGGACTTCGCGGTTCTTGCCTTCCCGCAGCCCCACGGTCAGCCAGGCATTGTCGCCTTGCTGCCGGTCCAGCGCGGCGTCGATCGGGCCGTAGCGCAGGCCGGAGACGGTCATGCCGCCCGCGATCTCCGCCAGCTTCGCGGGGTCGACCCGCCCATGGACCCGGACCCGATAGCGCCTCACCCAGCCGGTCGCCGGCAATTCCAGATGCCGGGCCAGCGCGCCGTCATTGGTCAGCAGCAGCAGCCCTTCGCTGGCGATATCCAGCCGTCCGATGGAGACGACGCGGGGCATCGCCGGTGGCAGACGGTCGAACACGGTCGGCCGCCCGCGCTCGTCCCGGGCCGTCGTCACCAGCCCCGCCGGCTTGTGATAGCGCCACAGCCGCGTCGGCGTCTTGCCCGGCAGCGGCTTGCCGTCCACCACGACCGCGTCGGCCTCGGTCACCGTGACGGCCGGGGAGGTCAGCACCGCGCCGTTCACGGCGACGCGGCCTTCCGCGATCCAGCGTTCGGCGTCGCGGCGGGAACAGAGGCCGGCCCGCGCCAGCACCTTCGCGATGCGGTCGCCGCCCTGGGCTTTCGTCTCTTCGGTCATGGGCGGGAGCTATCGCACGGAACGGAAGCCGCGCCAAGGCGGCTTGACCGCCTTCGGCGGGACGGGCAAAGGTCGCCGGCCATGACGGACTTGCCCAACGACCAGACCTTCCTCGACCTCGCCTTCGCCGAAGCGGAGGCCGCCGCCGCGCGGCAGGAGGTGCCGATCGGCGCGGTGCTGGTGGAGGTTGAGACGGGCCGCGTCCTGGCCGCTTCGGGCAACAGGACGGAGGAACTGGCGGACCCGACCGCCCATGCGGAGATGCTGGCGATGCGGGCCGCCGCCTCGGCGCGCGGACGGCCGCGCCTGCCGGATTGCGACCTCTATGTCACGCTGGAACCATGCGCCATGTGTGCGGCAGCGATCAGCTTCGCCCGCATCCGCAGGGTCGTCTATGCGGCGTCCGATCCCAAGGGCGGGGCCGTGGAGAACGGGCCGCGATTCTTCACGCTGCCGACCTGCCACCATCGACCCTCGGTGGAGGCGGGCGCGCAGGCGGAACGGTCGGCGGACCTTTTACGCGCCTTCTTCCGCGCGCGCCGCTGACAGGGCGGCGGCCGCGATGTCGCGGCGGCAGAACCCTTCCGGCCAGTCGATCGCATCGACCGCGCGATAGGCGGCGTCCCTGGCCTCACCCAGCGTCGCACCCAGCGCCGTCACGCCCAGCACGCGCCCACCCGTCGCGACGATGCCGCCGTCATCGGTGGAGGCAGTGCCGGCATGGAAGATTGTCGCGCCGGTCTCCCCGGCTTTCTTCAACCCCTTGATCGGCGTCCCCTTGCGATAGGCGCCCGGATAGCCTTTCGACGCCATCACCACGACGATGGCCGCCTCGTCGCGCCAGCGCAGGTCGACAGTGGACAGCGCGCCGTCGGCGCTGGCGATCAGGGCGGGCAGGATGTCGCTCTTCAGCCGGACCATCAGCGCCTGGCATTCCGGATCGCCGAACCGGACGTTGTATTCCAGAAGCTTCGGCCCGTCGGGCGTCAGCATCAGCCCGGCATAGAGCACGCCCTTGAAGGGCGCGCCTTCCGCCTTCATCGCCGCCACCGTCGGCTCGATGATCTCCGCCATCACCCGGCGCCGGAGGGCGTCGGTCAGCAGGGGAGAGGGGGAGAACGCGCCCATGCCACCGGTGTTCGGGCCTTCGTCATTGTCGTATGCGCGCTTGTGGTCCTGCGCGCCGGCCAGCGGAAGCACCGTCTCCCCGTCCGCCAGCACGAAGAAGCTCAACTCCGGCCCTGTCATGCATTCCTCGACGATGATCTCCGCCCCGGCCTCGCCGAACGATCCTTCTAGCAGGGCGGCGTCGATGGCCGCCTCCGCCTCCTCGACGCCCGCCGCGACGACGACGCCCTTGCCGGCGGCCAGCCCGTCGGCCTTGACCACGATCGGCGCGCCTTCCGCCCGAACATGCGCCTTGGCGGCTTCGGCGTCGGTGAAGGTGGCGTAGCGGGCGGTGGGGATGCCGTAGCGGGCGCAGAGGCCCTTCATGAAGGATTTGGAGCCCTCCAGCGCGGCTGCCGACGCCGACGGGCCGAACGCCTTCACGCCGGCCGCCGCCAGCCGGTCGACCAGCCCCAGCACCAGCGGCTGCTCCGGCCCCACGACGACGAAGTCGATCGCCTTTTCCGACGCCAACACCACCAGCCCTTCGACATCGTCGGCCGCCACGGGCAGGCATTCGGCGACCGCCGCGATGCCGGCATTGCCGGGCGCGCAATAGAGCCGGTCGCACAGCGGCGAGGCTTCTATCGCCCAGCAGAGAGCGTGTTCGCGCCCGCCCGATCCGACCACCAGGATGTTCATTCGGCCCGTTCCTTCAATTGCCAAGGCTTGGCTTTACTAGAGGATGGGTCGGGGTTGTATCATGCGGCCATCATGACGCAAGACACCGTTCCAACCAGGGGCGTCCGCCCCAACACGCCCGAATACACCGTCAGCGAAATCTCCACCGCCGTGAAACGAACAGTGGAGGACGGTTTCGCCCATGTCCGGGTGCGGGGAGAGATATCCCGGCCCAAGATGCCGGGATCGGGCCATCTCTACCTGACGCTGAAGGACGACGGCGCGGTGCTGGACGCCGTCTGCTGGCGCGGCTCCGTCTCCCGACTGTCGATCCGGCCCGAAGAGGGGATGGAAGTCATCTGCACCGGCCGGCTGACGACCTATGCCGGCCAGTCGAAATACCAGCTCGTGGTCGAACAGATGGAGCTGGCGGGCGAAGGCGCTCTCCTGAAGCTGCTGGAGGACCGTCGTCGCCGGCTGGCCTCCGAAGGCCTGTTCGACGAAGCCCGCAAGCAGCGCCTGCCCTTCCTGCCGGATGTCATCGGCGTCGTCACCTCGCCCACCGGCGCGGTCATCCGGGACATATTGCACCGGCTGGAGGAACGGTTTCCCCGCCATGTCCTGTTGTGGCCGGTGCCGGTCCAGGGGCAGGGCGCGGCGGAGAAGATCGCGGCGGCTATCGAAGGCTTCAACGCGCTGCCGCAAGGCGGCGTGCCGCGTCCGGACGTCCTGATCGTGGCGCGCGGCGGCGGCAGCCTTGAAGACCTGATGGCGTTCAATGAGGAGATCGTGGTCCGCGCGGCGGCGGCCAGCGCCATTCCGCTGATTTCCGCCGTCGGGCATGAGACCGACACCACGCTGATCGACCATGCCGCCGACCGTCGCGCCCCGACGCCGACGGCGGCGGCCGAGATGGCGGTGCCGGTCCGGAACGACCTTCTGGTCGCCATCCGGGACCGGCAGGTGCGGATGCTGGGCGGGCTGAGCCGGTTGGTGGCCGAACGCCGGATGCGGGTCGAGGGGCTGGGGCGCGGTCTGGGCGACCCGGCGCGCCTGCTGGAAGGGGCTTCGCAGCGTCTGGACGACCGCTCGGAGCGGCTGGCGCGTTGCCTGCCGGTGCTTCTGGACCGTCGGCGGGGCGCGCTGGCCGAAGCGTCGGCCCGCCTGCGCCATCCGCGCCAGCAACTCGCGGAGGCCGAACGGCATCTCCGCCAGCTTGGCCACCGGCTATCCTCGGCGGGATACGGTTCGATGACCCGGCATCGCCAGCGGTTCGAGGGCACCGCGCGCCTTTCCCCGCATCCGATGAAGCGCGCCATCGCGGATGGCGCCCGGCGGCTGGGCGAATCCGGCAGCCGCCTGCCGGAAATCGTGGCGCGCCGACTCGACCGGCTGGACGAACGGCTGAAGGGTCAGGGGAAGCTTCTGGTGAGCTACTCGTATGAAGGCGTGCTGGAACGCGGCTTCGCCATCGTCCATGATGATCGGGGCGACATCGTCGACAGCCGCGCCAAGACATCGCCCGGCAAGCAGGTGACGCTGGAGTTCGCGGACGGCAAGGTCGGCGCGGTGGTGGCCGGGGGAGCCGTGCCGGAGCGGCGGCGGCCAGCCCCCGCGCCGAAGCAGGGGACGCTGCTTTAGGGCAGCAGCGGTTCCAGCAGCCGGTCGACCGCGCCATCGTCCGACCATGAGACGCGGACGGGCAGAGTCCGGACCATCGGCCGCGCGTCGGGCGGCAGGCGGGCGCGGTCTTTCGTCGTCGTCACCAGCACGGCCTTGGCCCGGTTCGCGAGGTCGACCATCCGCATGATCTCGTCCGCCTCATAGCGATGATGATCGCCGAAGGCGAATTCGGCGGTCGGCCTTGCGCCGAGAGCCTTCAGCGTGGCGAAGAACTTCTCCGGCCGGCCGATGCCCGCAAAGGCGACCACCGGCGTTCCGCGCAGCCAGCCGGCATCGCCGTCTGGGACCAGCCGGCCGAACAGGACCGGCAGCTCCCACTCCTCGGCAAGCGCGCCGACGCCCGCCCGGTCGTCGCCCATCACCGCCAGCGCCGAGGCGCGCCCCAGCCCGTCGGCCAGCGGCTCGCGCAGCGGCCCTGCCGGGATCAGCCTGCCGTTCCCGAAGCCGGTCTCACCGTCGACGACGACCAAGGATACATCCTTGGCAAGGGCCGGGTTCTGGAAGCCGTCATCCATGACCAGCACCGTCGCGCCGGCGTCGATCGCAGCCTTCGCGCCGGCGGCGCGATCGCGCGCGACCCAGGTCGGCGCGGCTTCGGCCAGCAACAGCGGCTCGTCACCGACATCCGTTGCCTCATGCCGGCCGGGATCGACCATGACCGGCCCCTTCATCCGGCCGCCATAGCCCCGGCTGAGGAAATGCGGCTCCAGCCCCATGGCGCGCAGCCGAAGGGCGAGGGAAAGGGCGACCGGAGTCTTCCCCGCGCCGCCGGCGGTCAGATTGCCGATGCACAGCACCGGGACTTCCGCCCGCCAGGGCTTCGCCGTCTGTCGTCGCCACCGCCCGATCCGCCCATAGGCCGCGCCCAGCGGGGAAAGCGCGGTCGCGACCGCGTTGGGGGATCGCCAGAAGGAGGGAGCCTTCATCGCGGCGCTTCCGCGCGGTTCAGAAGCGGCGCGATCTCAGCCATCACCTCGTCCAGCAGGCCGCGCCGCCTGTCGGCGACCGCGCGAGCCGCGGCGGCCATGCTTGCCCGGTCCTCCGGCCGGCGGAGCAGCCCGTCCACGGCCTCCGCCAGACCGGCGGAACCGTCCAGCAGGATCGCGCCGCCGGCCTCCGCCAGTTCGGCCGTGATCTCCGAGAAGTTGGTCATATGCGGCCCCAGCACCAGCGCGGAGCCGAGCTGGGCCGCCTCGATCGGGTTGTGTCCGCCATGGGGAACGAGGGAGCCGCCGATGAGCGTGATCGGGGCCAGCCGCAGGAACAGGCCCATCTCCCCCAACGTGTCGGCGACATGGATCGGCCCGTCGGGCGCTTCCCCCCGGCTGCGCAGCGTCACGCCGATCTCCGAGGCCAGAACGGCGACATCGCCGCCGCGTCCGGGATGCCTGGGCATCAGGATGGTCAGCAGGTCCGGCCACCGCTCCGAGAGCGCCCGGTGAGCCTCCAGCGCCATCTCCTCCTCGCCCGGATGGGTGCTGGCCGCCAACCAGACCGGCCGTCCGTCGATGGCGTCCCTCAAGGCCGCGACCTCCGCCTCGTCTGCGTCGGGCGGGGCGGAGGTGAATTTCAGGTTGCCGGCCGGCCCGATCCGGCGCGCGCCCAGCGCCCGGAACTTCTCCCCCTCCGCCGGCCCCCAGGGAAGGATCACGTCGAAGGCGGACAGAAGCGCCCTGATCGGGCCGGGAAAGCGCCGCCAGCGGGCGAGGGAGGAAGCGGACATCCTGGCGTTCACCATCGCCGCCGGGATCGCGCGGTCGCGGATCTCCGTCAGCAGGTTGGGCCAGATCTCGCTCTCCACCCAGATCACCAGATCGGGCCGCCAATGATCCAGGAAGGTCCGGGCGTAGTCCCGCCGGTCCACCGGGACGAACTGGTGAAAGGCGCGGTCCGGCAGCCTCCCCTCCATCAGCCGGGCGGAGGTGAGCGTGCCCGTGGTCAGCAGCACCGACAGGTCCGGATTGTCGTCCAGCAGCCGGCCGATTAGCGCCTGGACCGACAGCGCCTCCCCGACGCTGGCCCCGTGAATCCAGACGAGGCGGCCCTCCGGCCGCGGCTTCGACGGCCGGCCCAGCCTTTCGGGCCGGCGCGACTCATCCTCCTTGCCGGCGGCGGTGCGGCGTCTCAGCAGCAGGGGGATGAAGGGACCGGCGACCCCGGTGACCAGACGATAGATCGGATAGAACATCACGCCACGGGAGCGAAGGCAGCCGGGCGACGCGCGCAATGCCGCCGCCGATGGAGGCGCACGCTAGCATGACGGCCGGAGGCCGGCTACCGGCAGGGTTGCAGGTGGCCTGCGAATTCGGCGGCCGAGGCGGTCCATGACCATTTCAGCGCGTAGCGCCGGCAGGCCTGCCGGTCGAGCGACAGTGCGCGTTGGATCGCCCTTCCCAGATCCTGGTCCAGGCATCCGACATTCGGATTCTGGATCACGTCGGCGGGGCCGCGCACCGGATAGGCCGCGACCGGCACGCCGCAGGCCAGCGCCTCCAGCATCACCAGGCCGAACGTGTCGGTCAGCGAGGGGAAGACGAAGACATCCGCCGCCGCATAATGGCGGGCGAGTTCCGGCCCATGTTTCGCGCCCAGAAAGATTGCGCCCGGGAACCGGGCCTCCAGATCGGCGCGGAGCGGCCCGTCGCCGACAACGACCTTCGTGCCGGGCGTCTCCAGTTTCAGGAACGCCTCGATATTCTTCTCCACCGCCAGCCGTCCGACGAACATCTGGATCGGGCGCGGCAGGTCGAGCGGTACCGGGTCGTCCGGCGTGAACAGATCCGTGTCGACGCCCCGGACCCACCGGACGATGTTCCGGAATCCGCGGTCCGCCAGCGTCCGCTCCATCGTGTCGGTCGAGACCATGACCGCCGTCGCCGGCCCGTGGAAGCGGCGCAGCACGGCGTAGCTCCAGGATAGCGGGATGCGCGTCCGCAGGTTCACATATTCGGCGAACATGGTGTGGAAGGATGTCGTGAAGGGCCGGTTGTGGCGCAGGCACCATTTCCGCGCGCCCCAGCCCAGCGGGCCTTCCGTCGCGATATGGACCGCGTCGGGGGCGGCGGCCTCCATCATCGGCGGCAGGGCGCGGCCGACGCCCAGTGCGATCGGGATTTCCGGATAGGTGGGCAGCGGCCGCGTCCTGAACCGGTCGGGGCCGATGACCTCCACCCTATGGCCCAGAAGCTCCAGATGCCGAACCGTCGCCTCCAGCGTGCGCACCACGCCGTTGACCTGCGGCTTCCAGGCGTCGCTGACGATCAGGATCTTCAAGGGCAGGGCGGCAGGCGCTTCGGCGGTCTCAAGAAGGGCCGTCATGCGGCGGCCTTCCGGGCAGCGGGAAGAAGAGTGATAGCCTTCGTCTGTTCGATGCCGGTCCAGCGCAGGATCTCCATCTCGCCGCTCTCGTGCTCGACCAGCGCCGTGCAGCTTTCGACCCAGTCGCCGTCATTGCAGTAGAGAATGCCGCGCATGTCCTTGATCTCGGCCGTATGGATATGGCCGCAGACCACGCCGTCGACGCCGTGGCGGCGCGCTTCCTCGCTGAGCGCGGTTTCGAACCGGCCGACGAACTCCACCGCCTTCTTGGTGCGGTGCTTCAGGTAGGCGGAGAGGGACCAGTAGGAGAAGCCGAACCGCCGCCGGACCGCGTTCACCAGCGTGTTGGCCGCCAGCAGCATGACGTAGGCCCTATCGCCGATATGGGCCAGCCATCTGGCGTACTTCACCACCACGTCGAACTGGTCGCCATGGATGACCAGGTAGCGTCGCCCATCCGCGCCGGTGTGGATCGCCTCGTCTACGATCTCCACCTCGCCGAAATTCTGGCCCAGGAACTGGCGCCCGAACTCGTCATGGTTACCGGGCAGGAAATAGACCTTGGTGCCCTTCCGCGCCTTGCGCAGCAGCTTCTGGATCACGTCGTTATGGGCCTGGGGCCAGTACCAGTTCTTCTTCAGCCGCCAGCCATCGACGATGTCGCCGACCAGATAGAGCGTCTCGCATTCGGTGCGCTTCAGGAAATCCAGAAGCAGGCCGGCCTGGCAGGCCTTGGTGCCCAGATGCACGTCGGAGATCCAGATCGTGCGGTAGCGGTCGACTGTATCGGATCGCGACATGGGTTCCCCTTCACACACAATATCCAGTGGCCCGGATATACAGTTGAGGAAAAATATTGACAATCATGGGAATAGTTATTTGATGTGTAGAGACGAAATCTTCTTTCCGATGAAATAATTTCATCCGATTTACTTTATCGATCTGTAGTCAAAGCATCACAAATGGCCCGTCCCCGAAACCTCCTGGCGATCTTCAATCCAACGGCGGGTCCCCGCCGCCGCCATCGCTTTCATCACGCGATGGCGGTCTTCGGCGATCGCGGAGCATTGGTTCGGGTCCATGAGACGACGGCCCCACGCGACGCGGAGGTCGTGGCGCGGGCGGCCGAGGGCTTCGACGCCGTGGTCGCCGCCGGCGGCGATGGCACGATCAACGAGGTGGTGAACGGGCTGATGGCCCATGCCGGCCGGCCCCCGCCGCTCGGCATCCTGCCGCTGGGCACGGCGAACGTGCTGGCGGCCGAACTGGGGTTGCCGATGGACCCGGCCGCCGCCGCCGGGATCATCCTGGATGGCGGGTCGACCGACATCCATCTGGGCCTGGCTAATGGCCGGCATTTCAGCCTGATGGCCGGCGTCGGGTTCGATGCCCATGTCGTGGCCGGACTGGATTCCGGCCTGAAACGGCGGATCGGCAAGGGCGCCTATGTCTGGGAGACCGCCCGGCAACTGGCCGCGGGCCCGGCGGCGCGGTACCGGGTCACGGTTGACGGCCGGCCGTTCGAGGCGGCGTCGGCGGTGATCGCCAACAGCCATTATTATGGCGGCCGGTTCGTCCTGGCGCCCGACGCCACGCCGCTGCGATCAGGGTTCGAGATCTGCCTGTTCGAGCGGGGCGGCCGTCCCGCGACGGTGGGATACATGGCGGCGATGGCGCTGGGGCTGCTGCCGCGCTTCAAGGGCTACCAGGTGATCGGCGGGCGGTCGGTGACGGTCGAGGGGCCGGCCGGAGAACCAGTCCAGACCGATGGCGACATTGTCGCCACCCTGCCGCTCACCGTCACCGTGGCCGACAGGAGGCTGCCGGTCTTCGCCTCAGCGCCCGGCCACCATCATGCCCTCGATCATGACGGTCGGTGAATCGATCCCGGTGCGGAAGGTCAGGTCGCTGGCCGGGACCAGCCGGGCGAACATCTCCTTCAGATTGCCGGCCACCGTCACCTCGTTGACCGGGTAGGCGATCTCCCCATTCTCGATCCAGAAGCCAGTGGCGCCCCGGCTGTAGTCGCCGGTCAGCCCGTTGACGGCGCTGCCCATCATCTGGGTGACGTAAAGACCCTTCGCAATACCGCCGATCAGCGCCTTGGGATCATCCTTCCCCGGCTGGAGGAACAGGTTGGTCGGCGAGGGAGAGGGCGGGGAGGAGGTGCCCCGCGCCGCGTGGCCGGTGGTTTCCAGCCCGAGCTGCCGGGCGGAGCGGAGGTCCAGCAGCCAGGTGGTGAGCCTGCCGTCGGAAACGATCTCCCGCCGCCGGTTGGCGATCCCTTCGCCGTCGAAGGGTTTGGACCGCCGGCCGCGCCGCCGGTGCGGATCGTCGACGATCTCGATTCCCGGAGCGAACAATGCCTCCCCCATCCGGTCCTTGAGGAAGCTGACGCCGCGCGCGATGGCGGGGCCGCTGATGGCGCCCGTCAGGTGGCCCAGCAGGCTGCCGGCGACACGGGGATCGTAGACAATCGGGACCCTCGCGCTCGCCACCTTGCGCGCGCCCAGCCGGGCCACGGCCCGTTCGCCGGCGCGCCGGCCGATCGTGGCGGCGTCCTCCATATCCTCGGCATAGACCGCGCTGGTGAAATCATAGTCGGTCTCCATCCCGATGCCTTCGCCGGCGATCACGGACACCGACAGGCTGCGGCTGGACCGCGAATAGCTTCCGGCGAAGCCGTTGCCGGCGACGAGGCTGATCCTCGTGCGGCCCCAGGCGGCTTCCGCCCCTTCGGAATTGGTGACGCCGGAGATTGCGAGCGCCGTCTCCTCCGCCTCCTTCGCCGCCGCGATCAGATCTTCCGCCGACGGTTCCGCCGGATCGTCCAGATCCAGATCCTCCCAGGATCGGGCGAGTTGGCCGGGATCGGCCAGGCCGGCGAACGAATCTTCCGGCACCGCGCGGGCCATGGCGACGGCGCGCTCCACCAGTTCCGCCAGAGCGGCCTTGGAGCGGTCGGAGGAGGAGACGATGGCGCTCTGCCTGCCGACGAAGACGCGCAGGCCCAGATCGCCGCCTTCCGCCCGTTCCAGCCGTTCGGGCCGGCCCAGCCGCTGGGAGAGCGACAGGCTGGTCCCGTCGGCCAGGATCGCGTCGGCCGTATCGGCGCCGGCGGCCCTGGCGCGGGCGATCAGGTCGGAAAGGATGTCGAGGTCGGAACTGTCGGTCATGATTGTCCAGTCATTCGGCCGCGTAGGCGGCGTTGTCCAGTTGACGGCGGGAAACCCGCCGCACGTTCGTCCAGGCGAAGAGGGCCAGGAGCGAGGCTCCGGCCATCACCACGATCATCGGTGTCGCGCTTTCCGCGACGAGATAGCCCACCGCGATGCTGGCCAGCGCGCCGATCGTCATCTGCATGAAGCCCGCAAGGCCGCTGGCCGCGCCGGCCGCGCGGGGATTCGCGCTGATCGCGCCGGCCATGCCGTTGGGCAGCGTCAGCCCGTTGCCCATCGCATAGATCGCCAGCGGCAGGAACAGCAGGATCGGGTCGGTCATCGCCCCGGCAAGGGCGAGCGACAGCATCAGCATCGCCCCGGTGAAGGAGACGAACGCACCGATGCCGATCATCCGGTCGATGCCGAAGCGGGTGGAAAACCGGCCGGCGAAGAAGTTGCCGATCATGTAGCCCAGCGCGCCGAGGATCGAATAGACGCCGTAATCGCTGGGGCTCCTGCCCATCAGATCCACCACGATATGCGGCGCGCCGCCCAGGAAGGCGAAGAAGCCGGCGGACGAGAAGGAGAGGACCATCGCATAGGCGCGGAAGGCCGGCATCCGGAACAGCGAATCGTAGGACCGCGCCATCCCCGCGATGCCGGGCAGCGCCTGCCGGTCGAAATGCGTCTCATGCAGCAGCCGCCAGCCGGCGACCGTCACCAGCGCCGCGACGACCGCGGTGAAGGCGAAGGTCGCCCGCCAGTCGAACCATCCCGACAGATAGCCGCCGATCAGCGGCGCCAGCATCGGGGCCACGACCATCATCATGGTCATGTAGGCGATGACGCTGGCCGACCGTTCGCGGCTGAACAGGTCGCGCACCATCGCCCGGCCCAGCACCATGCCGGCGCAGCCGCCGATCGCCTGGACCATGCGGGACAGGACCAGCACCTCGATCGTCGGCGCGAAGAGGCCGCCCAGCGTGCCGGCGAGGAAGAGGACGAGCCCGACCAGCATCAGCGGCCGGCGGCCGAACCGGTCGGAGAGGGGGCCGTAGAGAAGCTGGCTCACCGCCAGCCCGACGAGATAGAGGCTGAGCGTGAGCTGGACCGCCGCCGTGTCGGTATCCAGCGACCGGCGGATCATCGGCATCGCCGGCATCAGGATGTTGAGCGCCAGCGGCCCCAGGGCGGACACGCCCACCAGCATGGGAATCGGGGGCGTTCGCGGCGGCGGCTGCATCGATCAGGGGCTCGGAAGAGGGGGCGGGGAACGGGCGGCGCTGCCCGGAGAGGCGAATATGCCCGTTAGACAATGGTATGATGGTCGGAAATTCAAGTTCATGTCGCCATCCCGCCCGGGAAGAATTGAACCCATACACTCGCTCCCCGCAGGAGTTTCCATGGCCCCACACATTTTCGTCCTCCTTCTGGCCGCGCTCTTCGCGGCCCTTCCGGCGGTCGCCGAGGAGGTCGCCGAGGAGGTCGCCTGGAGCAATGTGCGCGAACCCGCGCCGGGGCCGGCGGCTTCCATCGGATCCTACGCCAATGGCTGCGTGGCCGGGGCCGAGCCGCTGCCGATCGACGGGCTGGGCTATCAGGTGATCCGGCCGAGCCGCCACCGCTATTATGGCCATCCGGCGCTGATCGAGTATCTGGAGGATTTCGGCGCGCGGATGGCCGCCGCCGGGCTGGGCGTCGCGCTGATCGCCGACATGTCCCAGCCGCGCGGCGGGCCGATGAGCTATGGCCACGCCAGCCACCAGATCGGGCTGGACGCCGATATCTGGATGAGGCTCGACCTGCCTTTCCTGCCGCCCGACGAACGGGAGGATCTTGAGCCGGTGGTCATGATCGACCGCGACGCCTTCCGCGCCGATCCCACGGTCTTCACCGACTCCCAAGCGGAAATGGTGCGGCTGGCGGCGGACGATCCCAGGGTGGCGCGCATCTTCATCCATCCGGCGCTGAAGCAGGCGCTGTGCCGGCGCGACTGGGCCGACCGGTCGTGGCTTCGGACTATCAGGCCCTGGTACGGCCACGACTATCATTTCCATGTCCGCCTCCATTGCCCGGCCGGCAGCGAGACTTGCGTGGAGCAGGCTCCGCCGCCGCGCGGCGATGGCTGCGGCGGGGAGGTCGCCTCCTGGTTCCCCGATCCCGACCGGCCGCCGGAGCCTCCTTCCACGACCCCGCCGGAACCCCGGCCGCCGAAGACGCTGCCCGCCGCCTGCCAGGCGCTGTTGCCGGGGTCGGCCGGATGACCCCGATCGCGGAAAGGCTCGCCCGCGCCAAGGGCTATCCCTATGAGGCGCCGGAAGGCTCCTACCTGTTCGCGGACGGCGAGACGCGGCCCTTCCGGCCGGACACGCTGGCCGGACGGACGCCGGTGATCGCCTACGGCTCCAACCGCTCGCCGCTGCAACTGGCGCGGAAATACGCCGGCTGGCCGGCGGGCACGGAGATCCCGGTGACGGTGGCGCGGCTGGGCGGGATGGATGTCGTCCATTCCTGCCATTTCACGGCCTATGGCTCCCTGCCCGCCATGGTCGTGCCGGCCCGAGGCGTCACCGTGACCGTCGCCATCGTCTGGCTGGACGGACGGCAGCTTGAGCGGATGCACGAGACGGAGGGCGGCGAGAACTATCATTACGGGTCGTTCGAGGCGACGGAGCTTGAGCTGGACTGCCCGCTGCCGCCGGCGCTCTACGGCTATCACGGGCGGCGCGGGGCGTTCGCGCCGGATGGTCCGCCGCTGGCGCTGGCGGCGATCCCGGCGACGGGACGCACCGGGCCGGCGGCGACCCAGGAGCAGGCGCTGGCCCGCGCGCGGGACCTGCTGGCGCCGGGCGCGGACCTCGACCTCTTCATCCTTGAGATCATCGACGATCCCGCCTTGCGGGCGGAAAGGACCGAGGCGCTGGCGGCCTTCTCCTCACGCCAGTACGCGCCATAGGCTGGTGTGCCTGCGGTCCCGGTCCTCAAGGTCCAGCGGGGTCGGCACGGTGTAGTCGGCCACCGCCTCCAGCCCCTCGGCCGGCAGGTAGGCGCGGCCGGGATCACCCATGATGACGATCTTGCCGGCCTCCGCCAGACCGCGGAGCCAGCCGATCACCCGTTCGGCCATCGGCCGTTCGTAGCAGACGTCGCCGGCCAGCACGATGTCGACGCCGCCCATCGGCCGGCCGACGAGATCCTCCGACGTGATGTCGAGGGCGAGGCCGTTGGCCGCCGCGTTCAGCTTCATCGCCGCCATGGCGAACGGGTCGATATCGCAGGCGAGGACCGCCTTCGCCCCGGCGCGGACGCAGGCCAGGCCGACGATTCCGCTGCCGGCGGCGAAATCCAGGACCGTCCGGCCGGCGACCAGCCCCGGATTGTCCAGCATGTACCGGGCCAGCGCCTGCCCGCCCGGCCAAGCGAAGGCCCAGTAGGGCGGCGGCAGGTTGGCCCGCGCCAGCGTCGCCTCTGTCGCTTCCCAGAGCGGCGTCACCTCCGTCGCCAGATGGAGCGTCAGCTCAGGCGTCAGGGGCGGGGAGGCCAGGATGGTATTGGCGCGGACGAAGGCGGTGGGGTCGGTCAAAGAAGGTGACCGAGGGCGAGGCCCGCCAGCACCAGGAAGCCGAAAGTCTTGCTGCGCTTGAAGCGGCGCAGGCAGTCAGCCGGATCGTCCAGCCGCCAGACCGCGACCTCCCGGACGACGAAGGCGAGCGCCAGCAGCGGGCCCGCTGCGAACCAGGCCGATAGCCCCGCGCCGAAGCCGGCGGCGAGGATCAGCAGGGTGGCAATGACGTGGAAGGCGTGGATGGCGGGCTTGCTCATCTCCCCCAATCGTCGGGCGGAGGATTTGACGCCGACCAGCGCGTCATCCTCCTTGTCCTGATGGGCGTAGATCGTGTCGTAGCCGAGCGTCCAGAAGATGCCGCCGGCATAGAGCGCGACCGCCGGCCAGGAGAGTGAGCCCGTGGCGGCCGTCCAGCCCATCAGCGCGCCCCAGTTGAAGGTGAAGCCGAGGAATAGCTGCGGCCACCAGGTGATCCGCTTCATCAGCGGATAGGGCACGACCAGCAGCAGCGAGACGACGCCCGCCAGGATCGTCGCCCCGTTGAACTGCAGCAGGATCAGCAGCCCCACCGCCAGCAGGGCGGCGAGAAACAGGAGGGCCTGGAGGACGCTGACCCGGCCGCTGGGAATCGGCCGGCCGCGCGTGCGTTCGACCCTGCCGTCGATGTCGCGGTCGAACAGATCGTTGATGGTGCAGCCGGCCCCGCGCATGACTACCGCCCCCACGGTGAACAGCAGGACCAGCCATGGATCGAACGACCCGGCCAGCGCCATGCCCAGCCAGCAGGGGATCAGCAGCAGCCAGGTCCCGATCGGCCGGTCCAGACGGGCCAGCTTCAGGTAGGGCTCCACCCAGCCGGGCGCGAACCGCTCGATCCATCCGCCCGATACGATGTCGGTATGGCCGGACCGCGATTCCCCGGTGTCATCATTCGTCATCATTTGTCGTCATTCGTCATCATTCGCGGGCGGAACGGCGGCGAAGAAGAATTTTGCAGATGTTGGCAAATGTAGGCTTTTGTCGTCATCCTGTTCCTCCTTCCCATCCCGTGACTCATGAATATATAGGATGATAATCCTTATCCGGTAGGGGCGGTTGGATGATGGAGCCCATTCTCTTCGGCGCGGCCTACAGCGTCTATACGCGCATTGTCCTCCTCGCGCTTCTGGAGAAGGGCGCGCCCTTCCGGCTGGAGGGCGTCGATATCTTCGCGGTCGACAAAGGCGGGGCCATCCATGCGGCGCGGCACCCGTTCGGGAAGATCCCGGCCTTCGACCATGACGGATTCGTCATCTACGAGACGGCCGCCATCGCCCGTTATGTCGACGAGACGTTCGACGGGCCGCCGCTCCAGCCGCGCGACCCGAAGGCGCGGGCGCGGATGAACCAGGCGATCGGCATCCTGGACAGCTACGCCTATCGCTGCTGGGTCTGGGACATCTATGTCGAGCGGGTGGACAAGCCGCGCGAGGGCAAACTTGTGGACGAGGCGCGGATCGAAGCTGCCCTGCCGGGCGCCGAAGCCTGCCTCCGCGCGCTGGGCGAGTTAATAGGCGAAGGGCAGTGGCTGGCGGGCGAGGCCCTGACCCTCGCCGACCTGCACGCCGCCCCGATGGTCGCCTGCCTGGCCGAAGCGCCGGAAGGCGCGCGGGCGCTGGAGGCGCACCCGCTGATGCGGGGCTGGTGGGAGAGGATGAAGGCGCGGCCGTTGGCGGTGCGGGTGCTCGGGCGGGAGGGGAGCGAATGATCCACCATAGCGGCTGAACGCAGCATCGCATGGATTCCGGATCAAGTCCGGAATGACCAATAAAAACAATGTCATGCCGGCCTTGATCCGGCTCCATAGGCACGTCGTGTTCCATCCGCCGGGCGGCTAAAGCGGCGGTGCTGAAGCGGCTGGAACGTCGCTTGCTTTGTTGCCAGTTATGCGCATAATAAATGCCGCTTTATATGGGGAAAAATAATGGGGAAGATGGGCCGTTCCACCATGGGTCCGCCGAAGCGGGCCGCTAACGTCTCCATCAGCCGAGAACTACTGGACGAAGCCCGAAAATTACGGGTGAACGTTTCTCAGGCGGCCGAACAAGGGTTGTCGCGGGCGGTTGCCGAACGTCGCGCCGAGGCATGGCTGGAGGAGAACAGGGACGCGCTTGAAAGCTCCAATCAGTACGTCGAGAAGAACGGATTGCCGCTGGCCAAATACCGACAGTTCTGATGGCTCGGTTCGATGTCTACGCCAATCCGGATGGTCTCGGTTATCTGCTGGATATCCAAGCCGGCTTTCTCAGTCATCTGACTACGAGGGTCGTGGTGCCGCTGCTGCCCCTGGAGCATGCGCCGATGCCCGCCAAGGGACTGAATCCGAGATTCCGGATAGGAGACGAGGAAGTTCTGATGGCGACGCAGTTCATGGCGGCCGTGCCGAACTCCACAATAAAGAATCCGGTAGCCACTCTGAATCACCGCCATCACGAAATCGTCGACGCCATCGATCTGCTCATGCAGGGGTTCTGAGCGGTGGCCCGTGCTACCCCCCGGCTGTTCGTCGCCGGCGATCTGGCGGAAGGCGGGGCGGTCCTGCTTTCCGCGGAGCAGGCGCATTATCTGCGGAACGTGCTGCGGCTCGGGCTCGGGAACGGAGTAACCCTGTTCAACGGGCGGGACGGGGAGTGGAAGGCGCGGCTCGACCATATCGGCCGCAACGCGGCGACGGCGATCGCGGAGACGCGGTTGCGGGAGCAGGCGGCGGGGCCGGATGTCCGGCTCTGTTTCGCGCCGGTGAAGAAGGTGGCGGTCGACGCCATCGCGGAGAAGGCGACGGAGCTGGGCGTGGCGCGGCTGATGCCGGTCCTCACCGCCCATACCGATGTCTCCCGCGTCAATGTCGACCGGCTGCGCGCCCATGCGGTCGAGGCGGCGGAGCAGTGCGAGCGGTTGGACGTGCCCTCGGTCGACCAGCCGGTGACGCTTGACCGGCTGCTGGCCGGCTGGCCCGCCGACAGGCCGCTGATCCTGTGCGCCGAATCGGGCGACGCCCGGCCGGTCGCGGAGGTGGCGGCGGCGCTGGCGGGGCGGCCGGTCGGGCTGCTGATCGGCCCGGAGGGCGGCTTCGCGCAGGCGGAGCTTGACGGTCTCGCCAAACTGCCTTTTGTTCACCCGGTCGGCCTCGGTCCCCGGATACTCCGGGCCGACACGGCGGCGGTGGCCGCGCTGGCCTGCTGGCAGTGTCTGGCGGGGGACTGGCGCGTGCGACCTCCCGGCCGGGAAGCCTGAACGCCACACCAGCGCCCGCCGCCGAAACGGCCGGCCAACCATGAAAACCGACGCCCATGTCCGCTCCCCCCACCAAGAGCGCCATCCCGATCACGGACAAGCGCCAGCTTGTCGACTATATGGAGGACGGCAACAAGCCGGCCGACCAATGGCGGATCGGGACGGAGCATGAGAAGTTCGTCTACCGGCTCTCCGACCTCGCGTCGGTCCCCTATGAGGGGCCGGACGGGATCGGGGCGCTGCTGTCCGGCCTCACCCGGTTCGGCTGGCGGCCGGTGGAGGAGCATGGGCGGATCATCGCGCTGGCCAGCGACAATGGCTGTTCCATCACACTGGAGCCGGGCGGCCAGTTCGAGCTTTCCGGCGCGCCGCTGGAAACCATCCACCAGACCTGCGACGAGGTGCATGAGCATCTGCGCCAGGTGAAGGCGGTCGCGAAGGAGCATGGGGTCGGCATGATCGGCCTTGGCTTCCAGCCGAAATGGCGGCGCGAGGACATCCCCTGGATGCCCAAGGGCCGGTACAAGATCATGCGCGACTACATGCCCAGGCGCGGCCGGCTGGGCATCGACATGATGACCCGCACCTGCACGGTCCAGGTCAATCTCGACTTCTCGTCGGAATCCGACATGGTGAAGAAGTTCAGGGTCAGCCTGGCCCTGCAGCCGATTGCGACGGCGCTGTTCGCCAACTCCCCCTTCACCGAAGGGCGGCCGAACGGGTTCCAGAGCTATCGCAGTCATATCTGGACCGACACCGACCCCGACCGTAGCGGCGACCTGCCCTTCGTGTTCGAGGACGGGTTCGGGTTCGAACGCTATGTCGACTACATGCTCGACGTGCCGATGTACTTCGTCTACCGCGACGGGGAATATGTCGACGCCTCGGGCCAATCCTTCCGGGACTTCATCGAAGGCCGGCTGCCGGCGCTGCCCGGCGAGGTCCCGGTGATGTCGGACTGGGCCGACCATATGACGACGGCCTTCCCGGAAGTGCGGCTGAAGAAGTTCCTGGAGATGCGGGGCG
This sequence comes from Inquilinus sp. CAU 1745, assembly GCF_039839375.1. Classification (NCBI taxonomy): domain Bacteria; kingdom Pseudomonadati; phylum Pseudomonadota; class Alphaproteobacteria; order Rhodospirillales; family Rhodospirillaceae; genus Inquilinus; species Inquilinus sp. CAU 1745. Next base: position 316,830 of record NZ_JBDOQU010000003.1, read on the forward strand.
CCGATGGCGGCCCGTGGCGGCGGCTCTGCGCCCTGCCGGCCCTCTGGGTCGGGCTGCTCTATGATTCCGTCGCGCTGGACGCCGCCTGGGATCTGGTGAAGGGCTGGACGGAGGAGGAGCGGGCGGCCCTGCGCGCCGACGTGCCGCGCCACGCGCTGAAGACGCCGTTCCGCGACGGGACGGTGCGCGACATCGCGCGGCAGACGCTGGCCATCGCCCGGGCCGGGCTGGACCGCCGGGCGCGGAAGGACGGCTTCGGCGAGAGCGAGGCCCATTTCCTCTCCGCGCTGGAGACGATCGCGGAAACCGGTGAGACCCCGGCCGACGAACTGCTGCGGAAGTACGAGACGGTCTGGGGCGGTTCGGTCGATCCGGTGTTCAAGGAATATGCTTACTGAGGCTGGCGCCGCCTGAACCACACCCCCACCCCGCCCCTCCCCCGCTTTGCAGGGGAGGGAGTCAAAAAGCCCCCTCTCCTGCTCCGCGGGAGAGGGGGTTGGGGGTGAGGGTGGTTCCGGCGGGCGAATAAAGATCAATGCGTTTGCTGCGAGGTTTCCACCCTCACCCCGGCCCTCTCCCGCCAGCGGGAGAGGGAGTAGACTTTTCCGAGCAAGAAGCAGGGTGCGGGTTTCGTAGACGGCGGTAGGGTGTCGACCTTGGATTCAGAGCTCGGGGACGGTCATGGGCGAGGGTGCGGTCAACAGGGTGATGGGGCCGCTGGAGTGGGGGTTCCTGGCGGGGCTGTCGGTGCTGTGGGGCGGATCGTTCTTCTTCGTCGGCGTCGCGGTCGGCGATCTGCCGCCCTTCACCATCGTCTTCCTGCGGGTGGCGCTGGCGGCGGCGGTTCTGCATCTGGCGATCCGGGCGCTGGGGGTGGCGTTGCCCCGCGGCCGCCAAGTCTGGACCGCCTTCTTCGGGATGGGCCTGCTGAACAACCTGATCCCGTTCTGCCTCCTGGTCTGGGGACAGACGCAGATCGCCAGCGGCCTCGCCTCCATCCTCAACGCCACGACGCCGCTCTTCGGCGTGCTGGTCGCCCATCTCCTCACCGAGGACGAGCGGATGACCGGAGGCAAGCTGGCGGGCGTGGCGCTGGGCCTTGCCGGCGTCGTGACGATGATCGGGCCCGACGCGCTGGACGGGCTGGGCGGCGGCGTCTGGGCGCAGCTCGCCTGCCTCGGCGCGGCGCTCTCCTACGCCTGCGCCGGGATCTTCGGGCGGCGTTTCCGGCGCATGGGCGTGGCGCCGATGGCGACGGCGACCGGGCAGGTCACCGCCTCAACCATCCTTCTGGCGCCGCTGGCGCTGTGGATCGACCGGCCCTGGACGCTGGCGATGCCGGGCTGGGAGGTCTGGGCGGCGATGGCGGGGCTCGCGGTCTTCTCAACCGCGCTGGCCTATATCGTCTATTTCCGGCTGCTCGCCTCCGCCGGGGCGACCAACGTCGTCCTGGTCACCTTCCTGGTGCCGGTCAGCGCGATCCTGCTGGGCGTGGCGTTCCTGGGCGAGCGGCTGGAGCCGTCCCACCTGGTCGGTATGGGCGCGATCGGGCTCGGCCTGATGGCGATCGACGGGCGCGCCTTCGCCGTCCTCCGCCGCCGGCGGACGGCCGGCGCGGGCTCCGCGCGGAGCCTTCAGTAAAGCTCGGAGATACCGAGGGTCGCCGAAACGCCCGATCCGCCGTCGAACTGCCCGATCCAGATATCGTACTGACCGCTCAAGGGCGCGTTGAACGACACCAGCGGGTCCAGATCGCCCCAGCCATCATCGTCGCAATACCAGCGCCCGTCCGGCGCGTTGACCACCAGCGTGGTGTCCGATCCCGATTCCACGAAGATGCTGAGCGGCAGGCCGCCTGCCTCATAGTCCAGGCGGAAATCCGGCGCGTCCGCGATGGAGCCGGTGCAGCCGGTTATCCGCCGGCTGACATCGATGCCTCCGCCGGCGAGCACGTTCACCAGATAGGGATCGTCCACGAACCCCGCCGCGAGGCGTGCGCTTCCGAAAGCGGGAGACAGCGAGAAATCCTGCCCTGCGCTCTCCCCGGCGGCCAGGCCGACGATCGCGGCGACGACCAATCTCTTCACGATTGTACGCATTATTCCCTCCCCATTTACCCCGAACGGATTATTGGGAGGAGAATGAGAAGCTGTCTATCGGGTATTTGAGTTGAATCCGCTTCAGCGTCGCCATTCGCCGTATCGCGGATCGATCCGGCCAACTGCTCAGCCGTTCACCACGCGGAGCGGCGGGCGCGGAGCGAGGATGCGGTGGGGCGGAAAGGCGAGGGTGAGGGCGCTACCCTGGCCGGGCTGGCTCTCTATCTCCAGTCGGCCGCCATGCCGTTCGATCATCGACTTGACCAGCGGCAGGCCGAGACCCGTGCCCGGCATGTCCTGGGGCAGGTCGTTGCGGACCTGGCCGAACGGCTCCAGCGCCACGGCGATATCGGCATTCGACATGCCGATGCCGGTATCGGCCACCGACAGGCGGACGCCATCCGCATCCGCCCTCGCGCTCACCCGGACGGCCCCGCCGGGCGGGGTGAATTTGACCGCATTGGACAGGAGGTTGACGATCATCTGGCGCGTCGCGCGAGTGTCGGCGCGCAGCGGCGGGAGGTCGTCCGGCAGTTCGACATCGAGCGCCAGCCCCCGGCTCTCCGAGCGGACGGCCATCATGCGCACGGCGCCCCTGACGGCGGCGGCGAGGTCCACCGTCTCCTCCTGCAACTCGAACCGGCCCGCCTCGATCCGGGAGAGGTCCAGTATGTCGTTGATGAGGTCGAGCAGCATCGATCCGCTGGAATGGATATCGCCTGCATAATCCGCATAGGCGTCCGTCGCGTCGGGGCCCAGCCCGCGATCCCGGATCAGTTCGGAAAAGCCGATGATGGCGTTGAGCGGCGTGCGCAGCTCATGGCTCATGGTCGCCAGGAAGTCCGACTTCGCGCGGTTGGCGCGGTCGGCTTCCAGGACCGCCGCCGAGAGGTCGGCCTTCGCCGTCTCCAACTCCGCGATCAGCTTTTCCCGGTCCAGCCGCAGCCGGATGGCGCCGACCTGCGCGCGGTGGACCGAATCGACATAGAGGGTCATCGCCCGCAGGTAGAACAAGACGAAGAGGCCCAGGATCAGGTTGAACGCCGTCGGCTGGGCGAGGCAGACCGTCGCGAAAGGCAGCATGACGGCGAAGAGGAAACCCTGCGCCGCCGCCCGGTTCATCGCATAGCCCATGGCGGAGTTGGAGCAGAGGCCGATGAAGGCGACGGCGATCAGCGTCTTCTCCAGCGAGGGCGGCCCCCAATAGAGCAGCGATCCGGTCAGCCCCCAGGAGAGACCGGCAAGCGCCGCGCAGCCGGCGAAGGTCCGCCGCCACTTCTCCGGCGTTATCCGCCGGAACCGGGCGCGGGCATAGGCGAAACGGGCGGCGGCGTTGATTGCGACCGAAACGCTGATGGCGGAAAGGAAGATGGTGAGCGCGGCCGGGCTCGCCTGATCGCGCAGGGCCCAGGCGATTAGCCCCGCTACCGCCAGGTGGAGCGCCAGCAGGTGCCAGCGGCGCGCCCTGCCGAAGAGGTCGTTCAGTTCGCCGAGGATGCGGCGATCGGTCGGGACGCCGGAGGCTGGATGCATGGTCCGGTTGGCTGGTGGCTCTGGAAGCGATGATGGCCGCCGCGGACGGCGATAAGGGAACTATCCGGGCAGGGAGGTTAATCTTTGGTAAGGATGATGACGGGCGCGCCGCCGATTGACTTTTGGGGCCGGTCGTCTAGCTTCACCGCCAATTCAAGGTCGACAAGTTCAGCCATCGACCCTTGCGGGAGAGACCGGCGAGGGGGCGGAAACGCCCCGGAACCGGCGCCGAAGGAGCAAACGCCCCGGAAACTCTCAGGCAAAAGGACCGCAAGGGGAGGCACTCTGGAAAGCAGGCCGGACGGCGATGGGGCCGTTCCCGACCTCACCGAAGGAGTAAACCGCAGCGGCGCGATCGGGCGCCGGCGGTGAATCTCTCAGGTCCCGGACAGAGGGGGTGACCGATCCGGCAATGTTGCCGGACGGCGCAACCCTTTGGGCGAGGTGCTGAGACCCTATGGCCGATTCCCCCACATCCTTAGATTCTCTGAAAACGACGCCGCTCCATGCGCTGCATCGGGAACTGGGCGGCAAGATGGTGCCGTTCGCCGGCTACGACATGCCGGTCCAGTATCCGATGGGCGTGCTGAAGGAGCATCTGCACACGCGCGCGGCGGCGGGGCTGTTCGACGTCTCCCATATGGGGCAGGTCAGGCTTTCTGGCCCCGACGCCGCCAAGGCGCTGGAGACCATCGTGCCCGGCAATATCGAGGGGCTGGGCCAGGACCGCACGCGCTACACCCTATTCCTCAATGACACGGCGGGCATCCTGGACGATCTGATGGTGACGCGGCGCGCGGACCATCTGTTCGTCGTGGTCAATGCCGCCTGCAAGGAGCAGGACCTGGCGCATATGAGGCGGCATCTGTCCGATAGCTGCGCGGTGGAGGAACTGACCGACCGGGCGCTGCTGGCGCTGCAGGGGCCGAAGGCGGCCGAGGTGCTGGCCCGACTGGCGCCCGAGACGACTTCCATGAAGTTCATGAGCGCGGCCGAAATGACCATCGAGGGGGCGGAAATCGTCGTCTCGCGGCTCGGCTATACCGGCGAGGACGGGTATGAGCTGTCCATTCCGGCGGATCGCGCGGAGGCGGTGGCCCGGCGGCTGCTGGCCGAGGAGGAGGTCGCGCCGATCGGCCTGGGCGCGCGGGATTCCCTGCGGCTGGAGGCGGGCTTGTGCCTCTATGGCCACGACATCGACATAACCTCCACCCCGATCGAGGCCGACCTTGGCTGGACCATCGGCAAGCGGCGGCGGGAGGAAGGCGGCTTTCCCGGCCACGGCGTCGTCATGAAGCAGATCGAGGAAGGGCCGGAGAAGAAGCGTGTCGGCATCCGGCCCGACGGCCGTGCCCCGGCGCGGGAGGGGACGGAGATCCGGGACGGCCGAGGGCGGCCGATCGGTGTCGTCACCAGCGGCGGCTTCGGGCCCAGCGCCGACGGGCCGGTGGCCATGGGCTATGTCGAATCCGACTTCGCCGCGCCGGGAACGGCGGTGACGCTCATGGTGCGCGGCCGGCCGCTGGCCGCCACGGTCGCCGAACTGCCCTTCGTGGCGCATCGATATTTTCGCGGATAGCAAACTCTTGGACAAACTTTTCTGGGGAGACGGACAAGCATGAGCACGATCAAATACACCAAGGACCATGAATGGATCCGCGTCGACGGGGATGTCGGCACCGTCGGCATCACCGACTACGCGCAGGAACAGCTCGGCGACGTGGTGTTCGTCGATCTGCCGGACGTCGGCAAGACGATCACCAAGGGCGGCGACGCCGCGGTCGTCGAGAGCGTGAAGGCGGCCAGCGAAATCTACGCCCCCGCCGATGGCGAGGTGGTGGAGACGAACGAGGCGCTGGTAGGCGAGCCGGGGCTGGTCAACAGCGATCCCGCCGGCAAGGGCTGGTTCCTGAAGCTGAAGCTCTCCGACCCGTCGCAGCTCGACGCGCTGATGGACGAGGACGGCTACAAGGAGTTCGTCGAGGGGCTTTCCTGATGCGCTATCATCCGCTGACCCTCGACGACCGGTCGGCCATGCTGGCGGCGATCGGCGCGGGATCGATCGATGATCTGTTCCGCGACGTGCCGAAATCGGCCCGCCTCTCCGGCCCCATCGCCGACCTGCCCATGGGGCGGGGCGAGATGGAGGTCGAGCGGCTGGTCGGCGTCATGGCGGCGCGGAACGTGCCGGCCGGATCGGTTCCCAGCTTCCTGGGCGCCGGGGCCTACAGGCACCATGTGCCGGCGTCGGTCGACCATCTGATCCAGCGCGGCGAGTTCCTGACCTCCTACACGCCCTACCAGCCGGAGGTCAGCCAGGGGACGTTGCAATATCTGTTCGAGTTCCAGACCCAGGTGGCGCTGATCGCCGGCATGGAGGTCGCCAACGCGTCGATGTATGACGGCGCGACCGGCTGCGCGGAGGCCGTGCTGATGGCCAACCGCATCACGCGGCGGAAGAAGGCGGTGCTGTCCGGCGGGCTGCACCCGCACTATCGCGACACGACGGCGGTCCAGGGCCGGTTCGTCGGCTTCGACCTGGTCCGGCCGGACCCGGACCCGGAGGGGGAGGAGGATCTGGCCTCCCTGATCGATGACGACACCTCCTGCGTGGTGGTGCAGAACCCGACGCTGTTCGGCCAGGTGCGCGACCTGTCGCCGCTGGCCGAGGCCTGCCACGCCAAAGGCGCGCTGCTGGTCGTCGTGGTGACGGAGGCGGTGTCGCTGGGATTGATGACGTCGCCCGGCGAAATGGGCGCGGACATCGTGGTGGCGGAAGGCCAGTCGATCGGCAATCCGCTCAATTTCGGCGGGCCGCATGTCGGCCTGTTTGCCACGCGGGAGAAGTTCCTGCGCCAGATGCCCGGGCGGCTGTGCGGCCAGACGGTAGATGCCGACGGCAAGCGCGGCTTCGTGCTGACCCTGTCGACGCGGGAGCAGCATATAAGGCGGGAGAAGGCGACCTCCAACATCTGCACCAACAGCGGCCTCTGCGCGCTGGCCTTCACCATCCATATGAGCCTGCTGGGCGAGCAGGGCTTCCGCCGGCTGGCCGAAATCAACCACGCCAACGCCTCGCTGCTGGCCGACAGGCTGTCCTGGGTCGAGGGCGTGACGGTGCTGAACGACAGCTTCTTCAATGAATTCACCGTGCGGCTGGCGAAGCCGGCGGCGGCGGTCGTCGACAAGCTGGCCCCGAAGGTGCTGGCGGGAGTCCCGGTCTCCCGGCTCTACAAGAACCGGCCGGCGCTGGCCGACCTGATGCTGGTCGCGGCGACGGAGACGACGACGGAGGAAGACATGGACGCTCTGGCGGATGGTCTCAAGGAGGCGCTGGCATGACCGGCATGAACAGGCAGGGCCGCCCGACGCGGCCGTCCGGCGCCGGAGCAGGCGGGGCGGAGACCTTCACCGGCAACCGGGCGCTGATGATCGAGGAAGCGCTGATCTTTGAGCAGGACAATCCGGGCGCGACCGGAGTCGATCTGGCCCCGCCGGCAACGGCGAAGCGCCGGCTGGGGCCGGTGAAGCCGCGCGGCGCGATCGGATTGCCGCAGCTTTCCGAACCGCAAGTGGTGCGCCACTACACCCGCCTGTCGCAGAAGAATATGGGCATCGACAGCGCGCTCTACCCGCTGGGGTCGTGCACGATGAAGCACAATCCCCGGCTGAACGAGAAGATGGCGCGCCTGCCCGGTTTCGCCGATCTGCATCCGATGCAGCCCGAAAGCACGGTCCAGGGGGCGCTGGAACTGATTGACGAGCTGGCGCGCTGGCTGAAGCTGCTGACCGGCATGCCGGCCGTCGCCATGACGCCTGGGGCGGGCGCCCATGGCGAGATGTGCGGCATGATGGCGATCCGCTCCGCCCTGGAGGCGAAGGGCGACCCGCGCAGCCGCGTGCTGGTGCCCGAATCGGCCCACGGGACCAACCCGGCGACGGCGGCGGCGCTGGGCTACACCGTCGATTCGATCCCGGCGAACGATCGTGGGCGGGTCGATCTGGCGGCCCTGAAGGAGAAGCTGGGGCCGGACGTGGCGGCGGTCATGCTGACCAACCCGAACACCTGCGGCCTGTTCGAGGACGAGATCGTGGAGATCGCCGAGGCCGTCCACGCGGCCGGGGCCTTCTTCTATTGCGACGGCGCCAACTTCAACGCCATCGTCGGCCGGGTGCGGCCGGGCGATCTGGGCGTCGACGCCATGCACATCAACCTGCACAAGACCTTCTCCACCCCCCATGGCGGCGGCGGGCCGGGGGCGGGGCCGGTGGTGCTGTCCGAGGCGCTGGCGCCGTTCGCGCCGGTGCCGACGGTGGTCCGCAGGCCCGACGGCGCGCTGCATCTGGTGGAGCATATTGAGGGCGGTCAGGCCCGAAGCTTCGGCCGGATGAAAGGCTTCCACGGCCAGATGGGCATGTTCGTCCGCGCGCTGGCCTACATGCTGAGCCACGGGGCGGACGGGCTGAAGCAGGCGTCGGAGGATGCGGTGCTGAACGCCAACTATGTGATGGCCGGACTCAGCGGCGCGATGACGCCCTCCTTCGAGGGGCCGTGCATGCATGAGGCGCTGTTCGACGACGGGTTCCTCAAGGGCACGGATGTCTCAACGCTCGATTTCGCCAAGGCGATGATCGACGAGGGCTACCACCCTATGACCATGTACTTCCCGCTGGTCGTCCATGGCGCGATGCTGATCGAGCCGACGGAGAGCGAATCGAAGGCGACGCTGGACGAGTTCGTGAAAACGCTCCGCGCGCTGGCCGACCGGGCGAAGGCGGGCGATGCCGACTATTTCCGGGGCGCGCCCTACCACACGCCCCGCCGCCGGCTGGACGAAACCGCCGCCGCGAGGAAGCCGATCCTGCGCTGGCGGCCGGAAACGGGCATGCAGGAGGCGGCGGAATAGGAACCAACCGCCCTCACCCTCCCGCTTCGCGGGTCCCTCCCTCTCCCGCAGGCGGGAGAGGGTAAGAAAAGCCCTCTCCCCGCCGGGGAGAGGGTTGGGTGAGGGGCGGTTGGTTCCTCAGCAATCCGGGCAGCGGTTTGTTTCCACCGTCAGGTGGACGATTCCCAGATGGCGGGGGATGAGGGCCTTGTAGCCGTCGGGCGACAGCGGCTTGCGGGCGACCAGCGTCACCTCAGCGGCGTGGATCGCCGGGCCGATCGACCAGACATGGAGGTCGGCGACCCTGGCGTCGCCGGTATCCTCGATCGCGCGGCGGAGGGCGTCGCGGATCTCCGCCGGCGCCTCCCGGTCCAGCAGCACGCCGGCAGTGTCCTTCAGCAGTCCCCAGGACCAGCGGGCGACCAGCAGCGCGCCCAGCACGCCGATCGCCGGATCGGCCCAGCCGGCGCCGGCATATTTCGCGGCCAGCAGCCCGGCGATCGCCAGGATCGAGGTCAGGGCGTCGGTCAGCACATGCAGATAGGCCGAGCGCAGGTTGTGGTCGTGCTCGTGGTCATGCCCGTGCCCATGTTCATGTGTGTGGCCGTGGCCGCCCAGGATCACCGCGCAGACGCCGTTGACGACAAGCCCAAGGAGGGCGACCAAGATCGCTTGGTCGAAGGCGATGGGGACGGGGTCCAGGAACCGGGCGACGCTCTCGACCGCCATCAGAACCGTGAAGCCGATCAGCAGCAGCGCGCCGGTGAAGCCTGCCAGCGCGTTCACCTTCCCGGTGCCGAAGGCGAATCGCCGGTTGCCGGCATGGCGGCGGGCATAGACATAGGCCATGGCCGCGATGCCCAGCGCGACCGCATGGGAGCCCATATGCAGCCCGTCGGCCAGCAGGGCCATGGAGCCGAAGGCGAGGCCGGCGGCGATCTCCACCGCCATCATCGCAGCGGTGACGGCGACGACGATCAGCGTCCGTCGCTCCCCCGCGCGCGGCCGGTCCTGGCCGAAGACATGGTCGGTCTGCCAGCGATCCAGCGTGTGTCGGTGCATGGGGCGAATCATCCTCGACATGGAAGCTTCCGGTCACACATGGACGCGGGCGGCGCGGAATGGAAGCCCGTTCCCGACGGCTCGTGGCATCCATGCCACAGGGTCAGGGAAAAGTGCAGGTGCGGATGAATGGCCGACAAATGCCCCTTGCCTGCGACAATAGGACCTGCATATTGGACGCCTTGATGCACTCCAGATCGCGGAGGGAACGCATGGTTTATCGACTTTCCAGCACGGGCGACTTCGCCGGCTAAGGCCGCTTCCCGGTTCTCGCGATCCTTTTCTCGTAGACCCAGAACTATCCTAGCCGGTCGATCGACGACCTGAACGCCGCGACTCCGGTCGCATCGGCGCGGGTCCGTCCTTCCCATCGATCGTCGCCCTTTCCCCGTCCACCCGAACACCGGCCTCGCGGAATTTTTCCGCATGCCGGCTGCCCCGGCCATTCCCGGCCATCAACATGCAACCTATGGGAGCATAAAATGTACGACGTTCGCTATCGTCAGTCCGCCGGCGGTTCGTCTTCGGCGATCCGCCGCACCCTCCGCATCCTGCGGAGCCTGGTCGTCCGGCAGTCCCCCCGGCGCGGCAGCAAGCCCCGCACGCTCAACCATCTGAGCGAGCATTTACGGCGGGACATAGGGCTCAGCCCGTAAGGGGGCGGGAGGGCGCGAAATACCTGCGTCCTCCCGCTTCTCCCAATTATTTGTGGTCATGCCGGACTTGATCCGGCATCCATGCGGCGTCGAGGGCGGGCGGGGCCGCGTCCGGTCCTGCATCGCCGGCGCGGCGTCTCCGGCCCATGGATTCCGGATCAAGTCCGGAATGACCAATAAAAACAATGTCGTGTCGGATCCCGATTTCGCTGGAATGACGACCGGCGGTGTCCCTCAGAACGTCCTTGCGCCGTTGACCGGCAGGAGGACGGCGTAGAGGGAGGTGGTGGCGCAGATGTAGAGGCGGTTGCCTTTCGGGCCGCCGAAGACGACGTTCGCCACCGTCTCCGGAACCAGCACCTTGCCGATCAGCGTGCCGTCGGGGTGGTAGCAATGGACGCCGTCGGCCTCGCTGGTCCAGATCCGGCCTTCGTCATCCAGGCGGAACCCGTCGAACGAGCCGGTGGCGAAGATCTTGCCGCCGGACAGCCTGCCGTCGTCAGACACGTTCAGCACCCGCATGTGGCGCGGGCCGTTCTCGACATGGCTGGCGCCGGTGTCGGTGACGTAGAGCAGCGTCTCGTCCAGCGAGAAGGCGAGGCCGTTGGGGCGCACGAAATCGTCCGCGACCAGGATCACCTGGTCCGAATCCGGCTCGACGCGATAGACGTTGCAGGCGCCGATCTCGCTTTCGGCCTTCCGCCCCTCATAGTCGGAATCGATGCCATAGGCCGGATCGGTGAACCAGATCGAGCCGTCGGACTTCACCACCACATCGTTCGGGCTGTTGAAACGCTTGCCCTGGAAGCGGTCGGCGATGAGGGTGACCGTCCCGTCATGCTCGGTCCGGCTGACCCGGCGACCGCCATGCTCGCAGGTGACCAGGCGGCCTTCGCGGTCGACGCTGTTGCCGTTGGAGTAGCCGGCGGGCTGACGGAAAATACCCGTCCGGCCTGTCGTCTCGTCGAACCGCAGCATCCGGTCGTTGGGGATGTCGCTCCACACCAGCGACCGGTGGGCGGGAAAATAGGCGGGGCCTTCCGCCCAGCGGCAGCCTTCATAGAGTCGTTCCAGCCGGGCGCTCTGCTTCACGCAGAGCCGGAAACGCTCGTCCAGTATCTCGAAATCCGAAGCGGCCATCATCGTCCTTCATGCGCGGTTGCGTGAACGGGCGACAGGATCGGCCGGGAAGGGGGCGGGGGCAAGGGTGCTAACTAACACCCCTCACCCAACCCTCTCCCCGGCGGGGAGAGGGCTATAGGGGGAGGTCAGTGGAGCTTGGAGGGGAGTTCGGCGATCGAGTGGTCGATCAGGGCCGCTTCCTTTTCCTTGTCCAGCTTGCCGCCGATCACCTGCCGGGCGGCGGCGATGGCGACGTCGACGGCGATGGTGCGGACTTCGGTCAGCGCGGCGGCCTCGGCCTGGGCGATGCGGTCCATTGCCTGGGATTCGCGCCGCTTCAGCACCTCCTCCAGATCCTTCGCCGCCTGGGCGCGGAGCCGTTCGGCTTCCTGTCGGGCGTGGGAGATGATCTCCTCCGCCTCGCCCATGGCGTCGCGCTGGCGGCGCTGGAAGGAGGCGAGGGAAGCCTGGGCCTCCTCGCGGAGGCGCTGGGCCTCTTCCAGCTCGTTCTTGATCCGCTCCGCGCGGCCGTCGAGGCTGGCGAGGATCGCCCGCTTCGCCGGCTTGAACGCGATGGCGATCAGGATGATCAAAGCGGCGAGGAGGAACAGCTCCGTCGGCGGGCCGTGATGCTCGGCCTCCGCATGGGCCTCGTCGCCGCCGACCTCATGCGTCTCGATATCCTCGACCGCCGGCTCGCCGGCCTGGGCGAGGATAATCCCGCCATTGGGCGCGCCGTCGGGGGCCTGGGTCAGGAGGATGGGTTCGACGCCCCTCATCAGGCGGCTCCCTTCAACTGGGCATCGACGGATTTGGCGACCTCGTCCCTGGCCGGCTCGACGCCGATCAGCTTGGACGTGATCTCGCTCGTGACGCCGACCGCGATCTCGCGGACATGGGCCTTGGCCTCGTCCTTCGCCTCGGCGATGCGGGCTTCGGCCTCGTCGGTCTTGCGGCCCAGCTCGGCGGAGAATTCCGCCTGGCGCTTGGCCGAGATTTCGGCGATCTCCTGCGCCGCCTGGGCGAGCACTGAGGACGCCTCGCCCCTGGCCTTGGCCAGGGCGGCCTCATACTGCTCGATCACGGCGTCGGCCTCCTTCTTGAGGCTTTCGGCGCGTTCCAGATCGTCGGCGATCCGTTCGGACCGTTCCTCCAGCACCTCGGCGATGCGCGGCAGGGCCACGCGCGCCATCAGCACGTAGAGGGCGGCGAAGATGATAGCCAGCCAGAAGACCTGGCTTGCGAAGGTCGAGGGATCGAACTGCGGCATCGGGCTCTCCTCACGGGATCGGCCGGACGGCCGCGAGGGGCCGGCCGGCGCATTCCGGTTCCGTCAGGACGCCTTAGCCGAACAGCGAGATCAGCGCGACGATCAGGGCGAACAGCGCGATGGCCTCGGTGACGGCGAAGCCGATCCAGATGTTGGCGCCGATATCGTCCTTCGCGGCCGGGTTCCGGGCCAGCGCCGTGATGTAGCTGGACCACACATTGCCGACGCCGATGCCGGCGCCGATCATGCCGATGGCGGCGAGGCCGGCGCCCACGAACTTAGCAGCTTCGAGTTCCATGGTACTTCCTTCCTTGAGATATGCTTTGAAGGTTTGGGAAAAGGGTGAAACGGGGACGGGCGCCGCGATCAGTGCAGATGCAGCGCGTCGTGAAGATAGACGCAGGTCAGGATCGCGAAGACATAGGCCTGGATGACCGCGATCAGGACCTCAAGCCCGGTGATCGCCACCAGCGCCAGGATCGGCAGCACGCCGAACACGCCCAGCACCACGACGAAGCCGCCGATGACCTTCAGCATGACGTGGCCGACGGTCATGTTGGCGAAAAGACGAACCGACAGGCTGATCGGCCGGGAGAGGTAGGAAACCAGCTCCACCGGCACCAGGATGACAGCGGTCCACAGGGGCGCGCCCGGCGGGAAGAAGAGCTGGAGGAAATTCGTGCCGTGGCGCGCGATGCCGATGATCGTGGTGCCGATGAAGATCAGCGCCGCCAGCGCGAAGGTCACGATGATGTGGCTGGTGAAGGTGAAGGCGCCGGGGATGAGGCCCAGCAGGTTGCCGAACAGCACGAACATGAACAGCGAGAAGACGAACGGGAAATATTTCCGCCCGTCGGAGCCGACATTGTCGCGTATCATGTTGGCTATCACTTCGTAGGATAGCTCCGCCAGCGACTGCAGCCTTGTCGGCACCAGCGCGCGGCCGCGCATGGAGGTCGTCAAAAAAGCGGTGATCAGCACCGCCGCGATCACCATGAACAGCGACGAATTGGTGAAGGACAGATCCAGATCGCCCACCTGGATGGGAACGATCGGCTTGATCTCGAACTGCTCTAGCGGACCCGCCACGCGGTCTCTCCCGGTCTGACGCCTTAATCCGGCCTACTGGTCGGCGGCCCGTTCGGCTGCCCTACGTTCCTTCGCCCTGCGGTCGATATCCTGCGCGGCGCGGTAGACGTTCAGGAAGCCCGCCGCCGAGCCGATCAGGAAAAACACGATCAGCAGCCACGGAGCCGTGCCGAGCCACCGGTCCAGCACGATGCCGATACCGGTGCCGACGACCACCGCCGCTGCCAATTCGACCGCGATGCGCAGCCCGGCCGCCATGCCTTCCGATCTGATCCCGCCCCTGGAGCTTCCGCCGAACTGCTTCTCCCGCCGCCGCGCCTTCGCAGCGCGCAATCGGGAGTCGAAATCATCCGGCAATGCCGGATCGTCGCGATCGTCGGAACCCACGGTGGCTGGAAAAACCTCAGCATTCTTGCCGCGCCCGCACCTTTGGCGCGCCGCAACTTAGTTAGGCGCCCCATACCCTGTCAAGGCTTGGGGTGGAGAAGGTTTTTTGTGTTGTTTTTCAATATATTGAGTGACGTGAAGGCCTGCCGTGAAGGTTTCGTTGTTGGGTCATTCCGGACTTGATCCGGAATCCATGGGCCCTCGCCGCTTCACCAACGGCGAAGGAACAGGCGCAATCCGGATGTCCATAGACACCGTATGGATGCTGGATCAAGTCCAGCATGACGACTTTCCTTGCCCGTCCTTCCCAAGATTGACCGATGCCTGAGCGTCGCAGTATAGTGCCGACGTAGAAACTTTGGATATACGAGTGATGCGTGCACAGATCAGCCGATGGGGAAACAGCCTCGCCGTGCGGGTGCCAAAACCGCTGGCGGACGCCATGGCGCTGACCGAGGGCTCAGCGGTGGAGATCGAGGTGGCGGAGGGCGCGCTGAAGGTGACGCCTGCCAGGCCGCGCTACCGGCTGGAGGACCTTCTGGCCGGGATCGGGCCGGACAATCTGCCGGAGAGCTTCGATGACGGTCCGGTCGGGGAGGAGCGGCTCTGATGGCCGCGCCCGACCGGGGCGACCTTGTTTGGATATCCTTCTCCCCGCAGGCCGGCCATGAGCAGGCCGGCCGCCGTCCCGCGCTGGTCCTGTCGCCCAGGGCCTATCACCGGAAGACGCCCTACTGCATCGTCTGCCCGATTACCTCGCGGATCAGGGGCTACCCGTTCGAGGTTGCGCTGCCGGAAGGGCTGCCGGTCGCCGGCGCGGTGCTGGCCGACCAGGTGAAGAGCATCGACCGCCATGCGCGCCGGATCGAGTTCGCGGGCAAGGCGCCTGCCGCCATCATGGAGGATGTGGCGGCGAAGCTGGCGGCGCTGCTTCCCTTATAAGATCAAGCCAGCGCCAGGGAGGTCTGGCGCATGGTTTCGGCGCGCTGGAGGTCGACGGAGACGAGCTGGCTGACCCCGCGTTCGCGCATGGTGACGCCGTAGAGCCGGTCGACCCTCGCCATCGTCATGCGATGGTGGGTGATGACCAGGAAGCGGGTGACCTCGTCGCGGACGAGCTGTTCCAGCATGGAGCAGAAACGGTCGACATTGGCGTCGTCCAGCGGCGCGTCGACCTCGTCCAGCACGCAGATCGGCGACGGGTTGGTGAGGAAGACGCCGAACAGGAGGGAAAGCGCGGTCAGCGCCTGCTCCCCGCCCGACAGCAGGGAAAGGTGCTGGAGCTTCTTGCCCGGCGGGCTGGCGAAGATCTCCAGCCCGGCGTTCAGCGGGTCTTCCGCATCGGTCAGCTTCAACTCCGCCTGCCCGCCGCCGAACAGCTTCACGAACAGCTCCCGGAAATGACCGTCGACCACGTCGAAGGCGGCCAGGAGCCTTTCCCGCGCTTCCTTGTTCAGGCTGGCGATGCCCTGGCGCAGCCGGGCGATGGCGGCGACGAGGTCGTCGCGCTCCTGGATCATGGCGGCGATCTGCGTCTCAAGCTCCGTCGCCTCGACCTCGGCGCGGAGGTTGACCGGCCCCATCCCCTCCCGTTCCCGGATCAGTCGCTCCAGACGGTCGGTATGCTCCTTCTCGTCGGGGAGGGGCGCTGTCGGGTCGATGCCGGCGATGGCGGCCGTCCGTTCCGGCGGGCAGTCCAGACGCTCGGCGATCCGGTCGCGCACGGCGTCGAGCGCGGTCATCGCCGCACGCACCTCCGCCTCGCCGCGCACCCTCGCCTCCCGCGCCTCGGCCAAAGCGGCCTCGGCCGATTTCAGCGCGCGACCGGCTTCGGAGAGCCGTGTTTCGGCGGCGGCAAGCGCATCGGCCGCGACGGAGCAGTTCTTCTCCGCCGCCTCGATCTCCTCGATCAGCCCTTCACGTTGCGCCGCCAGTTCGGCCGGACGACTCTCGAGCCCAGACAGCGTGCGGCGGGCCTCGTCGGCGCGGGACTGGAGTTCGCCGAGGCGGTCGGAGGTGCCGGCCGCGCGGTCGCGCCAGCTTTTCTCGTCCGTCTCGATCCCCCGCAGCCGGTTGCGCCGGCCGCCGGCCTCCCGCCGCAGGGTCTCCAGCGCGTTCCGCTTCTCGGCTTGGACGGCCCGCCGGTCGGCCAGCGCGGCGCGGCGGTCGGCGATGGCGGTGCGCTGGGCGGCCGTGTCGGGGAGGGCGGCGAGCGCGTCGGTCGCCTTTCCGAGATCGGCTTCGGCCGCCTTGCGGTCGGCGGCGATCCCGTCCAGCGATTCGATGAGGGCCGAAAGGCGGGAGCGGCGGCCGGAATCGGCCTGGGTCAGCTTCGCGTGCCGGTCGCGGGCGGCGTTGAGGCGGGAGAAGGCGTCCTGCATCGCCCTGCGGGTCGCCTGCTCGGCCTCCCTGGCTTCCGTCGCGCGCGCCTTCGCGCCGTCGCGGCGGGCGCGGGCGGCTTCGGTTTCCGCCGCCATGCGGTCCTTCTCCCGGCGCAGCCCCGCCAGCCGGTTGCGCTGCTCCAGCCTTGCGGCCGCGGCGCTGGGGCTGCCGGGGGCGGCGCGCAGCCCGTCCCAGCGCCAATGGCCGCCGTCGCGGGAGACGATCTGCTGGCCGGGCAGAAGCGACTCCGCCAGCCCTTCCGCTGTCGTGGAATCGGTGGCGACGCCGATATGGGCGAGCCTACGGGCAAGCGCGGCCGGGGCCTTCACGCGGCCGGCCAGCGGCTCGGTTCCGTCCGGCAAGGCGGCCACATTCTCGTAGGCCGGCGGGGAGGACCAGTGGATCTGCGCCGCCGGGTCGGCCGGAAGTTCGGAATCATCGCCCAGCGCCGCGCCGAACGCTGCCTCGTAGCCCGGCTCCACCGTCACCGAATCGATCAGCGGGGGATGGTCGCCCCGGTTGCCGCCGGCCAGGATGCCGGCCAGCGCTTCAGCCTCCGCCGTCAGCCGGGCGAGGGCGCTGTCGAGGGCGCGGAAACCTTCCTCGGCCTCAGTGCGCTCCGCCTCGGCCGCCTGCCGCGCGGTCTCGGCGGCCTCGGCGGCGGTCCGGGCCGTTTCCACCGCCCCTTCGGCCGCAATCGCCTCGGCCTCTGCCGCCGCGACATCGGCGCTTTCGGCTATCTCCTTCTCCAGCGCGGCGCGCTGGCGGTCGATATCCTCCTGCCGGCGGAGGAGGGCCTGGACCCGTGATTGAAGGTCCGTCGTCTCGCGCTGGCGGGACTGGCGCTCCGCCTCGTCGGCGGCGACCTTCTCCGTCAGGGCGGTCAGCTCGGAGTCCAGCGATTCGATCTCCGCCGTCGCGCCGGCCAGCGCGGATTCGGCCTTGGCCTCCCGCTCCTCCTCGCCGGCCTGGGCCTGGCCGATGCGGTCGCGTTCGCGGGCCAGCCGGTCCAGCGCCTCGGCCGCGTCGGCGGACAGGCCGCGTTCGCGCTTCAGGTCGCCCTCGATCTGCTCCAGCCGCCGGGACGTCTCCGCCTGGGCATCGCGGATGCGGCGTTCCTCCGCCTCCAGTCCTTCCCGGGCCACCGCCAGCCGCTGGAGCGCGGCCCCGGCGGCGGCTTCCTTCTCGCGCAGCGGCGGGACGGCGGCGGCGGCCTCCGCCTCCTCCGTCGTGGAGCCGCTGACGCCGAGCATCCGGTCGCGGACCGCCGCCTCGTTCTCCTCATAGGCGCGGCGGGCTTCGTCCAGCGCGGCCTGGGCAGCGCGCCAGCGGAGGTGGAGGACGATGGCCTCGGTCGCGCGGATGCGTTCGGACAGGTTGCGGTAGCGGGCGGCCTGTCGCGCCTGCTTGCGCAGGCCCGCAAGCTGCGTCTCCATCGCGCCGATCACGTCCTCCAGCCGGACGAGATTGGCTTCGGCCGCCTTCAGCCGCAACTCGGCCTCATGCCGGCGGCTGTGCAGGCCGGTGATGCCGGCGGCCTCCTCCAGCAGCAGGCGGCGCTCGGTCGGCTTGGCGGCGATCAGCGCGCCGACGCGGCCCTGGCTGACCAGGGCTGCCGATCCGGCGCCGGAGCCATTGTCCTGGAACAGGATCTGGACGTCGCGGGCGCGCACCGACTTGCCGTTGACCCGGTAGTCGGATCCCGCGCCGCGTTCGATCTTCCGCCTGATCTCCAGCGAATCGAAATGGTTGAAGATCGCGGGTGCGGTGCGGCGGCTGTTGTCGACCTCCAGCACCACCTCCGCCAGGTTGCGGGCCGGGCGGGCGGTGGTGCCGCCGAAGATGACGTCGTCCATCTCCGACCCGCGCATGCGCTTGGCGGAGGTCTCCCCCATCACCCAGCGCAGCGCCTCGACGAGGTTCGACTTGCCGCAGCCATTGGGGCCGACGATGCCCGTGATTCCCTGCTCGATCACCAGTTCCGTCGGATCGACGAAGGATTTGAAGCCGGTGAGACGGAGCTTTGAGAACTTCAAGCGCGTCGGGCCCTCATGGTTGGCCGGGGGGACGGGACTGGGACGGTCAGTCCGCCGCCGCCTCCTCGATCAGGGCGACGAAATCCTCCAGCGGCAACGCGCCGGCATGGGTCTCGCCCTCGATGACGAAGCTGGGGGTGGAGCTGATGTCGTACTGCGTGGCCCCGGCTTCCCGGAGCGCGACCAGCCGGTCGGCCATCTCCCGGTCGTCCAGGCAGGCATCGATCGTGGACTGCTCCAGCCCGGCCATCTGGCCGATCCGGCTCAGCGCCTCGCTCGGGTCCTCGGCCGTCGCCCATTGGCGCTGGGTGTCGAACAGCACGTTGACGACGTCGAAATACTGGTCGTCCGGCACGCAGCGGGCCAGCAGACCGGCCTGCAGCGCCACGCCGTCCAGCGGGAAGTCGCGGAAGACGATCTTGAGCTGCCCGGTGTCGACGAACCGCTCCTTCAGTTCCGGCAGCGTCTCGGTATGGAAGGCCGCGCAGTGCGGGCAGGTGAAGGAGGCGTACTCGATCATCGTCACCGGTGCTGAGGGATCGCCCAGCACGGCGTCGAAATCGGTGATGCCGGCGTCCCAGTTTTCGCCGGAGCCGCCGCCGGAACTTTCGTCGGTCGACGGGGCGTCCGCCGGCTGGGCGGCCGCATCGGTTGCGATCGGCGTCGGCTCGGATTCGCTCCGGCCGGTGAGAAAGTAAGCGCCGGCGCCGACCACGATGATCACCGCGACACCAACAAGTAGCGTGTTTCGACCCACTATAACGCTCCTATCCACAATATGTTGACTATATGCCCGGAGGCCTCGAAACCGCAAGCGACCCCATGTCGTTCATCCCTACCGCGACTTCTGGAAGATCGAACGGCCCAGCGAAGCCAATCTGGCGCGAAGATCGGGGTCGTCCACGCGACTCAACGCCGCTTCCAGGGAGGATTCGTCGGTCGGCGACAGCGGCCGGGGCGCGGCTTTGCGCTTCCGCGCCGGGGGCGGGGCCTGGATCAGCTTCAGCGCCTCTATCGCGCGATAGCCGAAATGGCCGTTGATCCGCTCCAGGATTCGCGGCTCGTCATGCTGGATTTCCAGCGCGTCGGCGGGGGCGGTGCGCAGGACCAGCGTGCCGCCGTCGCGCCGCCCGCGCGGAAAGCTCAGCCGCTCCGGCGCGGCGCGGCCGGCCAGATCGGCCCCGGCGATCGCCTCCCAATCGGTCAGCAGCGCGCCAAGCCCGGCATTCGCCTTGCCGAGAGAGCGGCGGGCGATCGGCTGGATCAGCGCGGCCAGCGTGCGCGGCCTGCTCATCGCCGCCTCCAAAATCGCTCTGCCAATCGACCGGAGGCTCCGGGCGTAGTAGACATCGCCCCGTCATCCCGGTTCGAGCGCCATGCCCGATTCATCCTCTTCCTCCCCAGATTCCTCCCCCGGCGCCGCCGACCTTCAGCGCCGTCTGCTCGACTGGTACGACCGCCACCGGCGGACGCTGCCCTGGCGCGCGCCGCCGGGCGGCCGGGCCGATCCCTACCATGTCTGGCTGTCGGAGATCATGCTCCAACAGACGACGGTGGCGGCCGTCGGCGCCTATTTCCGCGACTTCGTCGCCCGCTGGCCGACCGTCCAGGACCTCGCCGACGCCGATCTCGACGACGTGCTGCGCGCCTGGGCCGGCCTCGGCTACTACGCCCGGGCGCGGAACCTCCACAAATGCGCCCGCGTCGTCGCTCATGATCGCGGCGGCAGGTTTCCCGAAGATGAAGAGGAATTGAGGCGCCTTCCGGGCGTCGGGGATTATACCGCCGCCGCCGTCGCGGCGATCGCCTTCGATCGTCCGGCGGCGGTGATGGACGGCAATGTGGAGCGGGTGGTCGCCCGCCTCCATGCCGTCACCCAGCCGCTGCCGGACGCCAAACCGGCGCTGAAAGTCCTCACAAGCGCGCTCACGCCTGCCTACAGGCCGGGCGACCATGCCCAGGCGATGATGGATCTGGGAGCGACCATCTGCACGCCGAGGAAGCCGAAATGCATTCTCTGCCCATGGAGCGGCGGCTGCGCCGGCCGCCGCGCCGGGATCGAGGCGGGGCTGCCGGCGAAGCGTCCGAAGCCGGAGCGGCCGACCCGTCGCGCGGTGATCTTCTGGCTGGTCAACGGCAAGGGCGCGGTGCTGATCCGCCGCCGGCCGGAGAAGGGGCTGCTGGGCGGAATGATGGAGTTCCCCTCCGGCCCGTGGGAACCGCGCCCCGACCTGCCGGAGGTGGAGGCGGCGCTGGACTCAGCCCCGGCGCGCACGGCCTGGAAGGCGCTGCCCGGCATCGTCCGCCACACCTTCACGCATTTCCATCTGGAGATGCGGGTCGCCGTCGGCCGCGTCGGCTACGAACCGCCGCTCAACGGCCGCTGGGTCCCGGTCGACCAGCTGGGCGAGGAGGCGCTGCCGACCGTGATGGCGAAGGTGGCGCGCCATGTGATGGCTGCGGCGGGGCGTGGACCGGCGGGGTCACCATGAGAAGAGGTGAAGGCCGGCCTTCCCGCTGACAGGGTCGCTTTCGCCATTCACTCCAGATCGATATCGATCGGCCTGTGGGACAGCGGAACTACGATTCGGAGGAGCGTTGCTGCCCGTCCAAGCCTGCAGGTAGGCTGCAACGGCGTGCCGACAGTTTAAACTTAGCTTAATGGCGGTTAATGGGGTGAGATTGACTCTCGGAAAGCCTTGTTTCCAGATTAAGCTAAGCATATTGCATTCATTAGCTATTTAAATTATATTTTATGTATGAATGTGAAATTATATGGAGGAGGCAATGAGAGTCGCCGCTTCAGGTTGGTCTAGACACATGGGCAGCAATCCCATTTTTAACAAAAATTTGGAAAATTTAGTAATATGTGATGATGCCTGGGTCGCGGCCGCTAGCAGTTGGGATAATAACACCGCTTTTATCAATAGTGATAGACTTGAAATATTTCATGGCCGCAAAATAAGATTAAATGGAGATTACAGAGTCAGAATAGAAATAGAGAAAGACGAAATAGCCTTTATTTTTAAAAAAATCTTTGGAGATAATCTGTCTCAAGAAATATTAGATCGTTTTGGATTGTCGGTTGATGAATCTGTTTTGGTATCTATGCTGGAGAAACGGACTTTCTCTGAAATAGTAAGGCTGACAGGTGATAATCATCATTCCGAGACGGTAAATGGGCCTACTCCAATCACCTGAGCGGAGTGTGGTGGGATGGAGGTGCTTTTCCTTTCAGCACTCTCGTAAGGCGTTCGGTTCATTGCCAAGAACTTGTAATGAGCCATAAGCATGTGGGCCGCGATAAGAACCTCATGGCCGCTCTTCTTCGGCATGTCCCTGCTGATGGTCGGCAACGGGCTGCTAGTGACGCTGCTGACCATCAGGGCGACGGAGCTGGGGTTCGGGGAGGCGGTGATCGGGCTGGTCCAGGCGGCCTATCCGGTGGGGACTCTGCTGGGATGCCTGGTCGCGCCCCGACTGGTCGCGCGGGTCGGCCATGTCCGGACCTTCGCGGCGCTCGCCTCCACCGCCAGCACCGCGGCGCTGATCCATATGGTCACCGTCGATCCGTGGAGCTGGGGGGCGATGCGGATGCTGGCGGGGTTCTGCTTCGCCGGGCTCTATGTGGTCGCGGAAAGCTGGCTCAACGGGCGGGCGACCAACGACAGCCGGGCCAGCCTGCTGTCGATCTATTTCGTCATCCAGACCGGCGGGCTGGCGCTGGGGCAGACGCTGCTGAGATTCTCCAGCCCCGAAGGGATCGTGCTGTTCGTCGTGGTCTCGGTCCTGATCTCGATATCGCTGGTGCCGATCCTGGTCACCGCCGACGCCTCGCCTGCCTTCTCCGCGCCCGAATGGATCTCGATCGGCGGCCTCTTTCGCCTGTCGCCCATGGCGCTGTCGGGCGCTTTCCTCAACGGCGTCGCCCAGGGCGCGCTCTATATCGCGCTCGCCCTCTACGGCCAGGCGATCGGCCTGGCGGCCGGGCCGGTCGGCGCGCTGGTCGGCTTCGCGACGCTGGGCGGGATGCTGTTCCAGTTTCCCCTAGGGCGGCTTTCCGACCGTATCGACCGGCGGCTGGTCATCACCGTGGCGGCAGGGCTCGGCGTTCCGCTCTGCCTCGCGCTGGCGGTCTGGGGCGCGCCGGCGGGAAACCTCACCCCGCTCTATGCCGGCGTGGCGCTGCTGGGCGGGTTGACCCTGCCGATCTATTCGATCTGCGTCGCCCATATGAACGACCATCTGAAGCCCGGCCAGATCGTGGCGGCCAGCGGCACGCTGGTCCTGGTGCTGGGGGCGGGGATCGTCTTCGGGCCGATCCTCGGTTCCCTCGCGGTCGGCCGGTTCGGGCCGGCGGGCCTCTTCCACCTGCTGGCGATCGTCCAGGGCCTCACCGCCGCGTCGGCGCTGCTGCGCCTGTGGCGCGGCAGGGCGCCGGCCGAACCGTCCGCGACGGCCGTCGCGATAAGCCATCAGG
This sequence comes from Inquilinus sp. CAU 1745, assembly GCF_039839375.1. NCBI lineage: Bacteria > Pseudomonadati > Pseudomonadota > Alphaproteobacteria > Rhodospirillales > Rhodospirillaceae > Inquilinus > Inquilinus sp. CAU 1745. Next base: position 339,832 of record NZ_JBDOQU010000003.1, read on the forward strand.
CGACGCCGGGCGCGGCGCTCCTGGGCTCCGACGCCTCCGCGGAGGACGGGATGACCGGTGAGGGTTGAGCCGCCCGTCCCTCTTCACAAAAGGTTCATGGGAGAGTCAGCGCCGAGTCACCGGTTTTCCCGATAAGCCCGTCCGGCGCCGCTCCCTCAAATCCCCGGGGCGTCCGCTTTCCAGGCAGGAGAGAGAGGGCAGATGTTCGCGAGATGGATCAACGACCGGCCGGTCGCGGTCAAATACGCCCTGGCGCCGGCGGTCATCCTGGCGGCGCTGCTGCTGACCGCCGCCGTCGCGACATCCAGCATCGGCCGTCAGCAGGAGGCGATCGGGGAGATCGGCGCGGCGGCCGGGCTGCGATTGCGGGCAAGCGCCCTGTCCGCCGATCTGGCGAAGACGCACGCCATGCTCTACCGCATGACCGCGCAGGGCACGAACACGACCAACGTCATCGACGGGTCGGCCTTCGACATGAACGCCATGCTGGCGGAGATCGCGGCTGCGCTGGCCGATCTGCGGTCCCGCGCGGAACGGTTGCTGGCGGAGAATCCGGCGGCTTCGTCCGACCCGGCCATCGCCGATTTGCCGGCCCGGCTGGAAGAATATGAATCGAAGGCGACCCTGGTCGCTGATATGGCCTCCCTCGGCTCAGCCCAGGCGTTGCGGATGGTGCTGGAGGCCGATGCACTGTTCACCGCGATCCAGCCGCGCCTCGCCGCGCTGGAGCAGGCGGCCGCCGCGAAGGCCGACGCCGCCTCGGCGGCGAGTATCGCCGATGGCGAGGCCGCGCGCCTGCGCTTCCTGCTGACGGCCGGGCTGGCCATCGCGGCGGGCGGGATGCTGGCCTGGGCGACCGGCAGGACGGTGACGCGGCGGGTGACCGCCCTGGCGCTGGGCATCCAGCGGCTGAGCGAGGGCGATATGGACGCGCCGCTGGCCGAGGCCGACCATCGCGACGAGATCGGGCGGATCGAGCGGGCGGCGCTGATCTTCCGCGCCAGGCTGGCGGAGAATGCGGAGATGGCGGCGCGCGAGGCGCAATCCCAGGCCGACCTCTCGGACCGCCAGCAGGCGCGCGGCCGGCTGACCGACGCGTTCAACGAGAAGATCGGCGTGCTGGTCGAAAGGCTGGCCGCCGCCGTCCGGACGATGCAGGCGACCTCCGACGCGATGGTCGCCAACGCGCGGGAAACCGGCGGCCGCAGCGCCGCCGTCTCCCACTCCGCCATCGAGGCCTCCGCCGGCGTGCAGAGCGTGTCGGCCGCGGCCTCCCAGCTTGCCGTCACCGTGAAGGACATCACCGGCCGAATGGCGGAGACGGCAAGCGCGGTCGGCGTCGCGGTCGATCAGGCGCGGTCGGCGGAGGCGAGGATCGTCCGGCTGTCCGACGCCGCCGACCGGATCGGCCGGGTCGTCCAGCTCATCGGCGACATCGCCGCCCAGACCAACCTGCTGGCGCTCAACGCGACGATCGAGGCGGCGCGCGCCGGGGAGGCCGGGCGCGGTTTCGCAGTGGTCGCCGGCGAGGTGAAGTCGCTGGCCGGGCAGACCGCGCGGGCGACGGAGGAGATATCCGGCCATATCGCCGGCATCCAGACGGAGATGGCGGAGGCGGTTTCCGCGATCACCGCCGTCACCGGCTCCGTCCGCGACATCTCCGCGATGTCGGAGACGGTCGCCGGAGCGATCCGGGAGCAGGGAACGGCGACGGAAGCGATCGCCCGGAACGTCGAGCGCACGGCGTCGGGGACGGAGGAGATATCCCGCACTATCGCGGAGGTCGCCGACATCGCGGAGGATACCGGCCGCCGCGCCGCCGGCGTCTTGGACGCGACGGGCGCTCTGGGCGAGGAAAGCGAGACGCTGCGGCTGGAGGTCGAGCGATTCCTGGCGTCGGTCAGGGCGGCCTGAGCCGGCGGACTGGCTAACGCCTTATCCGCTCGATCTCCACGCCGACGGCGGCGGCGTCGGGGAAGACGTCCAGCTTTTCCACCCGGATGCGGACGCTGAGCACGCGGCGGTCGGAAAGGCATTCCTCCGCCAGCCTTTCGGCCAGCGTCTCGACAAGCTGGATGTGTCCGGCGGCGACGATGTCGCGGGCGACCAGGACGAAAGGTTCGTAGGAGACGACGGCCTCGATCGAATCCTCCGACAGCGGGCCGGTCTCCTCGATCGCCAGATCCATGTTGATGCGGATGCGCTGCGGACGCCGGTGCTCATGCTCATAGACGCCGATGGAGGCGGCCAGCACCAGGTCACGCACGAACAGGTGGCGGACGCCGGCGCGGGCGACCGAGGGCGGTGCGGAGGAGCGGGTGGCGGGAACGATGCTCATCGCGGCAGCGGTAGCATGAGGCCGGCTGGCGAAACAAGCGCGGTTGCGACGCCTCTCAGCCTCGTTCCGCCCGGATCTGGTCGCGCAGCAGGTCGATCGGCGCCATGCGCCCCTGCGGCGTCTCGAAATGCCAGAAGGTCCAGCCGTTGCAGGAGGGCGCGCCCTGGACGGCGGCCCCGACCTGATGGATGGACCCGCGATGGTCGCCATAGGCGGTGACGGAGATGAGCGTGCCGTCGGCGCGGACGTGGGCGGCGTGCTGGCGGCGCTGGTCGAACAGGGTCTGGCCGATCTTCAGCATCCCCCGCTCGACCACCAGCCCGAAGGGCACGCGCGGAGCCTGCCGCTTCGCGGTGGTGGCGACCAGCGACAGATCGGCCGGCCCCTTGATCGCGGCGATGCGGTCGCGGGCGACCTTGGCGTAGCTCTCCTCCCGCTCCAGCCCGATGAAATGGCGGCCCAGCTTGCGGGCGACGGCCCCGGTGGTGCCGGTGCCGAAGAACGGGTCCAGCACGACCTCCCCCGGCCGGGTGGAAGCCATCAGCACGCGGTAGAGCAGCGATTCCGGCTTCTGGGTCGGATGGGCCTTCCGCCCGTCGCCATCCTTCAGCCGCTCCGGCCCGCCGCAGAGCGGCAGCAGCCAGTCGCTGCGCATCTGGAGATCGTCGTTCAGCGCCTTCATGGAATCATAGTTGAAGGTGTAGCGCGCCTTGGGCGACTTGGCGGCCCAGATCAGCGTCTCATGGGCGTTGGTGAAGCGGGTGCCGCGGAAGTTCGGCATCGGGTTGGTCTTGCGCCAGATGACGTCGTTCAGGATCCAGAACCCCAGATCCTGAAGGATCGCGCCGACCCGGAAGATGTTGTGGTAGCTGCCGATGACCCACAGCGCGCCGTCCGGCTTCAGCGCGCGGCGCGCGGCCTCCGCCCAAGCGCGGGTGAAGGCGTCGTAGGTCCCCAGATCGTCGAACCGGTCCCACTCCTCGTCCACCCCGTCGACGCGGGTGTTGTTCGGCCGGTGCAGGTCGCCGCCGAGCTGGAGGTTGTAGGGCGGATCGGCGAAGACGCAATCCACCGATCCCTCCGGCAGGGCGAGCATGTTCTCCACGCAATCGCCGATCAGGATGCGATCGAGCGGAAGCTCCGCTGCGGGGGTGGGGATTCTGACGATTCGGTTCACCGGCCCAAAATGAATCGAGCCCGAATCGACGTCAACTCATTATTCGCGATTCATCGCGCCGAGTCAGAGGGTTAAGGCGTATTGTTCAGCCACGGGCGCAAAACTGCGCCGGTGGTGGGGCGTACAGCCCAGCGCCTGGAGCGCCGAACGGTGCTCCGGCGTGGCGTAGCCGGCGTTCCGTTCCCAGCCATATCCCGGATGCTCCAGCGACAGGCGCGCCATCTCCCGGTCCCGCGTCACCTTGGCGACGATGGAGGCTGCCGCGATGGAGAGGCTGAGCCCGTCGCCGCCGATCACCGCCAGGCCCCGGCAGGGCAGATCCGGCGGCAGCCGGTTGCCGTCGACCAGCGCCGAATCGGGCGCGTGGGGCAGGGCCGAGAGCGCCCGGCACATTGCCAGGTGGGAGGCCTGGAGGATGTTGTGGGTATCGATCTCCTCCACGCTCGCCCGGCCGATCCCGACATGGCAGAGGTCCATGAGGACGGGCAGCAGGCTTTCCCGCACCTCCGGCCGGACCCGCTTGCTGTCGTCGATCAGCAGGGCCATGGCCTCGGGCAGCCCGGCCAGCGGCAGCACCACCGCGCAGGCGACGACAGGCCCCGCCAACGGCCCCCGCCCCACCTCGTCGACCCCGGCGACCAGCAGGTCAGGCGCCCCGGCGGCGCGTTCGAGGGAGAGGTCGGGCATGGTTGCGGATCGGTTGCGGAAGGATGGCCGACCATAACCCGATTTCGGCGCGGGAAGTCAACCTGCCCGAAGGAGGAAAACCAACGCCCCCTCACCCAACCCTCTCCCACGAGGGGAGAGGGCTAACAATGAGCAACCGGAAAGAGGGGTGACAAGTTAGCCCGGAGACATGGGTTACAGGTTTTGTGGTTTGTTCTGTAGCGCATGGGGTCTGGACGGCCGTCCAGACCCCCAGCGCATGAATCCTTGCCTCCC